>DASSSV010000180.1:0-44889 GCA_035708265.1 Thermomicrobiales bacterium | reverse complement strand
TGGGGGACTGGGCCGCATCGCGGGTGCCCGCGTGAACCGGGCGACGCGCCGCGTCGCCCCTACCGCCCCATCATCCCACCGCCAATGCGGCTGGGCTGGGATGAGGCCGCGCAGGCGGCCTTCGTGGCGCCGTGAGGCGTCTTCAGGCGTGCCTTCAGGCGCCGGGCCCGGCGTCGGGTGGCGCGGGGCGGCGACGCGAGAGGCCGAAGTCGGCGTCGGTCGGCGTCTCGCCCGCGGAGCCGGAGCCGTTGCCCCGGTCGCGCAGGTCGCCCTCGCCGCCGGCGCGGCCCGAAGCCGTGCGGCCGAGCGCCGCGTCCGCCATCGTGGCGGGTTGCCCGCCGATCACGCCGTCGACCGCCCGCGCGACGGCCATGTCCGCGGGGGTCGCGAGCGCACGCGACTCCTCTCGCACCAGGGGGCCGTCCGGCCTGAGCACTTCGACGATTTCGCCGGGTTCGTGCGGGGTGCTTTCCATCGCGGCGCCTCCTCTCCCGTGTTGCGATCGGGCGGCGCATGACACCGCCCGGAGCCGATTGCCGCAACTTCCCTGCCACCCCGCCCGCAGCCCCCGGCGGGCTACGCGGCGCCGCTCGCCGCGCGGAGGCGCGCGATGAGGTCGGGGCTGAAGACGCCTTGAGCGACCTCCTCGACCGGGCCGGTCAGCCAGAGGTGGTCGCGCTCGTCGAGCCGCACCCGCAGGTCGCCGCCGGGCATCTCGACTGTGACCGCCCGGCCGGTCAGGTCGAGCCGGTGGCAGGCGGCGGCGACCGCGCAACTGCTCGACCCCGACGCCAGTGTCTCGCCCGCGCCCCGCTCCCAGATCAGCGCGCGGACGCGATCGGCGCCGACCGGCTGGGCGAACTGGACGTTCGTGCGCGTCGGGAAGGCCGGGTGGCGCTCGATCGCCGGGCCGAGCCGCGCCAGGTCCACCGCGCCGAGGTCCGGCACGACGACGACGCAATGCGGATTGCCGACCGAGAGGACCGTCACGGCCAGCTCCGCACCGTCCACGACCAGCCGGTCGAGCGGGGCGAATACCGGGGTACCCATCTCGACCGTGACCTCCGCGACCCGCCTCGTCGCCCCGTCGAGCCACAGCTCGCAGCCCGCGACGCCGCCCGGCGTGGCGACGGCGAAGCGCGTCGCCGCCGTGTGGCCGTGCTCGTAGAGGTACTTGGCGAAGATGCGGAGGCCGTTGCCGCTCTTCTCCGCCTCGCCGCCGTCCGGGTTCCAGATGCGCAGCCCGAAGTCGCCGCCACCCCATGCCGGACGCGGCTCCAGCACGCCGTCCCCGCCGATCCCGCGGTGCCGGTCGCAGATGAGGCGGACGGTGGCGGGCGTGAGCGCGACGCCCTCCGGCAACCGGCCCGGCTCGATCACCAGGTAGTCGTTGCCGAGCCCGTCGCTCTTGACGTAATGAAAGGCGCGCATGGGCCGTCCTCACCGATAGCAGATTGCAGATTCAAGATTGCAGATTGCGCGTTGCGGTCAGGGCGGGTGTCAATCGTCGGGTGGGGGCTGGCAGGTAGGGCAGTAGTAGGTGCCGCGGCCGGCGAGGGTGTACTTGACGACCGTGTCGCCGCAGTCGGGGCAGGGCTCGCCCTCGCGGGCGTGGACGCGCGGGAAGCCGTTGACCGGCGTGGCCTTGCCGTGCGCGATGCGCGCCCCGCCGATCGGGAGGGCTTCTTCCAGCACGGCGCGCATCGCCGCGTGCAGCCGCGCGATCTCCTCCGGCGACAGGCTGCCGGCCGTGCGCTCGGGGTGCAGGCGGGCGTGGTGCAGCGCCTCGTCGGCGTAGATGTTGCCGAGGCCCGAAACGAACGACTGGTCGAGCAGCAGCGGCTTCAGCCTGGCCCGGCTCCGCGCGCGCAACTTGTCCGCCAGCGCGTTCACAGTCAGGTCCGGGTCGAACGGCTCGGGGCCGAGATCGCGGTCGGCCAGGTAGGCGTCGAGGGCGGCGGCGGGCAGGAGCGTGAGGCGGGCGAAGTGGCGCGGGTCCTGCAGGTAGACCGTCGTGCCGTCGTCGAGGTCGAGCGTCAGGTGGGTCGTCGGCGCGGGCAGCGGGGCGTCGTAGGCCGGGACCGGGTGGCCGGCGACCTCCCGCGCGCCGCCCGGCGCGATGGCGGCGACCTGCCCGGTCATCCGCAGGTGGAGCACCGCCTGGGGGTCGCGGTCGAAGCGCAGCGTCAGGTACTTGGCGCGCCGCCCGACCCCCTTCACCCGCGCGCCGACCAATTGCTCCAGCGCCAGCCCGTCCGCCAGCGCCTCGACCAGCTTCGGCCGCGTGCAGCGCACGCCGGTGATCGTGCGTCCCACCGCCGCCCGCTCCAGGATGCGGCGCACCGTCTCGACTTCCGGCAGTTCCGGCATCATCCCCCCTGTCGGCGTGAGGGCGTGAGAGCGTGAGAGCGTGTCCGATACGTGGGCTGCCATGCTCTCATAATGGACGGCCCTGACTATCACGCCCTACGCTCCACGCCCCACGGCGTCCCGCAGCCGCGCGGCGGCGGCACGCACGCCCGCGTCGGGGTCGGCCAGGCCGGTCGCGGCGGCGTCGCACAGCAGGCGGGGTGCGACGAAGCCCGGCGGCGGCGCGGCGAGCGCCAGCAGCGTCAGGCGGCGCGTCTCCGGGTCGGGGTCGGCCAGGAAGGGCAGGAGGCGCGGGGCGGTGTAGGGGTTCGCCAATTCCGCCGCCGCGCGCAGGCCCGCGCGGCGCTCGTCGCGGTCGCCCAGCAGCAGGTCGCGCAGCGCCAGGCGCGCGCCGTTGACGAGCGCGGGGTCGGCCGACACGCGGAACGCCACCGCGGCCGCCTCGCGCACCTCCGCCGCCGGGTCCGTCAGCAGCCCCGCGTGCGCCGCCGCCAGCGCCCCCGGCGCGTGCCGCCCCAGCCACGTCAGCGCCGCCGCCCGAACCCCCGGCTCCCCCGCCCCCAACTCCGCCAGCCGGGCCGCGCAGTCGGGAGTCGGGAGTCGGGAGTCGGAAGTGAGCAGCGCACCGTCGCGCGCTGAGCCTTCACCCCGCGCATTCGTCATTCGTACTTCGTCATTCGTACTTCGTACTTCGCCTCACCCGCCCGCCGGGCCGTGGCTCGCGCCGGGCTCGGTCATCCCGGCCGGGTCGAGGATCTCGTCGAGTTCGGCGTCGGTCAGGTCGGTGCGCTCGCGCGCGACCTCGCGGATCGTGCGCCCGCTCTTCGCGGCGGCCTTGGCGATCTCGGCGGCGGCGTCGTAGCCGATGCGCGGGGCGAGCGCGGTGCCGATCATCAGCCCCTTCTCGACCATCTCCGGCCCGCGCGCCGTCGCCTTCAGCCCCTCGACGCACTGGGCCGCGAAGTTCGCCGTCGAGGTCGCCAGGATGGCGATCGACTGGAGGAGGTTGTAGGCGGCGACCGGCAGCATCACGTTCAGTTCGAAGTTACCCGACTGCCCGGCGGTGACGATCGTCGCGTCGTTGCCGATGACCTGCGCCGCGACCATCGTCACCGCCTCGGCGATCACCGGGTTGACCTTGCCGGGCATGATCGAGGAGCCGGGCTGCACCGCGGGCACCTCGAGCTCGCCGAGGCCGGCGCGCGGGCCGGAGCCGAGCCAGCGGATGTCGTTGGCGATCTTGAGGAGGCTGACGGCGATCGTCTTGAGCGCGCCACTGGCGGCGACCACGCCGTCGATCGTGCTCTGCGCCTGGAAGTGGTTGGTCGACTCGACGACCTCGAACCCGTTCCACTCGCTCAGGAGCGCGCAGACGCGCGCGGCGAATTCCGGGTGCGTGTTGATGCCGGTGCCGACCGCCGTGCCGCCGAGCGCGACCTCGCGCAGCTCGCTCACGGCGTAGTCGAGGCGGCGCAGCCCGCGCTCGATCTGCCCGGCGTAGCCCAGGAACTCCTGGCCGAGCCGGATCGGCGTGGCGTCCTGCAGGTGCGTCCGCCCGGTCTTGACCACCGGCATGAACTCGTCGGCCTTCGCGCGCAGCGCGGCCTCCAGCCGCCGCAGGGCGGGGCGCAGGTCGTCGTGGATGCCGGCGAGCGCGGCGAGGTGGATCGCGGTGGGGATCACGTCGTTGCTCGACTGCCCCATGTTGACGCTGTCGTTGGGGTGGACCGGGCTCTTGTCGCCGCGCCGGCCGCCGAGGAGCTCGTTGGCGCGCGAGGCGATCACCTCGTTGGCGTTCATGTTAGTCGAGGTGCCCGAGCCGGTCTGGAAGATGTCGAGGACGAACTGGTCGTCGAGCGCGCCGTCGGCCACCTCGCGCGCGGCCTGGACGATCGCCCGGCCGGTGCGCTCGTCGAGGAGGCCGAGCGCCATGTTCACCTCGGCCGCCGCGCCCTTGATCTGCGCGATGGCGCGGATGAAGCGGCGCGGGAAGCGCAAGTCGCTGATCGGGAAATTCTCGTGCGCGCGCATCGTCTGCACGCCGTAGTAGGCGCTCGCCGGCACGCGCAACTCGCCGAGCGAGTCGCGCTCGACGCGGGTCTCCTCGCCGGTCGCTCCGGTCGTCATGCTCCCCTCCTGTCCCTCGGCCCGCCGGGCCGCCCCGCGGCCGCGGGCGCCGTCCCCCGCAATGATAGCACCGGGGCGGGTGACGAGTGACGAGTGACGAGTGACGAGCGATGAGTGGAGGTGAGGGCGAGGGGCGGGCTGGCGGCTCAAGCCGCGGCCGCCCAGCCCCCTCCCCACACCACGCCGTCTCCACCCGTCCCCTCGTCACTCGTCACTCGTCACTCGTCACTCGTCACTCATCGCTCGTAGATGCGTGTATAATGCCGCCTCCGGCCCATCCCGCGGGATGGCAGGCGCAATGGAGAGGGGGAGTATGCGAGGAATGTGTGGGGTTCGTCGGCTGACCGGGGGCGGCATCGCGACGCTGGTCGGCCTCGTGGCGCTGGCCATGCCGCTGCTCGCGGCGGCGCAGCCGGTGAGCACGCTCGTCCCGGTCGGCGGCGGCTACACCGAGGCGTCGCTCGAAGGGTTCGCCCGCGCCGTGGCGGCGCACGCCTCGGGGGCGACGGTGGACATCCTGGTCGTCCCGTCGTCCTACGGCGACTCGCCCAAGGAGCGCGACAAGAACATCAAACTGGCGACCGACCGGACGCAGCAAGTCGCGGCGGCCTGCAATGCCGTGGTCGACCGCGCCGTCTTCGCGCAGGGCTGCACGGCGACGCTGCTGCTCCTCTTCGATCGCGCCGACGCGGAGAACCTGGCCAACAGCGCCGCCTTCTACGACCCGGCGACCGACGGCGCGTTCATCCTCGGCGGCGACCAGGATGTCGCGATGGAGGTGCTGGCCGGGACGCCGACCGAGGCGGCGATGCAGCGCGCCTACAGCCGCGGCGTCGTCTTCGGCGGCACCAGCGCGGGCGCGGCGGTCGAGTCGCACACGATGATCGCCGGCTTCACCGGCAGCAACGGCCCGGAGTCGGGGTTGGAGCGCGACGCGGTCGACGTCTGGTGGGCGGACAACGCCGGCACGCATCGCGGGCTGGTTTTCGGCTCCGACCGCGCGATCTACGACCAGCACTTCTACCAGCGCGGTCGCTTCGGGCGTCTGCTGAACGTCGTCGCGCTCTCCGGCGCGCACTTCGGCGGCGACTCTCGCCTCGGCATCGCCGCCGACTACGGGACGGGGATGGCCGTGACGGACGATGCGCTCCTGACGGGTGTCTTCGGCGCGTCGTCGGTGGCGGTGTTCGACGAGCGGACCGCGGGCGGCACGTACCGGTGGGTCAGGCCGCGGCAGACCCTCTCGGCGCGCAACGTGCTGACGCAGATCATCCCGCCCGGCGACTACGGCTACGACCTGGTCACGCGCCGGCCGCTCGTCGCCGGCTCACCGCTGACGTACACGCCCCAAGCCGGCTGGGACGGCGCAGCGCTCCGCTCGCCGGGGGCCGCGACGCTGATCCTCGGCGGCGACGTTTCACTCGACTGGACCGGGCCGGCGCTGGGCGCGTTTATCGAGCGAGCGCGGGTCTCGCCGTCGCACCGCCTCGTCGTCGTCGCCATTGGCGACAAGAACTCTGGGCAGCAGCGCAGCGCCGGGTCCGACTACGCCAACGGGCTGGCGACCGCCGGCTGGGCCGGCTCCGACTACGCGGTGGACGTGCTGAAGTACGGCCCGCCCTCGCAGACGCCGAAACTCGACACGAGCCGGCTCGCCGGCGCGGCGGGTGTGCTCTTCATCGGCAGCGACCAGTCGGCGCTGGCGCCCGCGGTCGCCGACCCGAACTTCGCCGCGCTGGTCCGCTACGCGCTCGCCAATACGCCGGTCGTGATGACCGACCGGGCGATGACCGCCGCGATGGGCGACTGGTACGTCGCGAACCCCGACCCGACGGCGACGAACGTCGAGGACCTGGCGATCGCCGACTTCCGGGCCGGCGGCGCGAACGTCCAGCCGGGTCTCGGGATCGTCCACGGCTTCGCCTTCGAGCCGCGGCTGACGCTCGATCAGCGCTGGGGCCGGCTCTACGGCCTGGCCGCTGCGCACCACAACACGATCGCCGTCGGCGTCAGCGAGATGACCGCGCTCGTCCTCGACGGCGGCGGGGCGACGGTCGTCGGGCAGCGCTCGGTCGTCGCGCTCGACGGCCGCGGCGCGACGTTCGGGACGGGGACGAACGGCGCGCTCGCCGCGCTCGACGTCCTGCTCGATACCTTCGCGCCCGGCGACCGCGTCGCGCCCGGCCGCTGAGGCGGCGGGACATTCAGCAAGACCGCGCAGGCGCAGTAGCCCCCCGCCCGGCGCGCCGGGCGGGGGGCCGTCGGGACTCCTACGCGGCCTGCAAGCCGATGTAGGCGACCTCGAACAGGATGCGGTCCGGCGACTCGTTTCAATCCTCACCCGGCGCGGCGGCAAGGGTGGCACCCGGCCTTCGCGCCGGCGGCCGAAATCCTCGGCGCGGCGCCATGCGCAGTCAGGCGCAGACCTCGCGGATCGCCTCTTCCAACTTGGTCAGCAGTTCGTCGACCTCCTGCTCGGTGATGACGAGCGGCGGCGCGACCGCGACCCCGTCGTTGGAGGCGCGGACGATCAGGCCGCGGCTGCGCGTGGCCTGCTGGATCTTCCCGCCGAGGTTGAAGGACGGGTCGTACTTCGCCTTCGAGTCCTTGTCGGTCACGAGCTCGGCGTAGGCCATCAGGCCCTTGCCGCGGACGTTGCCGACGTGCGGGTGGTCGAGCAGGCGCCGAAGGCCGGCCAGCAACTGTTCGCCGCGCGCGTGGGCGTTCGCCGCCAGGTTCTCCTCCTCGAGAATCGTGATGTTGCGCAGCGCCACGGCGCAGGCGGTCGGGTGCCCGGAGTAGGTGAAGCCGTGGTAGAAGAGCTGGTCCGGCTGGGCGATGCGGCTGAAGATCTCGTCGCTGACCGCGACGCCGCCGAGCGGGACGTAGCCCGAGGTGATGCCCTTCGCCAGCGAGACGATGTCGGGCTGGAAGTCGTACTGCTGCATCCCGAACATCACGCCGGTGCGCCCGAAGCCGGTGATGACCTCGTCGGCGATCAAGAGGATCTCATGCTGCTTCAGGACCGGCGCGATGGCTCGCCAGTAGCCGTCGGGCGGCACGACGACGCCGCCCGCGCCCTGCACCGGCTCGCCGATGAACGCGGCGATGGTGTCGGCGCCCTCGCGCGCGATCGTCTCCTCCAACTCCGCCACCAGGCGCGCGACGAACTCGTCCTCGGAGAGCCCGGGGTTGTTGCGGTAGTCGTAGGGCGCGCTGATGTGGACGAAGCCGGGCATGCGCGGGCCGAAGTGCTGCCAGTAGGCGGGGATGCCGGTGGCGGCGAGCGCGCCCATCGCGATGCCGTGGTAGCCCATCAGCCGCGAGATGACCTTGACCTTCTCCGGCCGGCCGCCGATGGACCAGTAGTAGCGCGCGATCTTGAGCGCGGTCTCGTTCGACTCGGCGCCGCCCGAGGTGAAGTTGACGTGGTTGAGTGGCCCTGGCAGCATCCCGGCGAGCCGGGCGGCCAGCTCGATCGTCGGCGGCGTGGAGAGGCCGTAGAAGGTGGGGGAGAAGGCCAGGCGCTCCATCTGGTCCCGCGCCGCCTCGGCCAGTTCGCGCCGGCCGTAGCCGACGTTGACGTTCCAGAGGCCGGCGAAGCCGTCCAGGTACTCCTTGCCCTCGGTGTCCCACAGGCGCGCGCCCTCGCCGCGCTCCATGATGAGGGGGCCGGTCTTGAGGTGCTGGTGCAGGTTGGTGACGGGGTGCAGGTGGTGGGCGATGTCGTCGACCACCAGTTTGCTCGTCCGCTGGGCCTGGGCGATCGTATCCATACCGTCCTCCTCGGTGGGCGCTCATCGGGTAGGGTGGCGCGCGGCGCAACGTCCCGCGGCGCCGCGACGATAGCACAGGCCCCGCCGCCCGGCAACGCGCTGCGTCTGTGTGCCTCCGCTGGCCCCCGGCCGCCCGGCGCTCAGCCCAGGTGCTGCCGGTAGAAGTCGAGCATCTTCTGCCAGGTGTCGCGCGCGGCGGCGGCGTCGTAGACCTCGGGGCGGTCGTCGTTGAAGAAGGCGTGGTCGCAGCCCTGGTAGGTGGTGAACTCGTGCTCCTTGCCGAGCGCGGTGAGTTGCGCGTCGAGTTCGCGGACGACCTCGGGCGAGACGAAGTCGTCCTCCCCCGCGAAGAAGCCGAGGACCGGGGCCCGGAGCGCGGCGAGGTCGTACTGCACCGCGGGGTGGCCGCCGTAGAAGTCGACGCAGGCGCCGACCGCGTCGGGGTTGTCGCAGGCGGCGAAGAGGCTCAGCGCGCCGCCCATGCAGAAGCCGACGATCCCGACCGGCTCGCCGGTCTGCTCGTGCAGGTGGTTGATGGCGCCGCGCATGTCCTTCGCCGCCTCGCCGATATTGAGAGCCATCATCGCCTTGCCCGCCTCGTCCGGCTCGGTCACGACCCGGCCGTGGTAGAGGTCGGGCGCGAGCGCGGTGTAGCCGGCCGCGGCGAAGCGCTCGACGACATCCTTGATGTGGTGATTGATCCCCCACCATTCCTGGATCACGACGACGCCCGGCGCGCCGGCCGCGCTCGCCGTCGCCAGGTAGCCGGGGCAGGTGCCGCCGTTCGCCGCGAAGGTGATCATCTCGCCCATCGTGCCGACCTCCTTCTTTCCGCGGTTGCCGCCAATCTCCGCTGCGAGTGTAGCACCAGCCGGGAGTCGGGGAGTCGGGAGCCGGGAGTACCGGCGGTGCTGCCGTTGACCGCATCGGCCTACGGAAGCCGTCTCGTCCGTCTTCCGTCTCCTCACTGCCGACTGCCGACTGCCGACTCCCGACACCTTTGCCCCGCGGCGCGAAAAACGGGATAATGACGTGGAAGGACGGACCGCGCTCGTTCGTCCTTCGTCGTGTAGATGCGGCAGGTCGCCCCGCCCCGGAGGATTACGTTGCCCCGCTTCACCGCCCCCTCGCGCGCCCGGCTCCTGGTCCTGGTCGCGTTGCTGATCCCCCTGGCCGGGCTGGGCCTCGCGGTCGCGACGCAGGGCGTCCTGCCGTCGCCGAACTCGGGCCCCGGCCTGCCGGAGACCCACTGGGTCAATGGGCCGAACCTCGACATGCCGCGCGACGACTTCGGCACCGCCGTCGTCAATGGGCGCATCTACGCCATCGGCGGCATGACCGGCGACCGTGGCAACCGGCTCGACTCGGTGGAGATCCTCGACCCGGCCGGGGGGAAGTGGGCCGCCGGCCCGGCGATGCCGGAGGGCCGCGCCTCGCTCCGCGCCGCGGCGATCGGCGCGACGATCTACGCTATCGGCGGCTCGACCGATACGCAGTCGGTGTCCAACATCGTCGAGGCGCTCGATACGACGACCGGCCGCTGGACGGCGCGCGCCCCGCTGCCGACGCCCCGCTTCGGCCTCGGCGTCACCGCGCTCGACGGCAAGATCTACGCGATCGGCGGCTACCGCGACGGCGTCGGCGTCAACGACATGGACATCTATGACCCGGCGACCAACCACTGGACGACCGCCGCGCCGCTGCCGACGCCGCGCTACAACCTCGTGGCGGTCCCGCTCAACGGCAAGATCTTCGCCCTCGGCGGCTGGGTCAACGACGCGGCCAGCGCGGTGGTCGAGATCTACGACCCCGCGACCAACCGCTGGGCGGCCGGCACACCGATGACGGTGCCGATGTCGAACTTCGGCGCGGCGGTGCTCGACGGGCGCATCCACGCGCTCCTGCACACGAACCACATCGTCTACGACCCCGCGATCAACCGCTGGACCGGCGACACGCCGATGCCGACGACCCGCCACGGCGAGGGGGTCGCGACGGTCGGCGACACCCTCTACGCCATCGGCGGCTGCTACCAGGACCCGCAGTACGACCTCCCCATCACCGAGGCGCTGGCGCCCGGCCCGATCCCCGACACGCCCCCGCCGCCCGGCTCGCGCTCGCGCGGCGGCATCATCGCGCTCGCGCTCGGCATCAGCAGCACGCTCCTCCTGGTCGTCGTGGTCACGCGCACGACGAAGCGCCCCCGGCACAGTCGGGATGAGGGCTGATCGTAGGCCCGGCCCGCTTCACGCCCGGCCCCGCGGGTGGTAGGCTGGCGCCCGTGAGGATTGGCCGGGATGCAGCGAGGAGCGAGGTCGCCATGGCGGAGCAGGCGCGCACCTTCCCGTTCTACCATTTCGCGGGGTCGCATCGGGCGATCGGGCGCCAGTTCGGCGAGGCGTGCGCCGAGTCGATCGGGCGGCATCGCGAGCTGGCGCTGGCGCGCCTGCGCGAGCGGAGCGGCATCGCGCCCGCGGACGCCTTCGCCGCCGCGGCGCGCTACCGGGACTACGTCGTCGCGCACGCGCCCTTCCTCGACGAGGAGATCTGGGGCGTGGCCGAGGGCGCCGGGCTGCCGCTCGCGGAAGCCTACCTCCTGCAGTTGCGCGCCGAGGTGGCCGTGCCGGCGACCGCCGCGCCGGCCCCGCTCCCCGCGGGCGCGCTCGCGGAGGCCGGCGACGAATGCACCACCTTCGCCGTCCTGGCCGACGCGACCGCCGACGGCGCGCCCCTGATCGGCCAGAACGCCGACCTTCCGGCCTTCTACGGCGAGATCGGCGTGGTGCTGGAGCTCGTGCCGGACGACGCCCCGGCCGTGTTGATGCTGACCCCGGCCGGCCAGGTCTCCTACATCGGCATCAACGACCGCGGCCTCGGCGTCTTCGCCAACTACCTCACCTGCGACGGCTGGCGCGTCGGCTACCCCCGCTATCTCCTCTCCCGCCTCGCGCTGACGCGGGAGACCGTATACGACGCCATCGCCGCGGTCCGCGGCGTGCCGCGCGCCTCGTCGCGCAACCTCATCATGCTCGACGCGCACGGGACGGCGGCCGACCTGGAGACGACTCCGACCCGCGATGTCCGCCTCGACCCCGAGGACGGGCTGCTCGCGCACAGCAACCACTACGTCGCCGCATCGCTCCGCGAGGAGGAGCGCTCGCCCGAGACGCCGCGCCGCAACTCCGAGGCGCGGCTGGCGCGCATGCGCGACCTCCTCGCCGCCGCGCGCGGCCGGCTCGACGTCGCCGCGATGCAGGACATCCTGCGCGACCGCGCCGGCCACCCCGACACGCTCTGCCGGATGCCGGGCGACGCCGCCTGGTCCGACGTCATCACCTTCGCCTCGCTCATCGCCGCGCCGACGCGGGGCGAGCTGTGGGTCGCGGTCGGGCCGCCGAACGAGCACCCCTATCGCCGCTACGCCTTCGCAGGCGCCGCCGCCTGACGGCGCGCCCGCGCCCTTGCCTCCGCCTCCCGCCGTGATAGGATCACCGTGCGGACGCCGCGGCGGCGCGCCCGCGCACACCGGCACGCGACGAAGGGAGGGACCGGCATGGTCACGCGGGACGAACTGCTGGCGCTGGCCGACGAGGCGCGCGACGAATTGATCGCGCTCTGCCAGGACCTGGTGCGCATCCCCTCGGTCAACACCGGCGTGATGCCGACCGGCAACGAGACGCCGGCCGCCCAGCTCCTCCAGCGCAAGCTCGCCGCCGAGGGGATCAACGCCGCGATCTACGAGTCGGCGCCGAACCGCGGCAACCTCGTCGCGCGCCTGCCCGGCACGCGCGGCGCGCCGAAGTTGCTCCTGATGTCCCACACCGACGTCGTCCCGGTCGAGGACGAGGCCCAGTGGGTCCACCCGCCCTTCGGCGGCGAGATCAGCGAGGGGCGCATCTACGGCCGCGGCTCCGGCGACATGAAGTCGACCGTCGCGGCCGAGGCGATGGCGCTGATCCTCCTCAAGCGCGCCGGCGTGGCGCTCGCCGGCGACCTGATCTTCGCGGCCGGCGCAGACGAGGAGGCCGGCGGCGAGTACGGCTTCGCCTGGCTGGCTGAGCACCACCCCGAGGAGTTGCGCGCCGACTGGGGCCTCAACGAGGGGGGCGGCGCGGCGGTGCAGGCGGCCGACGGCCGGCTGGCCTACCTGGTCAGCACCGGCGAGAAGGGGCGACTGGAGGTCCACGTCACCGTCAAGGGGCGCGGCTTCCACGCCTCGCAGCCCTGGCGCGCCGACAACGCGATCTACAAGGCGCAGGAGGTCGTGCGGCGGATAGCGTCCTACGAGCCGGAGCGGTACATCGACCCCGCCCTGATCGGCCCGCTCGCCGCGCTCTACGGCGTGACCGACGACATCACCCCGGCGAACGTCGACCGCGTCGCCGACGACCTCTCGCGCCGTAACCCGAACTGGGGCTCGACGCTGAAGGCGCTGACGCGGATGACCTTCGTCGCGACGATGATTGACGCCGGGGTGAAGTCGAACAGCGTCGCCGAGAGTTGTCTCATTACCTGCGACGTCCGCACGCTGCCACACCAGGACGATGCCTACCTGCGCGACCAGTTGACGGAACTCTTCGCCGGCCTCGACGGCGTCACCTTCGAGATCGTCTACACCGCCCGGCCGAACGCCTCGCCCTACCAGGGCGAGCGCTTCGCCGACGCCGTCGCCGCCGCGACGAAGGCGGCGCTCGGCCGCGACGACCTCTCCTTCGTGCCGAGCCTGACGGTCGGCTTCACCGACTCGCGCCTGGTGCGCCACCTGACGCCGGTGATCTACGGCTACCTGCCGAGCCACCCCGACGCCGACCCCAGCAAGGGCGGCGCGCACAACATCAACGAGTCGACCGACATCGGCAGCATGCTCCTCTCGCTCAAGATGCTCCTCGCACTGGCATGGGACGTGCTGAAGTGAGAGTGACGAGTGGTGAGTGACGAGTGACGAGTAGGGATGGGCCATCAGCGATCGAGAGCGAGGCTGACGGCTGATTTCTCGCTGCCCGCTCAGCCGCTGCGCTCACCCGCCACTCGTCACTCGTCACTCGTCACTCACCACTCGGAGGGGTCATGTCGGTCGCTCGCGGCGGGCGGGTCGTGCTCAAGGAAGATGAGGTCTTCGTCGTCTGCAACGAGCGGGGCAACATCACCGCCACCCAGGCGGGCGCCGGGCTCTACCTGCGCGACATCCGCTACCTGAGCCTCTATAACCTGACGGTCAACGGCGAAGCTTACGCGCTGCTCAGTTCCACCGCCGAGCGGATCTATCTCGGCCAGGTCCACGCCAGCGCGCGCCCGGCGCGCGCCGACGGCGTGACGATCATGCCGCAGACGATCAGCGTGACGCGGCGGCGCATCATCCGGCAGGGGCTCCGCGAGGAGATCGAGCTGCGCAACTACAACCAGTACGCGGTGCCGTTGCGCCTGACGATCGAGCTGGCGGCCGACTTCCGCGACATGTTCGAGATCCGCGGCTTCCGGCGCGGCAAGGTCGGACGCCTGGTGCCGCCGGCCATCGCGGACGAGGGGCGGCGGGTGGTGCTCGGCTACCGCACGGCCGACGCCCGCCAGCTGGAGACCGAGGTCGAGTTCGACCGCGTCCCGGCCGCGCAGACCGTCCATGGCGTCGCCGAGATCGTCACCGCGCGCGAGCCCTACGGCGAGGAACTGGTGTTGCTGCTGCCGAGCCACGAGCGCTTCGAGGCCGCGCCGCTCCCGCGCCGCCCGGCGATCGTCGAGACGCACTTCGACCTGACGCTGCCGCCCGGCGGCGCGGAGCGACTCGGGCTGTCGCTCGTCCCCAGCGAACTCGACGTCGCCCCGCCGGCCCCCGCCACGACCCCCTTTGTGGTCGCCGTGCGCGACGCCGAGGCGCGCTTCGGCGCCTGGGCCGCCGCGACGACCGCCGTCGCGACCGACAACGCGCAGTTCGACGCCTTCCTCGAACGGGGCGCGCGCGACATCCACGCGCTGCTGACTCACTTCCCCGGCGGCGAGCTGCTGGCGGCGGGCATCCCCTGGTACGTCGCGCCGTTCGGCCGCGACAGCCTCATCGCCGCCTACCAGACGCTGATGCTCCAGCCGCGCCTGGCGGTCGAGACGCTGCGCTACCTGGCGCGCTTCCAGGCGCGGACCTACGACGGCTGGCGCGATGCCGAGCCAGGGAAGATCCTGCACGAGATGCGCGTCGGCGAGATGGCACGCCTGGGCGACGTGCCGCACACGCCGTACTACGGCACGATCGACGCGACGCCGCTCTACGTCATGCTCTTCGCCGCGACGGTGCGCTGGCTCGACGACGACGCGCTCTTTCAGGAACTCCTGCCCGCCGTGAAGCGCTGCCTGGAGTGGATCGACCGCTACGGCGACCGCGACGGCGACGGCTACGTCGAGTACGGCACCCGGTCGCGCCGGGGCATCGCCAACCAGGGCTGGAAGGACAGTTACGACTCGATCCTCTGGCCCGATGGCAGCCAGCCGGCGCCGCCGATCGCGCTGGCCGAGGTGCAGGGCTACGTCTACGCCGCCAAGCGCTGGCTGGCCGCGCTGCTGGTCGAGCGCGGCGAGGCGGCCTGGGCGGCGCGGCTGGAGGCGGAGGCGGCCGACCTGAAGGCCCGCTTCAACCGCGACTTCTGGCGCCCGGAGGCGCGGACCTTCGGCATGGGCCTCGACGGCCACAAGCGCCTCGTCCCGGCGATGACGACCAACCCGGGCCACGGGCTCCTCTGCGGCATCGTCGAGGACGACAAGATCGCGCCGCTGGTCGCGCGCCTGCTGGCGCCGGACATGGACGGCGGCTGGGGGCTGCGTACGCTCAGCGCGGACGAGCCACAGTACAACCCGATGAGTTACCACAACGGCACCGTCTGGCCGCACGACAACTCGCTGGTCGTCGCCGGGATGCGCTGCTGCGGCTACGCGGCCGAGGCGAACCGGGTCATCGGCGAGATCTTCGACGCGGCCAAGACCTTCCGCTACTCGCGCCTGCCCGAACTCTACTGCGGCTTCCCGCGCGACCCCGCCCTCGACCCCGCGCCGGCGGAGTACCCGGTCAGTTGCAGCCCACAGGCGTGGGCGGCCGGCGCGGGCTTCCTCTTCCTGCAGACGATCCTCGGCCTGGAAGCCGGTCCCGGTCGCAACGAGGTGACGCTCGCGCCCTACCTGCCCGGCTGGCTTGGCCAGCTCCACCTGCGCCGCCTGCGCGTCGGCCGCGGCGCGGTCGAGTTGCTGATCCGTCGCCGCGACCCCGCCGGCCGCGCCACGGTGGACGTGCTCGACGTGACCGGCGAAGTCCGCGTGCGCACGCGGGAGCCGTAGGTAACGCATTGACATATCCCCGGTAGTCTGTACCCACGGGAACGCGCGCATACGTATCCGCGCAAACAGATCTTCGCGCTATACTTACCGTGGAGGTGATCGCATGGCTATCGGTAAGAAGTCGGCGCGGCTGACTGTCGACTTGGGCGACGCGCAACTCTACCGCGCGATCCGCCACGCGGCGATCGAGCGCGACCAACCCGTCCGGCAGATCGTTATCGACGCCTTGCGCGAGTGGTTGGAGCGGCAAGAGGAGGCGGACGACCTGGCGGCGATTGCCGAGGCCGAGAACGATCCGACGTTCCCGTGGAAAGTCTGCGCGAGGAGATGCGCGCGGCACGGGAAGAGCGGCGTGCCGGATAAGGTCTATCGCCTTCATCCATACGTGTGCGGCACCGCAAAGACGTCTATCGCGGATTGTAGCCTGATGCCGCCAGCCTGCCTCAACGCGGCGTGCTCCGGGCGAGAAAGGCGTTGATCCCCTGCTCGTGCTCGAAGAGGTGGCCGGCGCTGCCGAGGATGACCGCCGCGGCGGGGTACTCGCCCAGCCAGGGGTAGCGGCCCGGCGCGAAGAGGTCCGCCTCGGGTAGCGCCAGGAGTGCGGCTTCGAGCCGGTCGAACGTCGCCCGCGAGTCGGCCAGCACGTCCGAAACCGGCCGGTCGCGGCTGGCCTCGTAGGCCCGCTGGTTGATCTTGTCGACGTCGCCCGCGCGCTCCTCGTCGAGGTCGTCGCCCCACGGCGGCGTCGGCGCCTCGCCCCGCACGGCCGCTTCCAGGCGTGCCACCGACCACCACCGCCAGAACGTCAGGTGCGCGACGGCGTCCTTGAACGTCCAGTCGTCCGCCACCCCGGGCCGCTCCATCCGGCCCGGCCCGGCCTCGGCGACGAGGCGTTCGAGGTCGGCGCGCATCCGCCAGAGTAGCGCCTGCAACTGCACCGCCGACGACATCCCCTCATACTCCGGCGCCGCGCCCCGCTTCGGCTCCATCTCACCCTCCCTACTTGCCGCCGCTGCCGCGACGCGCAAGACGGCGGTGCGTCCCGCCACCCGCGCCACTCACGGCTCTCGCCAGCGGTCCCGCGCATACGTCCCCCAGTCTAGCGTAGAAGGCGGACAGCCTCGGTCCTGATTGGACGACCGGCGGGCGGGAATCGGGGTATTCCCGCCCGACCGCTACGCTGGCCGTAGGCGTTGTGGCGCGCCGGCGTCGGCGCGCGGCCGATCGATATCGTCGGAGGGGAGAACGATGAAACGCTGGCTCACCGTCGCGATCTTCGGCCTGTTCCTGCTGCCCGCGCTCGCCTGCGGCAGCACGACCACCACGACGAACAACTCGGCCACGACCACGCCCGCGACGAACAGGAGTACCGCGACGGTTGGGGCCGCGGGCGGCAACGCGGGCACGCCGGCGAAGGCCGCGACCGGCGCCGCCGCGAAGCCGACGCCGACGACCGCGGCGAAAATCGCGGTCGAGACCGGGAACGTCGCCAATTACCGCGATAGCCTCGGCAACCTCTACTTCATCGGCGAAGTCGTCAACACGGGGACGGCCGACGCGGCGAACATCCAGATCGCCGTCAGCCTGCTCGACGCGGGCGGCCAGACCGTCGCGACCGGCCAGGCATCGGCGCTCGGGCTGCCGGCGCTCAAGCCCGGGCAGAAGACCGTCTGGCGCGCGCTGATCAACAACGCGCCGGAGACGTGGCAGGAACAGCGCGTCCAGGCCCAGGCGAGCCAGGCCAACGCGCTCCTCACCGCCGCCTACTATCTGGACCTGCAACCTGCCGGCGTCACGCTAACCCCGCCCGCGAACGAGTACGGCTGGGTGAAGGCCAGCGGCCAGGTGACGAACACCGGCCAGGGCGCGGCGACGTTTGTCGTCGTAACGATCGGCCTCTACGGCGCGAACGGCAAATTGCTGGCGGTCGCCGACGGCGCGACGAAGTTGCAGCAACTCACGGCGGGCGGCTCCGCGCCCTTCGCGATCGACTTCGTCCGCGTCAAAGAGATCCCGCCCAAGTTCGAGGTCTACGTCCACGGCGTCAAGCAGCCCTGACCGGCGCTGCCGTTATGAGCCTGGCCGGGCGCGGCCCGATGGAGCCGCGCGCCCGGCCCGTTTGCCCGCCGGCCGCTACCGCCCGCCCTCGACGTAGGCCACCAGCAGCCGGATCGTCTGCTCGACGTCGTCCGCGTGGCACATCTCGAAGGGGCTGTGCGTGTAGCGCGTCGGCGGGGTGATCATCACCGAGGGGATGCCGGCCGAGATGAACTCCTTGGCGTTGTTGCCGAACTGGGCGTAGGCGCCGAACTGGTAGGGGATGCCGCGCGACTCGGCGAGGTCGGCCAGCCGCTCGGTCAGGTGGCGGTCGTGGTGGACCGAGCCGTCCTTGTAGACCAGCACCGGGCCCTTGCCGAGCGCGATCGGCATGTCGCGCGGGTCCACCAGCGGGATGTCGCCGGCCAGCCCGACCTCCAGCGAGAACGCCTGCGCGAAGTCGGCGTGGCGCGCCAGCGAGATCGCGCCGAGCAGCCCGTTCTCCTCCTGCACCGAGCAGCCGAGGTAGAGGTCGAACGCGAGCTTGTCGCGCTCGGCGCGGCGGGCGACCTCGGTCATGATGGCGAGGCCCATCCGCGCGTCGAGCGCCTTGCCGTAGATGAACTGGCTGTCCGGGCCCATGCGGCGCGTCGGCGGGTTCCAGATCGCCAGGCTGCCGACGGTGACGCCGCGGTCGAGCGCCTCCTGCCGGCCGCGCGCGCCGATGTCGATGAAGACGTCGTTGTAGTCGTAACTCCCCTTGCTGCGTTGCTCGAAACTCGACACATGCCCAGTGACCGTCGCGAAGACGCCGGAGACCTTGCGCCCGCCCCGCCCGACGACGACGGCCGGCTGGCCGAGCATGACCATCTGGTAGAGGCCGAGTTTCGGCTGCAGCTGCCGCTGCGCCGTCGTGATCCAGAGGAAGCCGCGCTCGTCGATCGAGCGGACGACGTAGCCGATCTCGTCGGAGTGCGCGTCGAGCAGCAACTTCGGCCCCCGCCCGCCGACGTGGCAGACGACGTTGCCGACCGGCGTCTCCTCGACCTTCCCGAGCGCGCCCCACGCATCCTTCAGATAGGCATTCACCTCGTCCGGGTACCCGATCGGCCCGGTGATCTCGCAGATTCGCTTCAGTTCCTCGTAGATGTCCATCGCTTCGCTCCAGTGATGAGTGATGAGTGACGAGTGACGAGTGGGCAGAGACAGAAGACGGAGGACAGAAGAGCGCCGGGCTCGACCTCGTCACTCGTCACTCTCCACTCGTCACTCCCCTCATCGCTCATCGCTCATCGCTCGGAAAAAGTCGCGCAGCCGCCGGTAGAGCACCCGCTGGTTCTTCGGGCGGGCGATGCCATGACCCTCGTCGGGGAAGACCAGCAGGTCGTAGGGGACGCCGGCGGCGCGCAGCGCCGCCTCCACGGCGCGCACGTTCTCCGGCGTGACGTTGGGGTCCTGGCCGCCCTGGACGATCAGGAGGTGCCCCTTGATGTTGCCGACGAAGTGGATCGGCGAGCGCTCGCGGTAGCGCTCGGGGACCTGCGATGGGCTGCCGCCCAGCATCTCCTCGCTGTAGGGGCGGAGGTCGGGGCGCGTCGTCTCGTAGTCCACGACGAGGTCGGTCATGCCGCAGATTGGCGCCGAGGCGGCGACGATGTCGGGCGGCCAGCGGGTGATCGCGCACCAGGAGGAGTAGCCGCCGTAGGAGGTGCCGGTGACGCCGACCCGGCCCGGCGCGGCGACGCCGTCCGCGATGAGGGCCTCGATGCCGGCGCGGATGTCGTCCTGCTCGGCCCCGCCCCAGCCTTGCGCCTTGATCGCCTCGCGGAAGGTCAGGCCGAAGCCGGTGCTGCCCCGGTAGTTCGGGTCGAGGACGGCGAAGCCCGCGCGGACGAAGAACTGGATCTCCGGGTTGATGCGGTCCTGGCTGTGCCCGGTCGGCCCGCCGTGGACGTAGACGATCGTGCCGCGCGGCGCGCCTTGCGGGCGGTAGAGCCAGCCCTGGATCGGCAGGCCGTCCGCCGCGCGCCAGCGGTAGTCCTCGGCGGGCGCGAAGTCGTCGGGCGTCAGGGGCGTGCGTTCCCAGACGCGCGTCAGGCTGGCGAAGCGCTGCGGGCGGATATCGTCGAGCGACAGGCGGACCAGGTCGGCCGGCTGGCGCGAACTGGCGTACTGCGCCACCCAGGCGCCGCCCTCCTCACCCCCGGCCGGCGCGAGCGGGACGAGGTTGCCGGGGATGTCGGGCAGGGGCGTCTCCGCGCCGGTGTCGGGGTCGAGCAGCGAGGGGCGCGTCCGCGCCTCGCGGACGTCGAGCACGACCGCGCGCCGGCCGTTGCGCGGCACGAAGGCCCCCTCGATGTTGCGCGCAGGGTCGTCGATCAGCCAGCGCAGCGCGCCGCTCGCCAGTTCCCACACGCCGAGGCGGGTGTGCGTCGGCGTCTCGGTCAGCACCAGCGCGCGCCGGCCGTCCGGGAACCACGACGCGCTGGCTTTCACGTCCGCGCCGGCGTTGACGATCTCGCGGTCCTCGCGTCCCTCGATGTCGACCAGCCAGACCTGCCGGCCGCTCGGGCTGCGGTCCATCCGGGGGTAGAGGACGTGCGCGCCGTCCGGGCTGAGTTGCGGCACGACGCGACCACCATGCTCCGGCCGTGCCAGCACGCGCCGCTCGCCGGTGGCGAGGTCGTGGCGGTAGACCCAGGTGGGCTCGATCTCCCGGCCCGTCGCGACGTCGAAGTTCGCGCCGTAGACGAGCCAGCGGCCGTTCGGGTGGAGGTCGCCGCCGCGCAGGAAGTAGGGCGGGTTGGGCTCCGTGAGGGGGGCCAGCGCCAGCGGGTCGTCGAGGTCCACCCGGAAGATCTGCGCGCGCTCGTTGCCGTCCCGGTCCTGCTCGACCAGCACGGCGCGGCTGTCGGGCGCCCAGGAGACGACCAGCGTGTCGTCGGGCGTGTCGGTCAGGCGCGTCGGCCCCGCCGAGCCGTCGGTCGGCGCGACGAAGACGTCCGCCGCCGGCCCCACGCCGAACCAACTCCAGGCGACTCGGCGCCCGTCCGGCGAGACGCGCGCCCCCGCCAGCCGCGGCAACGCGAGTACGGCATCGAGGTAATCGTCGGGGGTCATGCCGAAGCCTCCTGACGTACGAAGTGCGAGGTACGAAGTACGAATGAACGGAGCGGTGCGCGCGGGGGACGGGACGGGCGGCGGAAGCCGCGCCTGTCGGCGCCTGCGGGCGCCACGAAGCCCGCCTGCGCGGGCTGGGGTTACCTCCACGTCCTGGTCGGCGGAGGCGGACTTTGTGGCGAGCCGTGGCGAGCCCGTAGCGGCGATTTCAATCGCCGGCGCATCGCCCTATCCCCGCCGCACCCCCATTCGTCACTCGTACTTCGTACCTCGTACTTCGTACTTCGCCTCACCGTGGCGTGAAGTCCGTCTCCGGCCCGATGCTGCGGATCGTCGCGGCGAGGAGTTGCGCCGCGGTGTCGAGGTCGGCCAGGCTGACGACCTCGACGGGGGAGTGCATGTAGCGGCAGGGGATCGAGACGACGCCGCCCGCCGTGCCCCGGCCGGTTACGACCATCGCGTCGGCGTCGGTGCCGCTGCGCGCGCCCGACGCCTCCAGCGTGTAGGCCAGTCCCTCGCGCTCGGCCGTCGCGATCAGGAGGTCCACGAGCGCCTCGTTGGCGACGCTGCCGCGCGTCAGCGCCGCGCCGCTGCCGCAGCCGTGCTCGCCGACCTCGGTCGCCGCCACGCCGGGACGGTCGCTGGCGTGTGTGACGTCGATCGCGATGGCGACGTCGGGCGCGACGGTCGCGGCGACGGTCCGCGCGCCGCGCATGGTGATCTCCTCCTGCACCGTCGCGGCGGCGTAGACGTCGGCGCGCGGCGGCTCGCCCTCCGAGAGCAGGCGCAGCGCCTCCAGCGCGACGAAGGCGCTGACGCGGTTGTCGATCGCGCGCGAGGCGATCAGGTCGGGGCCGGTCGGCAGCGCCACCGGCGCGGCGTCGATCACCGCGGGGTCGCCCGCGCGCACCCGCCCGCCGAGGTCGTCCTTCTTCGTCGCGCCGAGGTCGATCCAGAGGTCTTCGAGCCGGACCGCCTTGTCGCGCGCCTCGCCGCGCAGCAGGTGGATCGCCTTGCGCCCGATCACGCCGGTCAGGGCGCCGTCGCGCGCCAGGACGCGCACGCGCTGCCCGACGAGGACCTGCGGGTCCCAGCCGCCGATGCCCCGGAAGGCGAGCGTGCCGTCGTCGTTGACGTGGGTGACGATCAGGCCGATCTCGTCGATGTGGCCGGCGAGCAGCACCTTCGGCGCCCCGGCCGGTGCGTCGGCGCGCAGCCGGGCCAGCGAATTGCCGTTGACGTCGGCCGCGACGCCGGCGCAGTAGCGCTCGGCCTCGGTGCGCCAGACCCGCGCGGCCGCGACCTCGTAGTTCGACGGCCCGGCCGCCTCGAGGAGCCGGAAGAGGAAGGCTCGCGATTCTTCGCGCACGGAATACCTCCGGGGGGTTGAGGGTTGAAGGTTGACGGTTGAAGGTTCTCACGACGCGGGCCGGCGACGGCGGGCGCAGTATAGCAGAGCATCCGGGCGGGCAAGGCCCGCGGCGACCGGCTACACTACCCGGCGGATGCGGCAGCGTGTCGCACACCCGGCGAACCTTCAACCTGTAACCTTCAACCTTCAACCGCCACGAGGAGGGGCAATGGAGTACAGGCGACTCGGCGGCTCGGGGCTCAAGGTGTCCGCGATCGGGCTCGGCGGCAACACCTTCGGGCGCTACGTGGACGAGGCGGGCACGGCGCGGGTCATCCACCGCGCGCTCGACCTCGGCGTCAACTTCTTCGACACGGCCGATACCTACGGGCACGGCGTCTCGGAGGAGTTCGTCGGCAAGGCGCTGCGCGACCGCCGCGACCGGGCGGTCATCGGCACGAAGTTGGGGATGAAGTGGGGCGAGGGCCCGCACGACACCGGCCTCTCGCGGCAGCGCGTGATGGACGGCGTCGAGGGCAGCCTGCGCCGCCTCGGCACCGACTACATCGACCTCCTCCAGGTCCACCGCTGGGACCCCGAGACCCCATTAGAGGAATCGCTGCGCGCGCTCGACGACCTGGTGGGCGCCGGCAAGCTGCGCTACATCGGCTGCTCCAACTTCGCCGCGTGGCAACTGGTCCAGTCGCTCTGGGTCAGCGACCGGCGCGGCTACGCCTCGTTCGTCTCGGTCCAGCCGCGCTACAGCCTGCTCGACCGCTCGGTCGAGCGCGAACTCCTCCCGGCCTGCCGCGCCTTCGACGTCGGCATCATCCCCTACAGCCCGCTGGCCGGCGGCATCCTCACCGGCAAGTACCGCGGCGGCGCGCGGCCGGCGGGCGCGCGCGGCAGCGACCAGCCCGGCTTCTTCGAGCGCCAGCTCGCCGGCCACGACGAGGACGTCGTCGACCGCCTGGCGTCGTGGGCCGAAGGCCGCGGCCACCAGCTCGGCGAACTGGCGATCGCCTGGTTGCTCGGCCACCCGGAGGTCTCCACCGTCATCGCGGGCGTCACCAGCCCCGAGCAGGTCGAGACCAACGTCCGCGCGGCCGAGTGGCGCCTCACGCCGGAGGAGGTCGCCGAGACCGCGGAGATCGCGGGGTGAGACGGAGACGATAGACGATAGGAGAGGACGGCACGGGGCGCCAGTATGGCGTGCGCTACCAGAGCCGAGATCGCTGGAGCAGCCGAACGCCGCTGCCTATCGGCTACCGTCTATCGTCTGCCGCCGTATAATGGCCGCATGGCGACGAGTCCCGAACGGCCCTGACTCCGGAGTTGACCGCCATGCCGTCCGCCACGCCCGGATCGCCGACCGTCGCGCCGGCCGCGCCGACGACGACGCCCGACATCGACCTGACCTACCTGGCCGAGCGCTACCCGCCGCAGCGGGTTGTGCTGCACAACGACGACGTCCACAGCATGGACGAGGTCGTCGCCGCGCTGCGGAAGTCGGTGCCCGGCCTCGGGCTGCGCAAGGCGGTCCTGATCATGCTGGAGGCGCACCTGACCGGGCGCAGCACGGTCGTCGTCTGCGCGCGCGAGCAGGCCGAATACTACGCCGAACGCCTCGGCACTTTCGGCCTGACCGTGACGATCGAGCCGGCCGAGTAGGCGCCGTGTGCCGCCGTGGTACGGCGGGGAAGGCCGGCCGCCGAAGCCGCGCCTGGAGACCGGCCCACGCCGGGCCGAGATCTCAGGCCGGGCAGGCGGCCTTCGTGGCGCCCGCGGGCGCCTTTCAGGCGCGGCTTCAGCCGCCAGCCCCTAGCGATACGCAAGGAGGAAGCCCATGCCGATGTTCACCGGCGGCGACGTCTCGATCCATTACGAGGAGTATGGCTCGGGCTACCCGCTGCTCCTCTTCGCGCCGGGCGGGATGCGCTCGACGATCGACTTCTGGCACGGCAGCCCGTTCGACCCGACGAAGGAGTTCGCGGGCAACTTCCGCGTGATCGCGATGGACCAGCGCAATGCCGGCGCGTCGCGCGCGCCGCTCGACGGCAACGGGTGGGACACCTATACCGCCGACCACCTGGCGCTGCTCGACTACCTCCGCATCGACCGCTGTCACATCATGGGCGGCTGCATCGGCTCGTCCTACTGCCTCGGGCTGATCCAGGCCGCGTCGGAGCGCGTCAGCGCGGCCGTGCTGCAAAACCCGATCGGCCTCAGCGGCGAAAACCGCGAGGACTTCTTCCGCATGTTCGACGAGTGGGCGGCCGAGCTGCGGCGGGAGCGGCCGGACGCCAACGACGCGACGATGCCGCCCTTCCGCGACCGCATGTTCGGCGGCGACTTCGTCTTCAGCGTGTCGCGCGACTTCGTGCGCACCTGCCCCGTCCCGCTGCTGGTCCTGGCCGGCGACGACAACTTCCACCCGACCGCGACGGCGCGCGAGATCGTCACCCTCGCGCCCCACGCGGAACTGCTGCTCGCCTGGAAGACGCCAGACATCGTCGGCGACACCGTGCAGCGCGTCCGCGCCTTCCTCCAGGCGCACACACCGGCGGCCGTCGCGCGGTAAGGAAGACGTTCACCGCAGAGGCGCAAAGGGACGCGGGAGAGGACGCGGAGAGTAAAAGTTCGAAGTACGAGGTACGAAGGACGAATAGCCGTCAGCCCGAAGATTCATTCGTACTTCATCCTTCGTCTTCTCTCCGCGAACTCTCCTCCGTCTCTCTGCGCCTCTGCGGTGATCGTGCCTTCCGGGCGGCCTCGCTCTGGCCGTGCTCCTCGAAGCGGGCGAGGATGAAGAGGAGGTCCGAGACGCGGTTGAGGTAGCGCAGCGCCTCGGCGTTGGCGATCGTGCCGTCGTGGAAGAGTTTGGCGGTGAGGCGCTCGGCGCGGCGCACGATCGTCCGCGCCAGGTCGAGCGCCGCGCCGGCCGGCGTGCCGCCCGGGATGATGAAGACGTTGCCGATCTCGACGCGCGCCTTGAACGCCTCTTCCTGCCGCTCGACCTTGGCGACGTGCTCGGCGGTGATGCGGTAGCCGACCTTCTCGTAGTGCTCGGGCGGCGTCGCCAGCTCGGCCATCAGGACGTAGAGGTCGCGCTGCGTGTCGAGGATCGCCTCGCGCACGTCCGGCTCGGTCGCCAGCGCGCGGGCCAGGCCGAGCGCGGAAGTCGCTTCGTCGACCGTGCCGTAAGTGTCCGGGCGCGGGTCCCACTTCGGCACGCGCGCGTCGCCGAGCAGGCTGGTGTAGCCGGCGTCGCCGGTCTTGGTCGTGACCCGCGCCGCCCGCCCGCGCTTCCGCGGTCCCTCGCTCGCCATGGCGCGACCTAGTAGCGGTAGGCGTCGCGGCCGACCGGGGCGTCGGCCAGGACGACGCCGAGCAGGTTGGCGCCGACGCGCAGTAGTTGTTCCTTGGCCCGCTGTGCCGCCGTCCGCCGCGTCCGCCCGGAGCGCACGATCAGCAGCACGCCGTCCACCGCCGCGGCGACCGCCAGTGCGTCGGCCACCGCCGTGACCGGCGGGGCGTCGACGATGATGAACTCGGCGGCCTCGCGCGCCTGGGCCAGCAGGCGGCGCAGGCGATCGGACGCGAGTAGTTCGGCGGGGTCGGGCGGGGTCGGGCCGGCCGGCAGGAGCGCCAGGTCCGGCACCGCGGTCGGCGCGAGCGGCAGCAGCGCGTCGCCGCGGCCGCGCAGGTAGGTCGAGACGCCCTCGTCGTTGTCCACGCCGAAGATGCGGTGCTGCGCCGGGTGGCGGAGGTCGGCGTCGATCAGGAGCGTCGCGTCGCCGGCCGCGGCCAGCGCGGTCGCCACGTTGGCGGCGATCGTCGCGCGTTCGTCGCCCGCGCCGGCGTCGGCCAGGAGGATGCTGCGCGCCGGGCGCTCGTCGCCGGCGAACTTGATGCTGGCGCGCAGCGCGCGGTACGCCTCGGCCTCGGGCGAGTCGGGGCGCACCAGCACCGCCAGATCGGGGCGGCGGCCGGCGGCCGGCAGGCTGACCGGCCGCGTCGTGCCGGTGTCGGGGGTCCTGGTCTCGATGCTCACTTCGATGCCCTCTCCCAGTCTCGGCGGCGCTCAGTCCGCATCCCGCGCTCCGTAGTTCGCCGGCCGTCTGCGACGCGCGCCGAGGCCCAGCCGGCCGGCCCCGTTCGGCACGCCGACGAGCACCGGCAGGTCGAGGTGGCGGCGCACGTCCTCGGCCGTGCGGAGCGTGTCGTCGAAATACTCCAGCGCGAAGATCAGCACCAGCGCGAGCGCCACGCCGAGGATCGCGGCAGCGGCGGCGTTCAACTTCGGGCGCGGCGCGCTCGGCTGCGCGGCGGGGGTCGCGGGGTAGAGTTGTTCGATGTTCACGCGCGACATCGGGTCGCCGGTGCTCTTGGCGTACTGCTGTGCGTCGCGCGCGTTCTGCGCGTCGTTGTCCTCGATGAAGGCCTTGGCGACGGCGTTGACGATCGCCGCCGCGCGCGCCGGGTCGGTGTCACTCGCCGCGATCTGGACCGTGTTGGTGTCGGGGTCGTGCGCGACGGCGAGTTTGCCCATCACCGCGCCCGCGTCGAGGCCGTAGCGATTCAACTGGCCGAGCTCGACGGCCCGCTGGGCGATGGCGTTGTCGGCGACGATCTTCTTGTACGACGCCAGGCGGTTCTTCGCGTAGAGGTCCATCCAGTAGTCGGGCGGCTCGGCCACGGCGAGGAGTTGCGTGCTGCTGTCGTAGATGCGCGGCTGCCGGTTGGTCACGACGAAGGCGACCGCGGCCGCGACGATGGCGATCGCCGGGATCAGCCACCAGCGGCGCAGCACGATCCGGGCGTACTCCTCCGGGCGCATCTCAGACCGCCCTCCGCGCCGGCAGGCCCGCCCCCCGGCCGTCGGCCGCCGGGAGTTGCGCCAGCACCGGCAGGCCGAGCGACTCGCGCACCATCTCGGCGCCGCGCAGCCGGTCGTCGAGGTATTCGAGCAGGAAGGCCAGCCCCAGCCCGGCGAGGAAGGCGATGAAGGTCTGGAGCGCGACGTTGAGCAGGCTGCGGACGCGGTTGCTGTGCGCCTGGAGCGGCTGGTCGATCGTCAGCGCGGCCGCCTGGATCTTCGCCGTCGAGCCGCCGCGGCTGAAATACTTCACCGGGTCGTGCTGCAGCGTCACGATCGCCGCCCGCGCGACCAGGATCGCCCAATCGCGCTGCCCCGAGGTCGCCGAGATCTCCAGCACGCGGTGCTTGCGCGACACGTCGAGCGCGCCGCGGATGGCGTCGGCCTGGATCGGCACCTTGAAGTCGGGCCCCTGGAGCGTCGCCGCCACGTCGTCGGTGAAGACGCCGCCGTTCATCACCTCGACCAGGTCGTCCATCGTGTACTCGGTGGCGAGGTAGTTGTAGTAGTCGTCGTAGCGGAAGAAGTCACTGTTGGGCACGCCGGCCGCGGGCGACTGCGGCGGGACCAGCTCGATCTGCACGCGCGCGTTGGCCGTGTAACTGGCCGGCCGCACGAAGAAGGCGATCATCGACCCGACGAAGACCAGCAGCGTCAACGCCGCGACGACCTGCCAGCGCCGCCAGACGATGTTCCAGTAGTGGCGCAGTTCCAACGCGAACCCTCCGGGTTCTTCAGGACTGAGGACTCAGGACTCAGGACTCAGTGCTGGCGCTCTGGATAGAGCCGTGCCGACGGGATAAGCACCTGGTGTCCCAACCCCCACTGAGTCCTGAGTCCTCAGTCCTGAGTCCTTTTCGTCGCGACGACAGTCGCGACGAAATCGTACATCCTGCGGCGGAAGATCGCCACGTCGAACGAGCGGGCGTGCGCGGCGATCGCGTCGGCGTCGAAGTCGTGGTCGGCAGCGCGGCGCACGGCGCCGGCCACCGCCTCGGGCGACTGGGCGTCGAAGAAGAGGCCGGTCACGCCGTCTACGACCGTCTCCAGCGCGCCGCCCGCGCGGTAGGCGATCACCGGCCGCCCGGCCGCCTGCGCTTCCACCTGGGCGATGCCGAAGTCGTCCTCGGCCGGGAAGAGCGTCGCCCGGCAGCGCGCGTAGAGGTCCGCCTTCTCCTCGTCCGACACCCGGCCGAGGAAGCGGACCGTCGGTCCGGCCAGGCGCTCCAGCGCCGCCCGGTCGCGCCCCTCCCCGACGACCCGGAGCGGCAGCCCGAGCCGGTTGAACGCCGCCACGACGATGTCGAGGCGCTTGTACGGTACCAGCCGCGACACCAGCAGGTAGAAGTCGTCCGGCGGCGCGCCCGTCCGCGCCGCCGCCAGCGTCGCCGTCTCCACCGGCGGGTGGATCACGGCGGCCTCGCGGCCGTAGAAGCGCGCGATCCGCCCCGCGACGGTGTGCGAGTTGGCGATGAACGCGTCGACCCGTGCGGCGCCCGCGGCGTCCCACAGTCTAACCGCACGCAAAAGTGGCCTCAACGCCGCTCCGGCGCCCGGCCCCAGGCGCTCGCGCCGGGCGTAGTCGCCGTAATTCCAGGCGAAGCGCATCGGGCTGTGGCAGTAGCAGACGTGCAGGGCCCCCGGCGCCGGGTGGACGTTCTTGGCGAACGCGCTGCTCGACGAGAGCACCAGGTCGTAGCCGCGCAGGTCGAGGCGCGCGAACGCCAGTGGGTAAACGGGCAGGTAGGGCTGGTGGTTGCGCAGGATGCCGGGGAGGCGCTGCATGAACGTCGGGCGGATGTCCCATTCCCGGTAGGCGGGCGGCATCCGCTCACGGTCGTACATCGAGACGAAGACCGGCGCGTCCGGCCAGAGCGCGTGCAGTTCCTCCAGCACCCGCTCCGCCCCGCCGTGCTGGTTGAGGTAGTCGTGGACGATGGCCACACGACGAGTGACGAGTGACGAGTGACGAGTGACGAGGGGGGAGTCCGGCGCGGAGGCTGGCTGCCGCTCCGCGCCGATGTTCGCGCCGCGTTCTGCCACAATTGCGGCGCGAGCCGCCGCCCGCGACTCGTCACTCATTACTCATCACTCGTCACTCAATACGCGCCGCGCGCCGTCAGCACGGCGGGGATGGTGCGCAGGATGATCCGCAGGTCGAGGCCGAGCGACCAGTGCTCGGCGTAGAAGAGGTCGAGGCGGACCATCTCGTCGAAAGTCAGGTTGCTGCGGCCATTGACCTGCCACAGCCCGGTCAGGCCGGGCGGGACGTCGAGGCGCTGGAGGTGCCAGGGCTCGTACATGGCGACCTCCGGCGGCACGGCCGGACGCGGCCCGACCACGCTCATGTCGCCCTTGAGGATGTTGATGAACTGGGGCAATTCGTCCAGGCTGGTGCGGCGCAGCCAGCGGCCGACGCGCGTGCGGCGCGGGTCGTCGCGCAGCTTGAACATCACCCGGTCGCCCGCGTACTCGGCGCTCTGGGCGAGTTGCGCCTGCATCTTGTCGGCGTCGCGGAACATCGAGCGGAACTTGTAGCAGGTGAAGTGGCGGCCGCCGCGCCCAACCCGCGTCTGCTTGAGGATCACCGGGCCGGGCGTGTCGAGTTTGATCAGCACGGCGATCAGCGCGAAGGGGATCGCGCCGAGCGCGAGCGCGCCGAGGGCGAACACGATGTCGAAGGCGCGCTTGAGGACGTAGTTCCAGCCGCGGATGCCGGCGTCCTGCACGGAGATCAGCGGCAGGCCGTTGAGCGCGTGGATCTCCACGCGGTCCAGGCTCAACTCGAAGAGGTCGGGCACGAGCGTGAAGGCGATGCGCCCCGCGCGGCACTGTTCGACCGTCCAGAGGATCTGCTCGTGCGCCGTCTGTTGGAGGGCGATGATGACCTCGTCCACCGCGTAGCGGCGGATGACCTCGTTGAGGTCGCGGCAGGCGCCGAGGTGGTCGGGCCGGACGACGCGCGTCTGCGTGACGACGGCCCAGTCGGGCGGCAGGGGCGCGTCCTCGACGAAGCCGACGACCTCGTAGCCGAGCCGGGGCTGGCCAATGAGCGCGCCCATGATCCGCTGCGCGGCCGGTCCCGCGCCGATCACGAGCACGCGGTCGACCCAGCGCCCGCGCGCGCGCAGCCACGCTTGCGTGCCGCGGAGCGCCACCCGCTTGGCGATGAGCAGCGCGACGACGAAGACGAGGGCGTAGAGGAAGATCAGGCGCGAGAAGTAGAAGTGCTGCGAGTAGAAGACGAGGACGACCAGCGCGCCGAAGCCGGTCAGCGCGCCGCCGATTACCAGCGCCGCCTCGTCGAGGAAGCCGGTCCAGCGCGGCAGGCGGTAGAGCCCGCGCAGCGCGAAGATGGCGAGCAGGATCGCGCTGAGGAGGGCGATCACCGGGGCGAAGGCGCCGAGTGGGCGGAAGTCGCTCCGGCTCACCTCGCCGCCGACCTCGCGGATGTAGCGGACGTGATAGGCGAGCGCGAACCCCAGGACGATCAGGGCGAGGTCGGATGCGACGCGGGCCAGCGGGACCAATGGGGTGGCGCCGTAACGCACCGCGGTCGCCGCCGAACGCTCCGTGAGTTCCGCCACCCTGCCGGCTCCCCCCGAAAGCCCGCCCCCGCCCACAGCGGTGCAGTATAGCACACGCCGGCCGCCCGCCGGACGCGATCGGGGGCGTCCGTACGGTTCATGCGCGAGAACGCACCGGCGAGCACCGGGGTGCCGTCATGGCCTCGCGGGGCGCGACGCTTGCGACCGGTCCTCCCCACTGTCCGCGCGAACAGCCCTTCCCCGGCCGCACGGGCGCGTGGGGACTGTACCGTACGCCGGAGTGGGCAACCCGCGGCCGTGCCACGCTGAAGGGGCGGGGTCGGGGGCGACTCGCCGGTGTCACGAGGGGGGCTGCGATGGCCGGGATGGGCGCGGCGGCCGGCGTGCGGGGGGCGTCGGGGGCGCGGCGCGGGCGCTTCGCGGCGCTGCGCTCGCGCAACTTCGCGATCCTCTGGTGCGCCGGCATCGTCTCGAACGCGGGCGCGCAGATGCAGGACGTCGCCAAGATCTGGCTGATCGTGCAGCGCACCAACTCGGCGGTCGCGCTCGCGCTGCTCGGCCTCTGCTTCGCGGTGCCGATGACCCTCCTGCCGCCGATCGGCGGCGCGCTCGCCGACCGCGTCGACCGCGTGACCGTGCTCAAAGGCACGCAATCGCTGATGACCCTCCAGCCGCTGCTCCTGGCCGGGCTGCTGGCGACCGGCCACGCGCCCCTCTGGGTGCTCTACGCCGACACGGTCGTGGCCGCCGCGGTCTACGCCGCGAACTCGCCCGCGCAGCAGGCGCTCCTCCCCGCGCTGGTGCCGCGCGAGGATCTGCTCAACGCCACCGCGCTCCAGTCGTCGGTCTGGACCGGCGCCCGCCTCGTCGGCCCGGCGCTCGGCGGCCTGCTGCTGATCCCGCTCGGCGCGGCGTGGCTCTTCGCCGTCAACGGCCTGAGCACGCTCTTCGTCCTCGCGGCGCTCTTCGGGCTGCGCGGCGTGCCGGGGTGCGAGCGCGCCGCGCCGGGCGCGCCGGCCCACGGCGGGAGCGGCCTGCGCTACGTCCTGGCGCACCGGCCGGTCCTCGCCATCCTGGCCCTCACCGCGGGGTTGACCGTCCTGCAGGGCGCCTACGCGGTCCTGCTCCCCTTCTTCGCGCGCGACGTCTGGCACGCCGGGGCGCTGCTCGGCACCTTCGGGCTGGCCGCGCTGGGCGACGTGCGGCGCAAGGGCCTGGCGGCGGGCGGCGGTGCGCTGCTCTACTGCGGCGCGCTGTTCCTCTTCGCCCACGCGCCGATCTACACACTCGGGCTCGCGCTGCTGGTCCTGGCGACGCTCCTCCAACTGCTCGTGCCGGGGAGCCTCCGGGGCCGCGTGATGGCCCTGCGCTCGATCGCCTACATCGGGCTCGGCGACTTCGGCGGCCTCTTCTCCGGCGGCCTGGCGCAACTGCTCGGGCCGGCCGCGGCGCTGACCTGCGGGGCCGTCGCGCTCCTCGCGCTCCTGCCCGCGGTGCTCCGCCCGCTCGGCGCGGCCCGGCCGGACGCGCCAGAGATCGCCGGTTAGCGGCACGGCGCGGCCGGCACGGGGGACCGCGGGCGGCGCAGCACCCCGGCCTGCCGGGCGAGCCCCCCATGTGGACCCGCTCGTTCGCATACCGCCGATCCCGCGAACCACGGAGCCGGATAGCCGCCGCGCCCGCCAGGCATTCGGGCCCAGGGGCACGGGCGGGTTACCAGCCCGCCCGTGGTGCAACCACGCGCGTGTTCGCGCGTCACGGCCCAGACGAGGCGCCGGGCTGCCGGCCGTACTCCGCGTCGGTGACGTGCCGGCCCCAGGCGACGGGGCTGCCCGAGTCGTCGGCCTCCTGCACGGCGACGTGCGTCATGAAGCGGTCGGGGGCGGCGCCGTGCCAGTGGTTCTCGCCCGGCCCGAAGTAGACCCGGTCTCCGGGCCGGATGACCTCGACGAGGCCGCCGCTGCGCCGCGCGGCCGCGCTCCGGGACGGCGCCGGCGACACGGCCACGCTCTGAGCCGCCGGGGGTGAACGGGGCGACGGGCGCGCCCGTCGCCCCGTTCGCGTAACCCCGATTCCGCAACCTCGAAGCCAGATATCGGCCCTGCTCGGGGCTTTCGGAGGATAGGCGGAGCACAAGATGAGGGGATGCCGGCGCCCACGCGGCGGGCCTTACACGGCCGGGAGGGGCGTGAGGACGAAGACGGGGATCGCGCGCGTGGTCTTGGCCTGGTAGTCGGCGTAGGGGGGGTAGGCGGCGACGGCGCGCGCCCACCAGCGCGCCTTCTCCGCCCCCGCGACCTCGCGGGCCAGGTAGTCCCGCCTGGCCGGGCCGTCCTGCAGCTCGACGTGGGGGTGCGCCTTCAGGTTGTAGTACCAGACCGGGTGCCGGGGCGCGCCCCCGAGCGAGGCAACGACCGCGTACTCGCCGTCGTGCTCGACGCGCATCAGCGCCGTCTTGCGCAGTTTGCCGCTCCTGGCGCCGACCGAGGTCAGCACCACCACCGGCATCCCGCGCAGGGTCGTGCCCGCGGTGCCCCCCGACCGCTCGTAGAGTTCGGCCTGCTCACGCGCCCAGTCGGCGGTGCTCGGCGCGTATTCGCCCCGCAATGGCATCCGTCCACTCCTCCGTGCATCGGGCGCGGCCCGTGTCCACACCCGGCCTGGCCATCGCCCGGGACCGCGGCGCCCCGGTGCGCCTCCCGCTCGTCAACGCCCGCCGGCGCCCGCCCATTCCCTCGTGCTGCCGCCGGTGCGCCCTCGACAGGCCGGTGCGGGCGCTAGCCTTGACCGCCTGCGACTATATGACGAGTGGCACGTCACTGGCCATAACCCGGCCCCACGTTCGCATAACCCCACAGCCTGTTGAAAATGTGGTGATCCGGTGGGCGACGCCTCCGCGACCGGCTTTGCCCCTCCCTCACGAGGGGGGCCGGAAACGACGCGCGCCCGTCAACCTGGCCAATGGCCGAGCTATGGTCGCCCCGGCGAGGAGGTGGCTCCCACGGCGGCGACACGCCCGGTCGTCCAGGGCGTGCCCGGGCGCGCCTCAGTCCGGCCCCTCGGTCAGTTCCTGCAGGGCCGCCTTGAGGGTCGCGAAGCGGTCCGCCCCCAGGCGCGCGGACCATTCCGCCTCGATGCCCGCCACGAGCGCCTTGCTGGTGCCCATGAAGGCGAGCCCCCGCGGGGTCAGCCACAGCACCCGCCCGCGCCCGTCGCCCTGGGCGGGCCGCCGCTCCAGGTAGCCGGCGCGCTCCAGGTCGTTCAGGAGCGGCGTGAGCGCCTGCTTGGGCAGCCCCAGCCGCGCCGCCAGCTCGACCGGGCGGACCCCGTGCGGGCCGGGGAACTGGAAGAGCGCGAAGTGCGCCGGGCGCAGGTCGCTGTAGCCCGCCTCCCGCAGGCGCGCGTAGAGCAGGGCGTGCGCGCGGTCCGCGGCGAGGCGCAGGAGGGCGCCGATCATCGGCGCGGTCGGGCCGGGGTAGGGGGGGCTTGACATGTGGTAAATCCTCCTTTGCTATGTCGTAAGTGTCACTTTACCACATTGCGGCCCGGTGTGCCACATGCAGGAGGTGCGGGATGGCCGGCGACGAGGGGATCCAGCGGGCGATCGCGGCGTTCGAGGCGACGCAGGAGGCGTTCCTGGGGGGCGATGCCGGGCCGACCGCCGCGCTCTGGTCCCGGCGCGACGACGTGACGATCTTCGGCGGCTGGGGGGCCTACGAGCGCGGCTGGGGCGCGGTCGGCCCGCGGCTGGCGTGGGCCGCCGGCCGGTTCGCCGGCGGCGCGGTGGCCTACGAGCCGCTCGCGGCGGGGGCGAGCGGGGACCTCGGCTACGCGATCGGGCTGGAGCGGGGGGAGGCGCGGGTGGCGGGCGGGGCGGAGCCGCGCCCGCTGGTGCTCCGGGTCACCCACCTCTTCCGGCGGGAGGCGGGGGCGTGGAAGCTGATCCACCGGCACGCCGACCCGCTGCCGGCCAAGACGGCACCCGAGGAGATCCTCCAGCGGTAAGGCCCGCGGGCGGGGGCGGTCGGTGGTCCGGACACGGGGGGCCGGCGGTCCCGCTGCTGCGTCGGGCATGGGTCAAGCGGGTCGTGCGGGGGCTGCGGCGGTCGCCCCCGCACGCGGTGCGTGTGGCGGGGAGGGGGGCGATGCTGGGGCCACCGAAGGCGCGTTGCCCGGACCGGCCGGTGCTGGTCTCGCTGGAAGCGTTGGTGCCGCCGGACCATTTCTACCGCCATCTCGACGCGGCGCTGGATCTCAGTTTCGTGCGAGAGTGGGTTGCGGGCTGTTATGCTGAGCGCGGGCGGCCGAGCATCGACCTAGTGGTCTTCTTCAAGCTGCAGCTCATCCTGTTCTTCGAGGGCCTCCGCTCCGAGCGCCGCCTCATGGAGACGGCCAGCCTCAACCTCGCCCACCGCTGGTACCTGGGCTACCACCTGGACGAGCCCTTGCCCGACCACGCCAGCCTGACTCGCATCCGCCAGCGCCTGGGCCTCGCCACCTTCCGCCGCTTCTTCGACCACGTCGTGCAGCGGTGTGTCGACGCGGGGCTGGTCTGGGGCGAGGAGCTGTTCTTCGATGCGACCAAGGTGCGGGCCAACGCCGCCCTGGACTCGTTGGTCCCCGCCTGCGCGAGGTCGTCGACGGCCACCTGGTCGACGTCTTCGGCGCGGGCCGGGCCGACGCGGCGACGACCGGAGCGCCAAGCGCCGATGAGGGGCGTCCCCAGGGCCGCCTCCACCCGGCCGCTACCGCCGGGGCCGAGGCGCCGGACGCGCCACTGGAAGCCGAGCCGGCCCCCCGGCGCTGGGACCTGCTGGAAGCGTGCCGGCTCGACCCGGACCGCCCGGCCGCGCGCGGCTATCAGCGCAAGAGCGGGCTGGTGGTCAGCACCACCGACGCGGATGCGACCCCGATGAAGACGACCGGCCAGCGGGCCAGCCTGGGCTACCACGACCATTACGTGGTCGACGGCGGCAAGGCGCGCGTCATCCTCCACGCCCTGGTCACGCCTGCGGATGTGATGGAGAACGAGCCGATGCTCGACCAACTGCGGCGCGTCCAGTTCCGCTGGCGCCTGCGCCCGGCGCGCGTCGTCGCCGACACGACCTACGGGACGGCCGAGAATATCGCGGCGCTGGAGGAGATGGGCCTCCGCGCCTATGTCCCCCTGCCCGACTGGGACCGCTCGCCCTACTACGGCCCCTCGCGGTTCGCCTACGACGCGGCGCGCGACGAGTACCGGTGCCCGCAGGGCCAGCCCCTCCGTCGCCTGACCGCCAAGTACACCGAGGAGACGGTCGTGTACCGCGCCGCGGCGGCGACCCGCAACGCCTGCGCCCTGAAGGCGGCCTGCACCGCGAGCGACCGCGGGCGCACCGTTCACCCTCCTTCCACGCCGCTGCCCTCGAACGCGTGCGAGGCTACCACGCGACGGCGGCCTACCGGAAAGCGATGCGCAAGCGCAAGGTCTGGCCGGAGCCGCTCTTCGCGGAGGCCAAGCAGTGGCATGGGCTCCGCCAGTTCCGGCTGCGTGGCCTGGAGCACGTGGATATGGAAGGGCTGCTGGTCGCGGCAGGCCAGAACCTGAAACGCTGGCTGCGCGCGACCGGCTGGGGGCACCGCCACGGTCCCTGGGGAGCCTGTCCGCCACCGGCCCGAACGCGGCGCTGTTCATCGGGCCGCACCGAGCCACGGAACGCTGCCCGGGACCGACTCAGGGCGCGAGAGCACACCAATGCTGAGCTCGCACTCTCCTGGCGGCGCATTCGCCCAAGCAGCCCTTTTTCAACACGCTGCCCTATTCCGCGAACCACACTCCCCACCGCCCGGCGGCGATCGCCGCCGGCCACCCCGAAACCGGCCCTTTGACGCCGGTGCGCCTGCTTCCAAATAATGGGCCGTAGCTCATGTTATGCGAACCACTTTTCGCGGCATCCCGGCGTTGAGCGGCGTGGGCGCCGCGCCTATGCTGGGGACCGAGGAGGATACCGGGGTGATGACCACCCCACCGACCACCGTACCCGCCACCCGCACGCTCGACGGCGCGCTTCGCCGCGTTCCTGCGCGCCCGGCCGCCACGAGCCTCGCCGGCGCAAGCTCGCCGCGATCCGCGAGTGCTTCCGCCACCTGGCGACGGTCGAGGCCATTCAGGACAACCCGGTACTGGGCATCGGCGCGCCCAAGGTCGGGCGACCTGGCCGCAGCCGCCTGAGCTGCGAGGAGGTCGTCGCGCTCTAGCCCGCGAGGAGGCGGCGGAGGTAGGCGGCGAAGCCGACCTGGCGGTAGGCGGCGAGGTCGCGGCGGGCCAGGGCGAGCGCCCACTGGCGCGCGGCGAGCCGCCCGGTCGCCTCCGCGATGGCGCGGTCGTGCTCCTGGCGGGCGCGGACGGCGGCCTTGCGGTCGGCGCGGGCGCGCCGGGTGAGCGACGCCCGCTCGCGCGCGTGCTGCTGCCGGATCGCGTCGCGGCGCTGGTCGACCTGCTGCTCGGCCTGGGCCGCCTGCCGTTCGAGCGCCTGGCGGCGGGCGGCGTAGCGCGCCCGGATCGCGGCCTCCCGGCCGGCCGGGAGGGACTGCGGGATCGCCCGGCGCAGCCGCGTCTCCAGGTCGTCGCGCCAGGCCAGCAGGGCGCGCGCCTGCTGCGGCCCCAGCCCTTCCACGCGGGCGCTGCCGCCACCGTCGAGCGTGATCGCGGCCTCGTGGCCGCCATTCGTGGGCGTGACCCGCACGTCGGCGAAACTGGCCGCCGTGCGCACGCCCGCGACGAGCAGGCGCAGTTTCAGCCGGGGGCCGACGCCGGGGATGGCCGCGCCGGCGAGGGCGTGGCGCGCCAGCTCGCGCTCGACGAACTGCCCCTGCAAGGTCGCCAGCGCCGCCGCCAGCTCGCGCGCCTCCTCCTGCCCGAGCGCCTGCCGCCGCAGGTCGAACGCCGCCAGTTCGCGGTCGAGCCGCGCCAGCGCCTCCTTCTCGCGCTCGGCGCAGTCGCGCCGGCGGGCCCGCAGCGCGCCCCGCCGCCGCGCCTCGGCGTCGTCGAGCCGGTCGCGCGCGGCGCGCAGGTGGCGCAGCGCCGCCTCGCCCTCTCGGACCGCCGCCGCCGCCCGCCGCGCGCGCAGCGCCGCCGCGACCTTGCCCATCATCTCCGGCGACGACCAGTAGCGCGCGGCGAGCGTCAGCGTGCCGAGCGCGAGCGTGGCCGCCGCGACCTCGATCCCCGCGAGCGCCGGCACCAGCCCGGCGAGGGCCAGCAGCCCGACGAGCAGCACCACGAGCGCGACGGCGGCGCAGAGGCCCCGCTCGGCCGCCCCCGGCGCGCTCGGGCGCGGCGGCGCGGCCGGGCGCAGGTGGTCGGGCACCCAGGTCAGCGCGTCGCCAGGCCCCGGCGCGGCGAGCGCCACGGCCGCCGCCGGCGCCGCGGGGGCCGGTCGCGGCAGGTGGTCCACCAGCCAGCCGCCGCCCGCGCCGGGCGACACCGGCGCGGGGCGCAGGACCGGCGCGGGCGGCGCGAGCGCGGTGTCGAGCGGCGGCACCTGCGCCACGCTGTTGGCCGGGAAGGTGGCGAAGGTGGCGGCGAGCGCGCGGAGCGCGGCGTCGGCTGAGCCCGCCAGCGCCTGGAAGACACCGGACGCGGCCGGGTCGTTGAAATCGTCCTGCCGGAAGAGCAGGTGCTCGGCGCTGGCGTCGAGGTGCTGGCCCAGTGCGGGGTCCGCGCCCAGCGCGAGCAGCGCCAGGTAGATCGCCCAGGCGGCGAAGTGGTCGAGGTAGGGCCCGAAGTCGGCCTCGCCGCGCGCGGGGTGCTGGTAGTTGCGGTGGCCGACCTCGTGGCTGGCCTGGCCGGCCAGCGCCGGCACGTACATCCCGTCGTAGTCGATCAGCCGCGGCTCGCCGCCGACGACGAGCACGTTGCCGTGCTGGAGGTCGCCGTGCGCGATGTCGGCGCGCCGCAGGTCGGCCATCATCGCCGCCCAACGCGCGGCGAGGTCGCGCAGCGCCGCCCCGTCATTGAGATGTTGCGCGACGTAGACGTTGAGCGGGTCGCCGCGCACCCACTCCATCTTGAGGATCGGGTACCACTGGCCGCGGACGCGGATCCCCTGCGGCAGGTAGTCGAAGCCGATGGTGTAGGGGAGGCGCGCGCGCGCCAGGTGGCGGCTGATCGCGGCGTAGCGCTGCCGCTGGTCGGCGAACTCGCGCAGGAAGCAGCGCACCGCCCACTCGCGCCCGCCCGCCTGCACCCGGTAGACGCTGGCGAAGCCGCCGGTGATCGCGCGGGGCAGCCCCAGCGCGGTGAGTTCTGGTTGCCCCGCCCGGAGGTCGGCGTCGGCGAAGTTCAGGGCCGGGTTCTGGATCGCCTCGTTGTACTCCTGGGGCGTCGGCCAGGCCATGCCGCCCTCCGGGCGGAAGTCAGAAGTGAGAAGTTAGAAGTGAGAAACCGTGGTCTCCATGGGTGGCTGTCGCCGTGGGGGCGAGGGGCTGGCGGCGGAAGCCGCGCCTGTCGGCAGGCCCGCACGCGGGCACACCGCCGCAAGGCCCGCCCGCGCGGGCTCGGTCCCTGGTCCGCGCAGGCGGACTTCCTGGCCCGCGGGCCATTCAGGCGCGGTTTCAACCGCCAGTCCACCCCTCGCCTATGACACCTCCCGGCCTTCTGCCCCGCCCGGCGCCGAGCGGGACGGGACCGCGTTTCTCACTTCTCACCTCTCATTTCTCACTTCTCAATTCGCCGCCAGGTCGACCCAGAGCAGGGTCACGTCGTCGTTGCGGAGGCGGCCGGCGGCGCGCTCGGCGGCGACCCAGTCGGCGAAGGACCGCGCTAGGCCGGTCGGGTCGAGGTCGCGCAGCGTCAGCCAGGGACGGTCGCCCGCCTCGGCGGCGGCCAGGAACCAGCAGGCCAGCGCGTCGGTCATCAGGTAGAAACTGTCGCCCGTCTCCCAGTCCCCCACAGCCGAGACCAGGTGCTCGGGCAGGACCGCGTTGCGGGCGGGGTCGCTGGAGAGGAGCGCGGGCCGGCTGGTGAACTCGGCCGCGCCGGTCAGCGGGAAGGCGCCGAGGAGATCGCCGTCGCGCACCTGGAAGAGACAGGAGTCGCCGATGGCGAGCGCCTCCCAGTCGCCGCCCGCGGCCGCGCCATTCGTCACCGTCAGGCCCAGCAGCGAGGAGAATGCGCCCTGCCGCACCTTCTCCTCGGCGTACCAGGGGAGGGGGCGGGTGGCGACGTACTCGCGCCAGGCGCCCTGGAGCGGCGCCAGCGCGTCCGGCAACGCCGCGCCGTCGAGCCGGCCCTGGCAGAAGTCGCGCGCCAGCAGCGCGGCCCAGAGGCCGGCGAAGGAGGTCTCGGTCGCCCCGTCGGCGACGGCCAGCCGCACCACGTCGTCCGGCTGCTTGCCGGCCGGCTCGACCCAGAAGGCGTCCTCGTACTCGTCGGCGGTATTGCCCGCCTTGGGCAGCCAGAAGGCGCGGGTAGAGGCGTGCATGGCTCGCTCCGCTCGCAGTCGGGAGTCGGGAGTACCGGCTACGCCACCGCTGACCGGGTGGGCCTACGGAAACCGCCACTACCGACTGCCGACTCCCGACTCCCGACTACCGTAGGTTGCTCGGCCGCGTGCCGATGTCGAGGAACTGGATCACCGAGACCATGTCGGCGTTGAAGACGAAGCCGCGCGTCCCCTCGCCGGTGGCGAAGCCTTCCTGCTGCGCGACCGTCCTCATGAAGTCGGGCAGCGGGCTGGAGAGGTCGAAGAGGAGGCGGGCGTACTTGTCCGGCAGGCCGTCCGGGCAGGCGGGGAACTGCACCGGCGCGGCGCGCTGCGAGGAGAGGTGGACGTTGAAGAGGAGGACGTTGCCGTCGTCGGTGGTGAGGGATTTGAGGGCCTCGGCCGGTTTCGTCGGGTCGCCGTCGGTCGCCTCGCCGTCGGTGATGTTGATGACGATCGGCGGGAAGCCGGCCGGGTGGTCGGCGAGCCACCCGCCGAGGATGTCCTGCGCGCGGGTGAGCGCCTGGCACATCGGCGTGCCGCCGCTGGCGACGGGGTCGAACCAGACCGGGAACTTCACCGTCTGCTCGATCAGGCCGCCGGCGCCGTCGTCGGTCTTGCGCGTGCGCTCCTCGATCCGCGCCGGCTGGTCGGCCAGCCGGCTGACCGGCACCAAATCCTCGCCGACGAGCGCACCGCCGAAGGCCGGGCCGACCTTGCCGCCGTAGCCGAGGACGCCGACGGAGTAGTAGTCGCGCACGCCCTCCGACTTGGCGCACTTGATGACGAGGTTCTGGAGGAGGCGGTTGACGATCGTGGCGAGGCTGTCGGCCTTCTGCTGGCCGCGCTCGCCCGCCTCGCCGCCCCAGGGGTCCTCCATCGAGCCCGACTGGTCGATCAGGAAGAGGAAGCAGGACGGGTTGCCGCGGCTGATCTCGGCGCTGTAGGACATGGGCGACCTCCGCTCAATCCGCGAGTCTCCGGCGGCGCGATGCCGCGTTGCGTACCCCCTAGCGTACACGGCGCGGGCGGGGGTGTCAACGGTTTTCCCCGCGTTCGTTCGCCGCTTTTCGCCCGATGGCCCCGCCGTGGCGAAGGGTGCGGCAGGCGAGTTCTCGGGCGCGATCTAAGGCGGCGCCTGCGTGACCCGTTCGGCTCCCTGAAGCCCGCGCGGACGGAGATTTGCCGAATGTTGACAATTCGCCGCGCGCGCCTTGACAGCCGCCCGGTCAGCCGCTATAGTACGGGCTGTCGAATGTTGACATTGCGGGCTGCCACCGGGCGGCCGGGCGAGAACGGCGATGGGCACCGTGGGCGAGGGACTCCAGCCGGCCGTCTACACGCCGCTGCGCGACGAGGTGCTGACCACCTTGCGCCAGGCGCTGATCACGGGCGGCTTCTCTGCGGGCGAGCGCATCCGCGAGGTCGAACTGGCCGCGCGCCTCGGCGTCAGCCGCGGCACGCTGCGCGAGGCGCTGCGCCACCTGGAGCAGGAGGGGCTGGTCGTCACCAGCCCGCACCGCGGCACCTTCGTCGTCAACCCGACCCCCGAGGAGGTCGCCGATATCTTCGGCCTGCGCATCGCGCTCGAAGCCTACGCGGCCGAGGAGGCCGCGCGGCTGATCACGCCCGACGAGCTGAAGACGCTCCAGCGCGTGGTCGACGACATCGCCGCGATGGGCGGGGTGATGACGCTGGCCCCGCGCGTCGAGCTCGACTTCCACTTCCACGAGCTGATCTGCGAAGCCGCGGACAACGCCCGGTTGCTCCGGGTCTGGGCCGAGCTGTGTGGGCCCTTGCGCGTCCTGCTGGCCGCCCTCTCCAGGCCGTTCCTCAACGCCGACGAAACGAGCCTGCAACACCAGCGCGTCGTCGACGCCCTCCGCCGCGGCGACGGCGAGGCGGCGCGCGCGGCGCTGGCCTCCCACCTGACCCAGAGTAAAGACCGCATGATCGCGACGTTGCAGGCCAAACGCGCGCTGGCCCAGGCCGGGGCTCTGCCTGACTCCCGACCCTAGGCCGGCGCCGGGCCGTCGCTCGACGACGAGCGTCCCGGCCGGTGCCCGGCCGACCCCCAGACGCCAACCGAATCGGTGCTGCCGGCGCTCGCCCCGCGGGGCGAGGCGCGGGGTCGGGTGCCGCGCGGACGATGACGCCGCCTCGACCCGGCGTTCCGCCTGCCGGCGAGCGCGGCGACCCTTCTGATCCGCGGGCAACGCGCGCCCGGCGCGCGAGAAAGGGCAACGGCACGATGCTGACGACGCGGACACCGCGCGAGGACCAGACGCCCACCGGCCTCTACGACCCGGCCTACGAGCACGACGCCTGCGGCGTCGGCTTCGTCGCCGACGTCACCGGCACGGCCGGCCGCCGCGCCCTCGCCGCCGCGCTCCGCGCGCTCGACAACCTGGTCCACCGCGGCGCGGTCGGCGCCGACGCCCGCACCAGCGACGGCGCCGGCGTGCTGACCGGCGTGCCGGCCGGCTTCTTCCAGGCGGCGACGCCCGCGCTGGCCGGGCGCCCGGCCCTCGGCGACGGCGAACTCGCCGTCGGCGTCCTCTTCCTGCCGTCCGAGCCGGCCGGCCGGGCGCGCGGCCGCGCGCTGGTCGAGGCGGCGCTGGCCCGCCAGGGGCTGCCGCTGCTCGGCTGGCGCGACGTGCCGGTCGCGCCGGAGATCCTGGGGGCGCAGGCGCGCGCGGCGCAGCCGGCGATCGTCCACGCCCTGGCCGGCCTGCCCGCCGACCTGGCGCTGCCGGCCGGCGCCGACGAGTTCGAGCGGCGCCTGCTGCTGGCGCGGCGCGAGGTCGAGCGACGCGCGCTCGACGAGGATCTGGCACTCTACGTCCCCTCCTTCTCGGCGCGCACGCTCGTCTACAAGGGCCTCTTAGCCGGCGGCGACCTCGCGGCCTTCTACCCCGACCTGGCCGATCCGCGCTACGTGACGGCCTTCGCGGTCTTCCACCAGCGCTACAGCACCAACACGCTGCCGACGTGGCAACTGGCGCAGCCCTTCCGCCTGCTGGCGCACAACGGCGAGATCAACACCGTGCAGGGCAACCGCCGCTGGATGGCCGCGCGCGAGCCGGGTCTGTCCTCGCCCGCCTGGGGCGACCGCCTGGCAGATCTCCGCCCGATCGTGCAGCCGGGCGGCAGCGACTCGGCGTCGCTCGACAACGTCCTCGAACTGCTGGTCCGCTCCGGCCGCGACCCGCTCGAAGCGACGGCGCTGCTGGTCGGCGAAGCCTGGGAGGGGCGCGCCGACCTCGACCCGCACCGCCGCGCCTTCTACGCCTACCACGCGCCCCTCATGGAGCCGTGGGACGGCCCCGCCGCGCTCGCCTTCGCCGACGGCCGCGTCGTCGGCGCGGCGCTCGACCGCAACGGCCTCCGCCCGGCCCGCTACCGCCTGACCGCCGACGACCTGCTGGTCGTCGCCTCGGAGGCGGGCGTGCTGGAGCCGGCCGGCGGCGAGCCGGCCGCCGTGCTGGAGGCGGGGCGCCTCGGCCCCGGCCGGATGATCGCGGTGGACCTGGCCCGCGGCCGCCTGCTGCGCCACGACGACATCCTCGGCGACCTCGCCGCGCGCCGGCCGTACCGGGCGTGGGTGGCGGCGCGGGAGGCAGACGGCAGCAAGGGGACGGAGGACGGAGGACGGAGGACGGAAGAGGCGGCTTCGGTCGGCGATGCGGTCAGCAATGGCGCGGCCGGTACTGCCGTCTGCCGTCTGCCGTCTGCCGTCTCCCTCGCCCGCGAGCAGCGCCGCCACGGCTACACCGCCGAGGATCTGCGGCTCGTCCTGACGCCGATGGGCGCGGAGGGGCACGACGCCGTCTGGTCGATGGGCGACGACGCGCCGCCCGCCGTCCTCTCGGCGCAGCCGCGCCCGCTGGCCGACTACTTCCGCCAGCGCTTCGCCCAGGTGACCAACCCCCCGATCGACCCGCTGCGCGAGCGGCTGGTGATGGCGCTCGACGTCGCGCTCGGCCCGCGCGCCGGCCTACTCGACGACGGCCTCGCGCCCGGCTGGCTGGTCCACCTGCCCAGCCCGGTGCTGACGCCGGCGGGGCTGGCCGGGCTGCGAGACGGCAGACGGCGGACGGCAGACAGCAGTAAGACGACGGGCGATGGAGGTGAGGGCGGCGTCCAGGTCGTCACGCTGCCGGCGCTCTTCGATGCGGACGGCGGCGGGGAGTCGCTGGCGTCCGCGCTGGCCGCATTGCAGGCCGCGGGCGTGCGTGCCGTCGACGGCGGCGCGACCATCCTGATCGTCAGCAATCGCGCCCCCGACGACCAACTACTGCCGTCTGCCGTCTGCCGTCTGCCGTCTACCCCCGTCCCCGCCCTCCTCGCCGTCGCGGCGGTCCACCGGGGGCTGATCGCGGCGGGGCGGCGGCTGGCGGCGGAGGTCGTCGCGGAGGCGGGGGACGCCTGGACGGTCCACCACCTCGCGCTCCTCCTGGCCTACGGCGCGGCGGCGGTCTGCCCCTGGCTCGGCTGCGCCAGCGTGCGCGCGGCGGCGCCCGACGGCGACGGCGACGCGGCAGAGCGGCGCTACGTCGCGGCGCTCGAAGAGGGCCTGCTGAAGGTGCTCAGCAAGATGGGCATCTCCACCATGCGCAGCTACCACGGCTCGGGGCTCTTCGAGGCGCTCGGCCTCGGCCGCGAGGTCGTGGACGCCTACTTCCCCGGCACGCCCTCGCCGCTCGGCGGGATCGGCCTGGCCGAGATCGCGGCCGAGGCGCGCGCGCGGCAGGAGGCGTCGGAGGCCCCGGCCGGCGGCAAGGGCCGGGCGGCGCTGCCCGACCGCGGCTTCGTCCGCTTCCGCCGCGACGGCGAGCGCCACGCCTATGCGCCGACGGTCGTCCGCGCGCTCCAGGCCGTCGCGGCGGGCGACGGCGACCCG
>DASSSV010000179.1:0-13475 GCA_035708265.1 Thermomicrobiales bacterium | reverse complement strand
TCTACGGGCTGACCAAGGGCCAGTACGCGCCGACCGCTTACACCGGCTACGTCTCCAAGACGACGCCCTACGGCTCGGTCGAGACGAGCGTCAACCCGCTGACGCTGGCGATCGCCTCGGGCGCGACCTTCGTGGCGCGCGGCTTCTCCTCCAAGCCGAAGGATCTCACCAAGCTGATCGTCGACGGCATCAACCACAAGGGCTTCGCGGTCATCGACGTCTACAGCCCCTGCCCGACGTTCAACAAGGTCAATACCTTCAACTTCTGGAAAGAGGACACCGCGCCGCTGCCGGACGACCACGACCCGACCGATCTGCACGCGGCGATCACGATGGCGCTCCACGAGGATCCGCACTACCTCGGCGTCTTCTATCGCCGCGACGACGGCGAGAGCTTCGGCGAGCGCATCCGCGCGCACAACCTGACCGACCACGGCGCCTCGCAGGAGCTGGTCGAGAAGCTGATCGCGCGCTATAGCTAAGGCGCGCACAATCGGCGACAAAAGGGAAGCCCGCTTCCGCATCGTTCGCGGGGCGGGCTTCGCCGTACCGTCGGGCGCAATTCTGGCCCGGAGGCCATCTCCGTACCGTCCCTCAGCCGGGCGCGGGCGGTTCCTCGACACGGCCGATGATGGTGCCCCTCCCGACCGTCCTCACCACCTCCGCGATCTCGAATGGGGCGTCCGGCTTCGGCGCGCCTTCGGGCAACTCCGGCGCCCAGACCTTGATGCGCGCGACCCGTTCCTCCCCGGGCAAGGCGACGCCGTCGCCCTCCAAAGTCACGACACTATCGAATGCCTCGCAATCGTCCCCCTTCGGCCCGAGACGAAGCGTTGGGCGATAGCCGCTGGCAATCGGCAGCGCGCGGCCCCCTTCCTCCGGTTTGAGGAAGTAGACCCTGGCCCGGAACACACTAATTGCCCCCGTCGCGGAACCGTCCTCTTCGGCCTCACCATCCATCGCTCGCGTCCTCGATCGCGACGGCGCGGACGGGGCAGCCATCCGAGCCGACCAGGTTGAGCGGCAGGGCGATGAAGGTGACGGTGGGATGGCGCAGCGCGGCCAGGTTGGTCAGGTTCTCGACCAGTGCCACCTCCGCCTCGAGGAACGGCCGGTGGACCGCGTTGATGACCTCGATCGGCCGGTAGCAGGGCGCGACCGACGGCGTGTCGATGCCGACCAGGACGACGCCCCGCGCCGCCAGCCAGCCGGCCGCCGCCTCGGTGAAGGCCGGGTAGCCCTCCTCGAAGTCGGGCGCGCCCCAGCGGCGGCTCCAGTCGGTGCGGAAGAGGAGCCGGCCGCCCGGCCGGACCCGCCCCGCGACCGCCTCCAGGTCGGCGATGTCGATCATCTGATACGGCCCCTTCGCCGTGCAGTCGATCACCTCGGCCGGGCCGACGCAGCGGTCGAGATCCATCCGGTCGAGCGTCGGCGCGTCGGCGAGCTGGTGGGAGGGCGCGTCGAGGTGCGTGCCGCTGTGGGTGTCGAACGTCACCAGCGTGATCCGAGCGCGGTGCTCGGCGAAGGTCTTGTACGGCTCCAGGCGCACGGTCCCGCGCGGGTCCGCCCCATCGATCGGGAAACTGAGGTCGATGATCCGCCGGGCCATCGCCATCCCTCCAATCGCGATCCCGCCGCGCCGGGTCAGAGTTGCACGCTGACCACCTTGAACTCGTCCTGCCCGGGCGGCGCGGCCATGAGGTGGCCGATCTCCATGATCGCGCTGTAGAACGTGCCGTCCTGCTCGATCGCCAGCGCGTCCTCCTCCCCATCCCAGAGCGTGACGACGAGCGCGCGGTTGATGTCGGGGTCGGCGAGATAGAGGAGCCCCTTGCTGCCCGGCTGCTCGTGGATCGTCGGCGCGATCTGCTCGCGGAAGATCCGCTGCGCCTCGTAGATCTTGCCGGGCTGGAACTGGACCGTCGTCACGCGCGCGTACATCGCGGGCCACTCCTTGTGCCATCTCGCCGCCGCGGGTCACCTGGCGGCAGGATAGCACAGGGGGTGGAGGGGATGGAGGGGATAGGGGGTGAAGGGAGGATCGCGCCCCAGGTGCCGATCGTCCTCCCGCCACCCCTTACTTTACCCCCTATCCCCCTCCACCCCCTGTCACCTCCTACTCGTACCGCAGCGCCTCGATCGGCCGCAGCCGCGCCGCCAGGAGGCCGGGACCGGCGCTGGCGGCCAGCGAGATGCCGAGCGAGAGCGCGGCGGTCGCCGCGACGATGGCCGGCGTGAGGTGGAAGTCGAGACGGAAGAGGGACGCGCCGGTGAGCGCCACCAGGCGCGCGGCCAGCGGGACGCCGGCCACCAGGCCGAGCGCGAGGCCGAGGAGGCCGAGCACCAGCCCCTCGGTCAGCAGCAGGCGCAGCAGGTGGCCGGCGCCCGCGCCGATCGCGCGGAGGATGCCGATCTCGCGGCGGCGCTCGGTGATGTTGAGCACGAGCGTGTTGGCGATCCCGGCCATCCCGATCGCCCCGACCAGGACGACCATCGCGCGCAGCAGGAGCGTCAGGATGCGCACGGCGCGCAGCGTGCTCGCCTTGTCGGAATAGGCGGCGTAGGTGCTCGGGTCGTAGCCGCGTGTCGCGAGTTCGATCCGGTTCAGTGCGGCGTCCACGCTCGCCGGGTCGTGGCGGGGCAGCGCCAGCGCGAAGAGGTTGGCGTTGTCGCCGTAGAACGTCATCCGGCTGACGTCGGCCACGCTCATGAAGAGTTTGCCGGTCGCGGTCGAGCCGAGGTAGGTGCTCTCGTCGTCGACGATGCCGACGACGGTGAAGGGCCGCCGCTCCTTGCCGATGTCCACCGGCAGGAGTTCGCCGAGCGTGATGCCGTCCTTCTGGGCCAGGACACCGGTCACCACGACCTCGCGCGGGGCGCCGGAGAACCAGCGCCCGGCCAGCAGGCGGTAGTGGTAGAGCGTCGTGTCGGCCGGCACGCCCCAGACGTCCACCGCCAGCGGCCCGACGAAGCCGCCGGTGCGCGACCAGGTCTCGGCGTGCGCGACGTCGGGCAGCACGTCGAGTCGCTGGGCGAAGTCGGCCGACACCGCCTGGCCGGTGCTGAGGTAGGCGTCGGCCGCGTAGAGGCCGTAGAGCGAGTCGACCGTGCCGAGGACCGAGGCGTCGAGCGCCTGGGTCGCCAGGAAGACCGCCGCGCCGATCGCGATGACCAGCACCGTGACGACCGAGCGCGTCCGCCGCCGGTTTACGTTGCGCAGCGCCATCAGCGCCAGCGCCGAGGCGCGCCCGACCGGCCGCAGCCAGCGGTCCACCAGCCGCCGCCGGTAGGCGCCGGCGATGCCGTAGGAGCGCACCAGCGCGCCGACCGGCGTGTCCGCGCCGCGCCATGCCGGCACGACCGCGGCGACGGCCGGGACGCCGAGGCCGACCGCCAGCGCCAGCGCGACCTCGCGCGTGGTGGGGACGGTGAGCGGCAGGACCAGGCTGATCTTCCCGCCGAGGTAGCGCCCCAGCGCGCCGCCGCCGAGGACGCCGAGCGGCAGGCCGAGCGCCGTCCCCGCCCCGCCGAGGACCAGCGCGGGGAGGAGGTAGGCGCGCACCAGCCGCCAGCGCCCCGCGCCGAGCGACTTCATGATCCCGACCTGGCGCATCTCCTCGGCCATGATCGCCGCGACGGTGTTGGCGACGAGGAAGCCGCTCAGCGCCGCGCCGATCGCCGAGAAGACCGTCAGCAGCAGGATGAGCGTCGCCAGTTCGCGCTGCCCCTCCTGGTTCTCGGGGTCGCGCAGTTGCACCGCGCTGACCGCCACGCCGCGCTGGCCGAGCGCGCGGCCGATCTTCGCCGCGGTCTCGTTGCCCGCCTCCGGGTCGTCCAGGCGGAAGAAGAGGCGGTTGTCGCCGGTGAGGCCGGCCAGGCGGCGCACATCGGCGATCGGGGCGTAGGCGGTGGCCTCGTTGAGGATGCCGGCGTCGACGCTGGCCGGCGTCCGCGTGAAGCCGACGATGCGCAGCGCGACCGGCCGCTCGCCGGCGCTGTGGCGGACGTAGATGGTGTCGCCGAGCCGCAGCGGCAGCAACTCCCGCGAGGAGGCGTCGAGCGTCGCCTCGCCGGGGCCGGGGAAGCGGCCGGCGACGAGGTCGACGCGGTTGACGCGCATCGCGCCGAAGTCGGTAACGCCGATCAGGCGCAGGTCGACCCAGCGGGACGCCTGGGGGCTCCCGGCCGCCTTGGCGAAGTCGTAAGCCCGCCCCTCGACGACCGCGACGTTGTCGAGGCGCTCCAGCACGCCGCGCACCAGGGGCGAGACGTCGCCGGCCGCGACGACGAGGTCGGCCTGGCTGGCGTTGGCGTAGACCGCGGCCTCGGCGGCGGTCAGGTTGCGCGCGGTATAGGCGATCGCCACCACGCCGGCCACGCCGATGACGATGCCGAGCAGCGTCAGCGCCGAGCGCAACGTGCGGTGCCGCAGGTCGCGGATGGTCTTGGTCAGCAGGAGGGGCATGGGATCCTGTCTGGTGTGGCTCTTCGTGCGCCTCGTACTCATGGTACCAGAACGCGGCCGTGCGAGGCATTGGTGGGGACAGGCGTCAAGTTTGTGCGCCGGAGAGAGGGCCGGGCGGCTGAAGCCGTGGCTGGGGGCGCTGCGGCGCCACGAAGCTCACCTGTGCGGGCTGGTCCACGCCCTCAACCGGTCCTACACCGGGCAGATCCCCGTTCGGCTCGCAGCGGCCGGCGCGGGTGCCGGCCACCCGCGTCGCGAGGGGCAGGGTGCATCCCACGGCACGCCCAGGCTGAACGGCTGCCGGCCTGCCCGGAGACCGGGCCGGCACGGGGACCGGCCCTACGAGATCACGATGGCCGCCCGCCCCAGGACTGCGTGGTCACGGCCCACGGCCCACGCCCTACGCCTCGGCCGGGCGCAGGGCGCCGCGGTAGATCGCGTTGAAGAGCACCTTGTAGGTGCCGCGGGCCTGGGCGCGGAATTGCGGGCGGAAGCCGACGAGGACGACGCGGCCCTCGCCGAGCGGCAGTTCCAGGAGCGCGGCTTTGCCGGCCAGGTGCTCCGCGCCGAGGATCCAGCCGCTCAGGTTGGGGTCACTGAGCGGGTAGCGGGCCGCGATCCGCCCCTCCGCGCCGGGCGCCAGCTCGAAGGCCGGGCTGTTGATGAAGACGGCCGTCTCCTCGCGGCGCAGGCCGTAGCCGAGCGGGTGGCTCGGGTCCACGACGATCCGCAGGAGCGAGCCGGGGCAGTAGAAGTCCTTGCGGTCCAGCCCCTCCAGCACGTTGCGCACCGGCAGCCAGAACCCCTTGACGACCGCCTCGCAGGCCGAGTCGAGCGCGACGAGCGTCCCGCCCGCCTCGACGAAGTCGCGCAGGGCGGCGAGGCCGAGTTCGCCGAGCCCGCCGACGTACTCGGGCGGGTAGGGCTCTTTGTAGTCGTTCTTCTCCTTGTTGCCTTCGAGCAGGTCCTCGCGCGACTGCTGCGGCAGCACGATCGTGTCGAAGCGCGCGGCCAGCCCGCCGGCCTTGACGTCGGCGTCGTGCAGCGTGGTGTAGGGGAACTCGTAGTCTTCGAGGATGAAGCGCGTCCAGCCCTCGTCCATCGAGGGCTTCCAGCTCTGATAGAGGCCGAGGCGCGGCGCGGTCTGCTCGTAGTAGCCGGCCACGTCGAGCGGCGCCTCCAGCCCGCGCACCTCGACGCCGAGATCGCCGGCCAGCGCCCGCATCGTCCGGTCGAGGTCCCGGTCGCCGTTGCGCGGCACGAGCATGGCGCCGGGCGGCAGCCCGACCGCCGCCAGCCGCTCGCGGTTCCGATAGACGCGATGGCCGGCCGCGAGGAGGCGGTTGAGCGCCTGCGCGCTCCGGTTGGTCGCCGGCACGACGGCGTAGCCGTAGGTGCCGTCGCCCTCGACCGTCCCGGCCGGTCGCGCGTCGCAGTCGAATGGCCGGGTCTGCGCCTCGAAGGGCTTCGCCACCTGCACCGCGCGGACGCCCATCTGCAGCGGCAGCGTGTGGCCGGCGATGTCGTAGGGCGGCCGCGGCGGGCCGTCGGGCCACTGGCGCAGGTCGGGGTAGTGCTGCACTTCGAGGAGGGTCTTGGCGAAGTTGCCGGCCGGCTGGCCGAGGCGCACTATCCGCGTGCCGGCCGGGTAGGCCACGCCGTCGGCGGTGAAGGGCGCGGTCGCCTCCAAGACCTCGACCGCGCCGCGCGCCAGCGTCGCCAGGAGTTCGTGGGCGGTCGGCGGGTCGTCCTGCTCGGCCGGGATCAGGAAGGCGTGGGGCGGGTCGGCGCGCTCGACGGTGCGGCGCATGATCCCGGCGTAGTTGCGTAGCCACTGGGCGCGGTACTTCGCGGCGTGCTCGAGGAAGGCGAGCGCGGCGAGTTTGTCGTACTCGACGATGTCGCGGAGCGTCCACTTCCCGCCCTTCCAGGGCAGCGGGTGGTTCCAGGTCCGCGCCCGCGGGTCGAAGCCGCGCTTCTCCTTCAGGTCGTCCTCGTCGAGGTCCACCGGCGTCGCCAGTTTGCAGGAGGCGGCCTCGCTCAGCAGGTCCACGCTGCCGTGGTAGTTGCCGTAGGAGAGGGAGGGCGAGTAGTTGTCGAAGATGATGTGCGTCGATACGCCGGCCTTGCCGGCCGCCGTCAGCCGGGTGGCGATGGCCGTGCCGAGGTCGGCGAAGCCCTGCTGGATCACCGGGTCCTGGTTGGGGTCGAGCGGGTCGATGAAGGGCGGCACCATGAAGCGGGCGCCGTCGCGCTGCATCTGGTGCATGTCGAAGACGAGTTGGGGGTGCTCGCGGTTATGCAGCGCCGCGACCAGCCGCGTCTCGGCCTGGGTCAGCATGAACCAGTCGCGATTGTTGTCGTGGCCGACGTAGGGGTGGTACAGCCAGGGCATCTCGCGCCCCTCGTACTCGGTCCCCAGCCAGCGCGCGTACCACTCGGCGACCATGCGGTGGCCGTCCGGGTTGGCGCAGGGCACGATCAGCGTGTAGGCGTTGTCGAGGATCTCGCGCGTCGCCGGTTCGTCGCCCGTGGCGAGGTCGTGGGCCAGTTCGAGCGTCATCAGCGCCGCGCCGAGTTCGCTGGAGTGCTGCGTGCAGAGGAGCATCGCCACCGGGCGCCCCTCCGCGACCAGCGCCTCGACCTCCTCCGGCGCGGTCCCGCGCGGGTCGAAGAGTTGTCTCAAGATGTCGCGGTTCTGGTCGCGCCGGGCCAGGTTCTCCGGCGAGGCAATCGTCACGGCGATGAAGGGGTTGTCCGCGGTGGTGCGGCCCAACTCCTCGACCACGACCCGGTCGGACGCCGCCGCCAGCCGCCAGAAATACTCGACCATCGCCGGCCAGTCGGGGATTTTCCGCTCCTCTCCGATCGGGTACTCCAGCACGTCCTGCGGGGCCGGCACCACGCCCGCAGTCGGGCCCCCGGCCGCCGCCTTCCGCCGCTGCCCCCGCCCCGACACCTCGCCCTCCTTGACGCCCGCCGTCACCGCGCACCGGCGCCGCCACCGTCGCGGCGCCCTCGCGCGCCGAGCCTACCAGATCTCCGGCGCGGGGCAAAGCGGGGCTTCGCCCTCACCCCCCCGGCCCCCCTCGCCCAATCCCGGGCGAGGGGGGAGGCCGCACCGTGAACGGCGTGCCACTCTTCCAGGTTGCGGGGCAGGAGGGTAGCCACCCTGTCCGAGGTGAGCCCCCCTCTCCCAGAATTGGGAGAGGGGGATGGGGGGTGAGGGCCGCCGGCGCCTACTTCGGCCGCCCGGTCAGCGCGAGGCGGCCGTCGAGGACGCGGACGGCGGTGACGTAGATCGGCAGGGTGGCGTTGAGGCTGTCGAGGTTGGCCGCGCCCTGGGCGATCTGGTCGCGCACGGCGCCCGGCAGCGGCACGCGCCCGGTGTCGACGTCCTCGACCACCGCGACCAGCCGGCCGTCGCGCGCCTCGACGTGGCCGACGGCCAGGAAGGAGACGGGCACCGGCGTGTCCGTGGTCTTGCCGCTGACGTAGACCTTGCCGTCGCGGAAGGCGACCTGCGGGTCGTCCACCCGCGGCGCCGAGGGGTCGGCCGCGAGCATCGCCGCGACCTTCGACGTCGCCTCCTCGTCGGTGATCTCCACCGTCACCGGCGCGTCGGCGCGCACCAGCGTGGCGACCTTCTGGTCGAAGCGTCCCGCCGCCGCGGTGCTGATGGCCACCGTCGGCACGCTCGCCACCGCCGCGGGCCGCTGGCCGAGTTGCATGAAAGCGAAGCCGCCGAGCACGACGCCCAGCAGCGTCACCAGCAGACACCCGATCCCGCACCCGCGCAACGCTCGCTCCGCTCGCTTCGTTATCCCGCCCGCGAGGGCGCGGCGGCGTACTGCGGGACGGCCGGGACGCACGCGGCGCTCGGGCGCGGCAGGCTCTGGAGGCAGAAGTAGGTCAGGGCGCCGAAGAGGAGCGCCACGAGCGCGCTGTGCAGGAGTGCGCTGAAGAGCCCGACCGCGGTCCAGACGACGATCGCCCCGCTGAGGGCCTGCAAGAGGATCAAGGCGAAGGAGACGGCGGCGGCGACCCAGAGGTCCGGGCGCGCGGCGCGCAGCCGCCACGCCCGCCACGTCAGCCAGCCGAGCGCCAGCACGCCGAGACCGGCGGCGAGTCGGTGGGCGAAGACGATGCCGACCGCGCCGGAGAAGCCGGGGAAGACCGCGCCGTTGCAGAGCGGCCAGTCGCGGCAGGCCAGCATCGTGTCGGTGTGGCGCACGTAGGCGCCGAGGTAGACGACGACGTAGATGTACGCGGTCAGCCCCCAGCCCGCCCGGCGCAGGCCAGCGGGCAGCGCACGGTCGCGCAGCGCGTCGAGGTCGCCGTCGGCCTGGAGGACGAAGAGGAAGGTGAGGAGCACGCTGGCGAAGGCGACCAGCGAGACGCCGAAGTGGAGCGCCAGCACCTCGACCGCCTGCCCGTACTTCACCGCCCAGGCGCCGAGCGCGGCCTGGAGGACCAGGAAGACGAGCATCGTCGGCACGAGCACCTTGATCTCGGGGCGACGGCGCCAGAACCACCACGCGCCGGCCGCCGCCGCCACGATCAGGAGGCCCTCGACGCCGGTGACGGCGCGGTGGCTCCACTCGATCAGCGTGCTGACGGCGAACTCGGGGATGAACCGGCCGTTGCAGAGCGGCCAGTCCTGGCCGCAGCCCTGGGCCGAGCCGGTGTTGGTCACCGTCGCGCCCATCACCAGCACCAGGAACATCCCGACGGTCGCCGCGCCCGCCAGCCACTTCACCACCCGGCGCACGCCATCCTCCTTGAAGTCGGGAGTCGGCAGGCGGCAGTCGGCAATACCGGCCTCGCCACCGCTGACCATGTCGGCCTACGGGAGCCGCCTCTGCCGTCTGCCGCCTGCCGCCTGCCGCCTACTCCGTCAGTCGTACCTCGATCTGCCCGTCGCGCACGCGCGCCTCGTAGGCGAGTTGCGGGAACGTGCTCGGCCCGTCGATCACGCGGCCGTCCTCCAGCGCGTAGCGCGAGCCGTGACACGGACAGGTCACGCTGCCGTCGTCAAGTGTACCATCGGCCAGCGAGCAGCCGAGGTGAGCGCAGGTGTCGGCCAGCGCGTAGACCTGCCCGTGCTGGCGCGCCAGCAGCACCGGTACACCGGCGGCCTCGACCTTCTTGAGCGCGCCGTCCTTGAGATCCGCGTCGGCCAGCACGCGCGTGAAGTCCGATGGCGGCGCGGCCGTCAGGTCGTTCGTGTGATCCACGCCGATCCGCTGCTGGTAGACCAGCGTGCCGCCCAGGTAGGTCGAGTAGAAGGCGACGAGATACCCCGCCGCCGCCAGCGCCCGCCCGGCGCCGCGCGCGCCGCTCTTGCGACAGACCAGCGAGGCGCCGTAGAGGCCGACCACGCCGACGTTGAGCAGGCCGTGGACGAGGCCGACGCGGCGGGCCTTGCCGTAAGTCTTCTGCCAGTCGGTCAGGCCGGCCAGCGCCGCGCCGGCCGCGCCGAGCAGCCCGAGCCCCACCGCCGCGTCCGCGCCGGGCTGCAGGTCGATACGACCGGCGGCCAGGTCGAGCGCGTCGAACGCGAGCGCGGTCGTCCACGCGCCGACCGGCACGTCGGTGAGGGCCGGGTGCAGCGGGTGGCCGAGCCAGGTGCCGTGCAGGAAGTTCCGCACCTGCTGCCCGATCGGCCCCATGCCGGTGAACGCGCCGTCGACGGCGTTGTTGAGCGTCTGGTCGACCGGTTCGAGCCAGTCCTGCTGCGCGATCGCGTCGGTCATGTTCCGTTCGGCGAGTCCGAGCGTCATCGTCTCCTCCGTCCTTGGTGAACCATCCTCGAACGCTGACGCTCCCCGTCGCAAGACTCGCACCAAAACAGCGGCGGGCCCTGTGAGTATTATCCAACGGGGCGCGGGAGCCCTCACCCCCATCCCCTCTCCCAATGCTGGGAGAGGGGATGGGGGTGAGGGCCGTCCCCGCCCCGTTGCCCCACGCCCCTCGGCTTGTTACCATGACGCGCCGGCCGGCGGCGGCCAGCGGGTCGTCGTGATCGTGGAGGAGAGGTCGGGCGATGCTCATCACCGCGGGGTGCGCACTGCCGATGGACGGGCGCCCGCCGATCGCCGACGCCGCGGTGCTGACGGCGGGGGCGCGCATCGTCGCGGTCGGGCCGCGCCGGGAGGTGCTGGCGCGGCCGGACGCGGCCGGGCACGAGCGGCGCGACTTCGGCGCGGGCGCGGTGCTGCTGCCCGGCCTCCTCAACGCGCACATCCACCTCGAATACACCCACCTCGGCCCACTGGCGGCGCCGACACCCTTCTTCCCCTGGCTGCGCGGCCTGAGCGACTGGTCGGGCGCGCGCGCGGAGGAGGACTGGGGCGCGTCGGCCGCGGACGGCGCGGACGCCTGCCTGCGCGGCGGCGTGACCTGCCTCGGCGAGATCGTCACGCGCGGCGAGGGGGTCGCGGCGATGGCGGCGCGCGGCCTCCACGGCGTCGCCTACGTCGAACTCTTCGGCGCGCGCGGGGCCGACTTCGCGCCGCGCCTGGCGCGCTTCGACGAGCGGGTCGCGCGGGTGCGGGAGATTGTGGACGCGGCGGGCGATCCCGGCCTGCGCGTCGGCCTCTCGCCCCACACGCCTTACACGCTCTCCGGCGCGGCGATCGGCGCCGTGGTCGCCCGCGCGCACGAGGCGGGCGCGCCGCTGGCGATCCACGTCGGGGAATCGCCTGGCGAGGCGGAACTGCTCGCCAGCGGCACCGGGCCGATCGCCGACTGGCTGGTGACGGCGGGCGGCGAGACGCCGCTCGAACCATTTCGGGCGGGCGGCTACGGCCTGAGCCCGCTGGCTTACGTCGCGGCGCAGGGCGTCTTCCGCCCCGGCCACCCCGCGCTCGTGGTCCACGCCGTCCACCTCGACGGCGACGACGTCGCGGCGCTCGCGCGCCACGGCGCGGCGGTCGCGCTCTGCCCGCGCAGTAACGACCTGCTCTGCTGCGGCGAGGCGCCAGTCGCGACGCTGCTGCAAGCCGGGATCCCGCTCGGCGTCGGCACCGACAGCCTCGGCAGCAACCGCGACCTCGACCTCTTCAACGAGTTGCGCGCGCTGGCCGCGATCGTGCGGCGGCAGGAGCAGCGGGCGGGGCGGCCGGTGGACGAGGGCGCGCTGGCGCGGCGCCTGCTGGCGCTCGCGACGGCCGAGGGCGCGCGCGCCCTGACCCTCGACGCGGAACTCGGCACGCTGACGCCGGGCAAACTGGCCGACCTCGCGGTCGTGGCGCTCGACGGCGACGACGACCCCTACCGCGCGATCGTTGAACGCGCGTCTGCCGCGGACGTGCGCTGCACGATGACGAGCGGCCGGGTGGTCTACGAGGCCGCGGGGGTGGTGGGCTGATGGCGACGCCGCAGCGCCCGCCGCTGGCCGCCGTCGTCTTCGACATGGACGGCCTGCTGGTGGACACAGAGACGATCTCGCACCGCGCCTGGGAGCAGTACCTGGCCCGCGACCACGGCGCGACGCTCACCGAAGCCGACTACGCCGCGATCGTCGGCACCTACAGCCTTGACACCTGGACGATCATCCGCGACCGCCTGGGGCTGCCGCTGAACCTGCCGGACGACCTGGCGCGCCTCGAGGCGGCCGTCGACGCGGTCTATCGCGGGCTCCTGGCGGAGGGGGTGGCGCCGTTGCCCGGCGCGGTCGACCTGGCGCGCGCCTGCCACGCGGCGGGGCTGCGACTCGGCATCGCGTCGAGTTCCCCGCTCGCGCGCGTCGCGGAGATCGTCGCGAGCGTCGGCCTGGCCGACATCTTCGACGCGCTGACGTCCGGCGACGAGGTGCCCTACAGCAAGCCCGACCCGGCGATCTACCGGCTCGCCTGCGAGCGGCTCGGCGTGCCACCCGCGGCCGCCGTGGCGGTCGAGGACAGCGGCCCGGGCATCCTGGCCGCGCGGGCGGCCGGGCTGCGCAGCCTGGCGGTCCCCAGCATCTACACCTCCTCGCACGACCTCTCCGCCGCGAGCGCGGTCGTGCCGTCGCTCGTCGGCGTCACCCCGGCCGACCTGGCGGCGCTGCCGTGGTGACGCCGACCGAGGGTCGGGGCAGTCCGCCCGACCTCGACGCCATCCTGGCAGACGTCATCGCCGAGCACCGAGAACGTGTCGATGCCTGGCTGCGCGACGAGCCGGGGGCCTGGGGCGCGCTGGCGGCGCAGGGCATCCTCGCCGCGCGGCGGGCGCTCGGCCGCCGGCTGACCGAGGCCGAGCGCCGCGCCGTCTGGCAACGCCTCTGGGAGATGTTGTCCGCGCTGCGGCGTCAGTGACCGCCCGGCCCGGCCGGCTGCACCAGCACGTAGCCATTGCCGTCCTGGTCCTCGAAGAGCGCCTGGAGCATCCCCCACGGCTGCGCGGTCGGCGGCTCGCTGAACCGGACGCCGTGGTCGCGGAGTTCCGCGTAGGTCGCCTGGATGTCGTCGGTCGCGAAGACGATGCCGGTAAACGTCCCGACGCGCTCCGCGGCGTAGCTGCCGTAGCCGTGTTGCAGGATGATCCCCGTCTCAGCGCCGGGCGGCGCGACGACGAGGAAGCGCGGGCCATCGCCCATCGGGGAATCTTCCCGGACCTCGAAGCCGAGCTTGCTCGTGTAGAAGTCGCGCGCCTTGTCCTGGTCGCTGACCGAGATGCCGGTGGCCGCGAGGTGCCCGATCATCTTGCCCTCCTCGTGCTACGCGAGAACGCATGTTCTGTACGTACCATAGCACGGGCGGGCGGGACTGTAAAGCGGACAGTGGAGATATCATCCTGTCGGCTAATGCGGAGAGATGGCGTGGGATGACCGCATGTTTCGGTGTTTGAGAAGGGGAGAACCCTCTATCTCGGACCTCAGCCACGCCGGTTGCCGCGCCAGATCAGCCAGTCGGCGACGATCTGGCGGTCGTGCGCGAAGGCCGGCTCGGGCAGGTCCTCGAGGGGGAAGAAGGCCAGTTCGACCAGGTCGTCGGCGGGGGCCGGCGCGCCGGCGAAGGCCGTCGCG
>DASSSV010000178.1:0-3205 GCA_035708265.1 Thermomicrobiales bacterium | reverse complement strand
ACCAGAATCCGCATGGTCCTCCTCCTCCTCCGCTCGCGCGCCGCGCGCCCGCCGAAACGCGATTGTAGCAAACGCGCCGTGAATGGCGCCGCCTGGCACGCGCCCTGCGACACGGCGCGCGTAGGGCGCGCGGCGCGAGCGCCGCGCGCCGCAGGAGGTGTTGCAACCATGACGAGTCAGCAGCAGGACCCGCAGCCCGGCGTCCCCGCCGAGACCGCGACGGGGCAGGAAGTGCTGCCGGAGAACCCCCGGCCGGGCCCCCCGCCCGCGATCCAGGGCACGCACGCCGGCCAGCCGGTCCACGACGACCTGGTCGAGCCGCTGCAGAACGACGATGCCGGCCACGACAGCCGGCTCCCGAGCCAGCAGGTCGCCGCTGGCGACGACGACGGCGCGCAGGACGCCTACGTGGAGCACGGCAAGGGGCATTCGTAGAGGGGCGCCGGCGGTCCTCACCCCCCGGCCCCCCTCTCCCAATCCTGGGAGAGGGGGGCGACTCCACTGTTACACAGCGCTGCTCTTCCAGATCTCGGATCAGGAGGGTGGAGGAAGCGCCTCAGCGGCGCTCTCTCCCTCTCCCAGGATTGGGAGAGGGGGCCGGGGGGTGAGGGCCAATAGCCCGTCCCCAGGACCAGGGTGCGGCCGGACCGGCCGCTCAGGCGATGCGTCAGCCGGCGCCGGATGGCGCGGGGTCGCACTGGGGCGTGCGCCGGGCGAAGACCGAGAGGAGGCGTTCGACCTCTTTCTCCCGGCAGCGCGGGCAGGTCACCTCGCGCTCGCCGTCCGTCGTGCGCACCAGGCGCTCGAACTGCTCACCGCACTTGCGGCACCGGAACTCGTACAGGGGCATCGCTCGCCTCCTCGCCCTTCGGGGCGGGAACGTCGCATCGGCCGGCTCTCGCGCCGGCGGTCGTCGTATCCGTGTTGCGAGACCTCATCGCGGATGGACGCGGGATCTTCCCCACGACTGTACACGGCGCGCGGGCGCTTGTCAAAAGCCGGCTCGGTGGTAGGATATCGGCCGTCGGCAGTTCAGCAAGAGGGGCCGCGCGGTCGGCGGCGATGGGGGCGGCCCCGGCACGCCACGGGAGGGCACCATGAAGATCGTGGTCGGCACGAGCCCCGGCGAAGACGCGGTCGCGGCCTGGCGCGACGAGTTCCCCGACGTGACCTTCGTGGAGGCGCCGCGGGTGGCGGAGCAGGTGGCGGCGATCGGCGACGCCGACGCCTACATCGGCCGCATCTCGCGCGAGGTCTTCCTGGCGGCCGGCCCGCAACTGCGCTGGGTCCACTCCACCGGCGCCGGCGTCGAGACGGTCGTCTCCACCCCCGAGCTGGTCGACAGCGACATCATCCTGACCAACACGCGCGGCGCGCACGCGCCCTGCATCGCCGAGCACGCCTTCGGGATGCTGCTCACCCTCACGCGCGGCCTGCAGGACCACGCGGCCGACCAGCGGGACCGCAACTGGCGGCGCCCGATCGCCGGCCGGCGCGAGCTGACCGGCGCGACGATGGTCGTCGTCGGCATGGGCAACATCGGGCGGGCCATCGCCAAGCGCGCGGTGGCGTTCGAGATGCGCGTCATCGGCGTGGACCTGGAGGCGGCCGAGCCGCCCGCGGGCGTCGAGGCGATCTGGGGGCTCGACCGACTGGACGAGGCGCTGGGCCTGGCGGACGTCGTCGCGGTCGCCACGCCGCTGACCCGGCGCACGCGCGGGATGCTCGACGCCCGCCGGGTCGGGCTGCTGAAGCCGGACGCCTACCTCCTGGTCCTCTCGCGCGGCGGCATCGTGGACGAGACGGCGCTGATCGAGGCGCTGCGCGCCGGGCGGCTGGCCGGCGCGGGGCTCGATGTGCAGGCGACCGAGCCGCTGCCGCCCGACAGCCCCCTCTGGGACGCCCCCAACCTGATCCTGACGCCGCACTGCTCCGCCTCCTCGCGCCAGACGCGCGAGCGGGTCATGGCGATCAGCACGGAGAACGTCCGCCGCTTCGTCGCCGGCCGCGAGTTGACCAACGTCTGCGACAAGGAGGCGGGGTTCTGAGCGTGGGCCGTGGGCCGTGGGCCGTGGGCCGTGAAGCGTAGGACGTAGAGCGCAGGACGTCGAACCTGTGTCCACTCGTCGGGGCCGGCACCGGTGCCGGCCCTCGTCGCTGCGCCGATCGCTTCCGGGCGGCGCATGCCCGCGGGCGGGGTAGTCTTGTCTGCGGGGGCGGGCCGCCCGACACGACATAATTCCTCGCCCTCGCGCTCTACGCTCTCACGCCACACGCCCCACGACACAAACGACGACATCGACTAAATTGACGTTACTGACGTCGCGTGCTACGCTGCGTGGTGGGCGCGACGAGTCACGAGGAGGCGAGTGATGACGATCACCACGCTGCGGGAAGAACTGCTGCGGGCTCGCGCGAGCGCGGCGGCGGGCGACGCGCCGGCCGCCTTGCGGCAGATCGACAAGGCGCTCGGCGAGTTGGAACCGGAGCACTTGCTGACGACGACCGAGGCCGCGCAACTCCTCGGCGTCCGCTCCATCAACACCGTCAAACTCTGGGTTCACACCGGCTATCTCCGGGGCGTGCGGCGCGGTGGGCGCACCATGATCCCCATCGGCGAGGTCGAGCGGATCCAGCGCGACGAGCGCGTGCGCGTCATCCGCGAACTCGAGAAGATCCACGACTCGATCGCCGACCTGGGTTCGGACGAGGGGATGAGCCCGGAAGAACTGGAAGACCTGGAGGCGTCGAGGCCGGGGAGATTGCCTTGGGAACGGGAGACGAGAGGCGATGGATGATGAGTGATGAGGAGGCGTGGCCGGACGAGGCGTTCGGGGTCGACGATACGGCCGAGCCGCCGCGCGCGGTGCTCGATACGAGCTCCCTCTTTCTACCCACCTTGCGCCGCGAACTCCACTATGCGGCCGTGTCCGGCGTATTCGAGGCAATCTGGTCGCCCTGGATCATCGCCGAGCTCAACCGCGTGCTCGTCTGGGACTGGATCGCGCGGACCGGCGATGATCTCTCCCGGCGAAACCAGGCGCGCTGCGCCGCCTCGGCGCACCGGATGATGGAGATCCTGCTACCCGTCTTCACGCTCGTCAATCCGTTGCCGCCCTACCCGTCAGCCTGGCCCACGCTGACCGACACCTGGGACCACCCCGTCTGGGCCGCCGCGAAGAGAAGCGGCTCGCGCTACGTCGTC
>DASSSV010000177.1:0-4080 GCA_035708265.1 Thermomicrobiales bacterium | reverse complement strand
CGAGATCTGGAAGAGCAGCATCCCGTCCACGGCTGGTCACTCCCTCTCCCAGGATTGGGAGAGGGGGGCCGGGGGGTGAGGGCCGCCGGCCCCCGGCCGCCCCCTTGACAACGCCCCCGCGCGCGCCTATAATACCGATATATCGTTATATATCGGTTTGAAAGGAGGCCGCGATGTTCGACCGACACGACCGCCAGCGACACGGGATGCGCTGGAAGGGCGGCCCGCCGCCGTGGGATCAGCCCGCCGGCCCACACCACCGCCACCGCCACGGCGATGACCCCTGGCCGGGGGGGCCGCCGTTCGGACCGTTCGGCCGCCGCTTCGGCGGCATGGGAGCGCACGCCGAGCGCTTCTTCGGCCGCGGCGACCTCAAGTACGTGATCCTCGATCTGATCAAGGACCAGCCGCGCCACGGCTACGACGTGATCCGCGCGCTGGAGGAGCGCTTCCGCGGCTTCTACAGCCCCAGCCCCGGCTCGGTCTACCCGACGCTGCAACTGCTGGAGGACCAGGGCTACGTCACCAGTAGCCAGCAGGACGGCAAGCGCGTCTACACGATCACCGACGAGGGGCGCCACTTCCTCGCCGAGCAGGCCGAGCTGGTCGAGCGCCTGCGCGCGCGGATCGGCGCGGCGCGCGGCGCCGCCGGCCAGGCCGAGATCCGCGAGATCTTCGGCGAGTTGCGGCAGCTCGGCTCGTTCATGCGCCGCGCCGGCGCCGAGGGCGCGCTGCGCGACCCCGAGAAGGCCCGCCGCCTGCGCGACATCGTCGCGCGGACGCGGCGCGAGATCGAGGCGCTCTTCGCCGAGGGCAAGCCGGAGGAGCAGTCCGGGCCGACCGAACTGCTGTAATCGTCCGGGTGAAGCCGGGCGTCGGCCCGCTGCCGGCGCCCGGTCCCCTGCTGCCTGGTGGCCCCCGGCGCGCCGTGCCCGCCGGGCCGCAAGGCCAGGAGCAGGACTGGACGCCGGGCCAGGGACTATTCCATCGCGCGCCGCTATACTATTCGATGGCGTTCAGTGGTTCGCGACGTGGGCCGGCGCGCGGCGCGCCGCCCGCGCGACGGTTGGGGGCGAGACGATGCAGCGGGGCGGTCCGCGGCGGCCGGGAGGGCCGCCGTCGCAGCCGGGGGGCGGCAAGGCTCTCCGGCGGGCGCTGGCCTACCTGAAGACCTACTGGCGGGACACGCTCGGCGCGCTGATCGCGCTCATCTTCGTCACGGTGGCGAACCTGATCAGCCCGCAACTCATCCGCATCGCCATCGACGACGGCATCGCCCGGCACCGCACCGCCGCGATCGTCGCGGCGACGGTCGGGCTGGTCGCGGTCGCGGTGGTGCGCGGGCTCTTCAACTTCGTCCAGGGCTATCTGGCCGAGCGGGCGTCGCAGGGCGTCGCCTACGACCTGCGCGACGCCCTCTTCGCCAAGATCCAGCGCCTCAGCTTCAGCTACTACGACCAGGTGCAGACCGGCCAGCTCCTCACCCGCGTCACCAACGACGTCGAGCAGATCCGCACCTTCGCCGGCGCCGGCGTGATCCAGCTCTGCAACGCCGTCATCATGCTGGTCGGCAGCGCCGCGCTGCTCTTCGCGCTGAACTGGAAGCTGACGCTGGCGGCACTGACGATCGTCCCGGCGATCGTCCTGATCCTGATGACCTTCATCCGGCGCGTCGGCCCGCTCTTCGTGCAGGTGCAGCAGACGCTCGGCCAGCTCAACACCGTCTTGCAAGAAGACCTCACCGGCCTGCGCGTCATCCGCTCCTTCGTCCGCGAGGACTACGAGAGCGAGCGCTACCGGCGGGTCAACGACGCGCTGTTAACGAAGAATCTGCAGACGGTGCGCCTCTTCTCGAACAACTTCCCCTTCGTCTTCTTCTGCAGCAGCATCGGCACGCTGATCGTCATCTGGTACGGCGGCTGGCAGGTGATCGGCGGCGCGCTGACCATCGGCGGGCTGATCGCCTTCAACACCTACCTGAGCTTCCTGCTCTTCCCGCTCTTCACCATCGGCTTCCAGTCGGCCGGCATCTCGCGGGCCGGCGCCTCGGCGCTGCGCGTCTTCGAGGTGCTCGACGCGCCGGTCGAGGTCCACGACCGGCCGGGCGCGCGGCCGCTCGGCGAGATCGCCGGCCGGGTTGCGTTCGAGGATGTCCACTTCCGCTACCCGGGCAGCGAGCGCGAGATCCTGCGCGGCGTCGCCTTCACCGCCGAGCCGGGGCAGACGGTGGCGATCCTCGGCACGACCGGCTCCGGCAAGAGCACCGTCATCAACCTGATCCCGCGCTTCTACGACCCCACGGCCGGCCGCGTGACGATCGACGGCCGGGACGTGCGCGACGTCACGCTGGCCTCGCTGCGGAGCCAGATCGGCGTCGCGCTGCAAGAAACGCTCCTCTTCAGCGGCACCGTGCGCGACAACATCGCCTACGGCCGCCCCGACGCCACGCAAGAAGAGGTCGAGGCGGCGGCGCGGGCGGCGCAGGCGGACGAGTTCATCCGCGAGCTGCCGCGCGGCTACGCCACGGTCGTCGGCGAGCGCGGCATCGGCCTGTCCGGCGGCCAGCGCCAGCGCATCGCCATCGCCCGCGCCCTGCTGGTCGACCCGCGCATCCTGATCCTCGACGAGAGCACCTCGGCGGTCGACGCCGGCACCGAGGCGCTGATCCTCGACGCGCTCGACCGCCTGCTGCGCGCCGGCCGGCACACCGCCTTCGTCATCGCCCAGCGCCTGAGCACGGTGCGCGACGCCGACCTGGTGCTGGTGGTGGACGACGGCCGCATCGCGGCGCAGGGGACGCACGAGGAACTGCTGGCGGAGAGCGAGCTGTACAACGAGATCCTCGGCTCGCAGCTCCAGGCCGAACGGCCGGCGGCCGCGCTGCCGGTGGGCGAGGGGAACTGACGATGCGGCAGCACGGGCTGATGATGATGGCCAGCGCCGAGGAGGCGCGCGCCCGCGACCGCCGGGCGGTGGCGCGGCGGCTGCTCGGCGAGCTGGCGCCGTTCAAGGGGCAACTGGTCGTCGTCTTCGCGCTGATCGTCGTCGGCGCGGTGGCGCAGGCGGCCGCACCCTGGCTGATCGGTCAGGCGATCGACAAGGCGATCATCCCGCGCGACGGTGGGGCGCTGGCGCGGACGATGCTCCTGGTCCTCCTCGCCTACGTCGTATCCACGCTGGCGTCGCGCGGGCAGACCTACCGCATCGGCGCGATCGGCCAGGGCATCCTGGCGTCCCTGCGCGAGCGCCTCTTCGCGCGCCTCCAGCGCCTGCCGCTCGGCTACTTCGACCGCCGGCCGGTCGGCGACCTGATGAGCCGGCTGCTTAACGACGTCGACACGCTCAACCAGCTCTTCTCGCAGGGGCTCAGCCAGGTCCTCGGCAGCATCTTCAGCCTGGCCGGCATCATCGTCGCGATGCTGGCGCTCAACGTCGAGCTGGCGCTGGTCAGCTTCACGATCATCCCGGTGATGCTGCTAACGACCTCCTTCTTCGCCCGCCGCGCCCGCCGCGCCTTCCGCGTCACCCGCGAGACGGTCGGCGACGTCACGGCCGGCTTGCAGGAAGAGATCGTCGGGGTGCGCGAGGCGCAGGCGTTCAACCGCACCGAGGCGAACATCGCCCGCTTCCGTCGCCGCAACGCCGCCAACCGCAACGCCAACGTCCAGGCGGTCGGCGTCACCGCGGCCTTCTCGCCGGCGATCGACGTGCTCAGCACGTTGGCGACGGCGATCGTGATCGGCTACGGCGGCTACCTGGCCTATCAGGGCACGATCCAGGTCGGCGTCGTCGCCGCCTTCCTGATCTACGTGCAGCAGTTCTTCCGCCCGATCCAGCTCGTCTCGCAGGTCTACACGCAGATCCAGGCGGCGCTGGCCGGCAGCGAGCGGATCTACGGCATCATCGACGAGGCGCCCGAGCCGGCCGACGCGCCCGGCGCGACCGTGCTGGGGCGCGTCGCCGGTCGCATCGACTTCGACCACGTCTCCTTCGCCTACGAGCCGGGGCGCGAGGTGCTGCACGACGTCGACTTCACGATCCTGTCCGGCCAGACCGCGGCGGTCGTCGGGCCGACCGGCG
>DASSSV010000176.1:0-6676 GCA_035708265.1 Thermomicrobiales bacterium | reverse complement strand
CGGCGAGTGACGAGTGACGAGGGGACGGAGGACGGAAGACGGAGGACAGAAGTACGGAGGGCGGAGAGGCGGCAGCCGGCTTCGTCCCAACCCGCGCAGGCGGGTTTCGTGGCGAGCGTGAGCGAGCCCGTAGCGGCGATTTCAATCGCCGGCGCGTCGCCCGCCCTCCGTCCCCTTCATCGCTCATCGCTCGGCACTCCCTCGTCACTCGTCACTCGTCACTCATCACTCGCCCTGGCACGCCGCTTGCATTAAGCGCCGCGTGAGGCGGCGCCCGGGAGCGGCCCGGGCGTACGCTGGAGCGTGCATGCGGAGCGGCGGCGATGGTGATGTTCGCCGAACTCAGGCGTTTCATGGTAGCCGACGCGCGCGGCCGGCGGACGCGCCTGCGCGACCTGGCGATCGACCTCGCCGCCGGCGATTACCCATCCGTGACCCAGATCTTCGTCCACGATGGGCAGCGGCGGCTCGCAGCCCTGCTCTGGGACGCCGTCGAGTCGATCTCCTGGCGCGAGCGCACCATCCGGGTCGCCGACCTCGACGCGGCGCAGCCTCCATCCCCCGAGGCGCTCGCCCAGGCCGTCCTCCTCCGGCGTGACATCCTCGACGCGCTGGTGCTCGACATCCAGAGCCAGGACGCTCTGCGCGCCAACGACCTCTGGCTGATGCAGGAGGACGGCGTGCTGCGGCTGCGCGCCGTCGACGCCAGCCCGTGGGCGGTGCTGCGGCGGATCAGCCGCGGGCTCCTCGGGCGCGAGGCGGGGCGCGACCTACACGACTGGCGTTCCATCGAGTTCCTGCGCGGCGACCCCAGCGCGGCGCAGGCCGGCCGCGACTACCATCGTCGCGTCGCCCACCTGCCGCCAGGACAGATCGCGAGCCTGATGGAGAGCCTGCCATACCTCCACGCCGCCGAGCTGCTGACGCTGCTACCCGACCCCCTGGCCGCCGACGTGCTGGAGGTGATGGCGCCGGAGCGCCGGCTGCAGGTCTTCGAGGAGCTGGACGACGACTACGCCGAGCGCCTGCTGGCACTGATGGCGCCGGACAACGCCGCCGACCTGCTCGGCCAGTTGCCGCTGGAGCAGGCCCGCCGCCGCGTGGAAGACCTGCCCGCCCCGCAGCGCCAGCGACTGATCGACCTGCTGCGCTACCCCGACGACACCGCGGGCGGGATCATGACCAACGACGTCCCGACCATCCCGGCCGGGTTGACCGTGCGCGAGGCGCGCGAGCGCCTGAGCGGCGAGCTCGCCACCCCCGACATGCCCTACTACGTCTACGTCGTGGCGCCCGAGCCGCCACACGCCCTGCGGGGCCTCGTGACCCTGCGCGACCTCGTCATCGCCGGCGACGAGCGCCGGCTCGACGAGATCATGACCTCCGGGCTGCTCGTCGTCCGCCCCCTCGAGTCCGCGCGCGACGCCGCGCAGCGGATCATCGACAGCCAGTTGCTCGCGCTCCCGGTGGTCGCCGACGACGGCCGGGTGCTCGGCGCCGTGACGGTCGACGCCGCCATCGCCCAGGCGGCGCCGGAGAGCTGGCGCCGGCAGGCGCCGAGGGTCTTCTCATGAGGACGCCGGCGGGGTCGCGGGAGGCGCGCGAGATCGAGCCGATACCCGCCAGTCTCCAGCCGCTGGCCGAGGACCTGGGGCGCCCCCGTGGGATGCGCGCCGGGCTGTGGTTGAACATCCGCGGGCGCAGCGTGCGGCTCAGGGGCCTGCACCGGCCCCCGCCCGGCGTCCTGCGCTGGCTGGCCGTCCTCGGCCCGGGTTTCATCGCCGGGGTCGCCGGCGACGACGCGGGCGGCATCGCCACCTACAGCTCGACCGGCGCCGCCTACGGCTACGAGCTCCTCTGGGTGCTGGTGCTCATCACCGTCTCGCTCGCGGTGGTGCAGGAGATGGCCGGACGGCTGGGCGCGGCGACGGGGCGGGGCCTCCTCGACCTGATCCGCGAGCGCTTCGGCATCGGCTGGGCGCTCTTCGCGGTGACGGTGATCCTCGTCGCCAACGGCGGCCTCGTGGTGAGCGAGTTCGTCGGCATCGGCGCGGCGCTCGACCTCTTCGGGATCAGCAAGTACATCGTCGTGCCGCTCGCGGCCCTGCTGGTCTGGTACCTGGTCGTCGCCGGCAACTACGCCCGCGTCGAGAAGGTCTTCGTCGCGATGGCGGTCGCCTTCCTGGCCTACCCGGTCGCGGCCGTGCTCGGCCACCCCGACTGGGGCGCGGTCGCGCGCGGCGCGGTGGTCCCGCGCCTGCACGCCGACACCGCCGAGCTGCTGCTGGTCGTCGCGCTGATCGGCACGACGCTGACGCCCTACCAGCAGCTCTTCCAGCAGAGCACGGTCGTCGAGAAGGGCGTGGCGCGGCGGCACTACGGGCCCGAGCGCGCCGACAGCTACGTCGGCGCGCTCACCAGCAACCTGATCTCCGCCTTCATCATCATCGCCGTCGGCGCGACGCTCTTCGTGGCCGGCAAGCACGACATCAACACCGCCGCCGACGCGGCGCAGGCGCTGAAGCCGGTGGCGGGCAGCGCGGCGACGCTCCTCTTCGCGGTCGGGCTGCTCGGCGCGTCGCTCCTCGCCGCGGCGGTGCTGCCCCTCGCCACCGCCTACGCGGTCAGCGAGGCGTTCGGCTTCCGCAAGGGCGTCAACCTCGACTTCCGGCGCGCGCGCTTCTTCCTCAGCCTCTTCACCGCGCTGATCGTCGTCGGCGCGGCCATCGCGCTGATCCCGCACCTGCCGGTGATCCAACTGCTGCTCGGGATCCAGGTGCTCAACGGGATCCTGCTGCCGGTCATCCTGGTCTTCATCATGCTGCTGGTCAACGACCGGCGGCTGGTCGGCGACCTCAAAAACACCCGGCTCTACAACGTCCTCGGCTGGGGGACCGTCGCCCTCGTCACGACCGCCGTCGTCGTCTCGCTGGTCAGCCAGCTCCTGAGCACGCTCGGCGTCATCGCGGGCGGGTAACAGGCGATGGGGGACAAGGATCGGCACGAGCGGGAGCCGCAGGGCCTCGTCGCGGAGGTCCGCGCCGTCGTCGCCGAGTTCGTCGGCGCCTTCGCCCTCACCTTCGTCGCGGCCGGCGGCGACGTGGTCGCCGCGCTGAGCGGGGGCGAGGTCGGGCCGGCGGCGCGGGCGGTCGCGCCGGGGCTGGTGGTGCTGGCGTTGATCTACGCGCTCGGCCAGGAGTCGGGCGCGCACTACAACCCCGCGGTGACGCTGGCCTTCGCCCTGCGGCGCGACTTCCCCGCCTGGCGCGTGCCCGGCTACTGGGTGGCGCAGTTCGGCGGCGCGGTGGTCGCGGCGACGATCCTCGGCGCGCTCTTCGGGGACGTCGCCCACCTCGGCGCGAGCCAGCCGCGCTTCGGCGTAGTGCCCGCACTGGTGATGGAAGTGATCCTGACCTTCTTCCTGGTGACGGTGATCCTCGGCACGGCGACGCACTACCGCCTGATCGGCCCGAGCGCGGCGCTGGCCGTCGGCGCGACGATCGCGCTCGACGGCCTCTTCGCCGCCCCGGTCAGCGGCGCCTCGATGAACCCGGCGCGCTCGCTCGGTCCCGCGCTCGTCGGCGGCGCGCTGGACCACGCCTGGGTCTACCTCGCCGGCCCGGCCGGCGGCGCCATCCTCGCAGTCATCCTGGCCTGGCTGCTGCACGGCGGCCGGCGCAGCGGCGAGCAGGAGGCGGCCAAGGGGAAGGACCAGCAATAGGCCGGGTGAACCGGCCCTGTGCTTACCCGGCGGCCTTCGCGCCCGCGCCGCGCCGTCGCTCGGCCAGGTCGCGCGCCTCGCCGACGACGCCCTTGCGGGCCGCGCGGGCGGGCGACGGCTGCAAGCGGACGGCGGCCGGGCTGTCGCCGCCGACCGGCTTCGCCATGCCGGCGAGGACCTGCGACACGATCCGCGTCGGCCGCGAGGCGTCTGGCCGGTTGAGCATCTTGAAGAGGGGGACCGCCGCGATGAAGATCGCCAGCGGCGGCTCGATCACCCCGGCCGCCACCGCCAGAGCGATGCCGCCGTAATAGCCGATCGTCAGCGGCCACTCGATCTCCAGCGGGCCGATTTCGCTCGTCAGGCCGCGCTCTTCCCCGGACATCGCTTCCCTCCTTACTTCGCTACACGGCGGCGGCCGGCGCGGGGAGCGCTGGCGCCGAGAACCAGCGCGTCCGCGCCAGCACGCCGGCCGGCACGGTCAGCGCGCGCCCGAGCGGGACCGCCGCCCCGGTCGCCCCCGCGATCAGCAGCCAGCCGAGCGGCGACGGCGCGGCCAGGCCGAGCAGGCCGCTGAGCGGCGGCGCCACCAGCGCGGCGACGAGCAGCCCCGTCGACCCGGCGACCGCGCCGACGACGGCCCGGCTAAGCCCGTCCTCGGTCCGCCCGGCGTCGAGCGTCTGGGCGAGCTGGGTGGCGACGATGCTGGCGAAGGCGACCGTGCTCGCCTGCGCCGGCCCGGCGAACCCGAGCGCCAAGCCGTAGGCGGCGAGCGAGGGGAACGCCGTCGCCGCGCCGCGCCGCAGCACCTCCCGGCGTAGCGGCGCGTCGAGCGCCGCCGCGCCCTCGCGCGCAAGACCCGCCAGGTGCCGGTGCTCGGGCGGCTGCAGCGCCACGGCCAGCGCCGGGAGCGCGTCGGTGATGACGTTGACCGCGAGGATCTGCCGCGCGATCAGCGGCGGGGCCAGCCCGAGCGCGCTCGCCCCGACCATCAGTCCGAGTTCCCCCAGGTTGCCGCCGAGCAGCAGGCCGAGGGCGCGGCGCACGTTGCGCCAGAAGCTCCGCCCCTCGACCAGCGCCTCCACCAGCGTGGAAAAGTCATCGTCGGCCAGGACCACGTCGGCGGCCTGCCGCGCGACCTCCGTCCCCGCGCGCCCCATCGCCACGCCGACGTCGGCCAGGCGCAGCGCCGGCGCGTCGTTGACGCCGTCGCCGGTCATGGCGACGGCGTGCCCCTGGCGCCTCAGGCTCTCGACGATGCGCACCTTGTCGAGCGGCGTGATCCGCGCGACGACCGCGGCGCGCGCCAGCGCCGCGTCGAGGTCGCCGTTCTCCAGCTCGGCGATCTCGGCGCCGGTCAGAACCTCGCCGTCGGTCTCGCGGCCGTCGAGCAGGCCGGCCTCGCGCGCGATCGTCCGCGCCGTCGCCGGGTGGTCGCCGGTCAGCATCATGACGCGCACGCCGGCGTCGCGGCAGCGCCGCACCGCGGCGGGGACGCCCGGCCGCAGCGGGTCGCTGAGGCCGACGAAGCCGAGCGCGACCAGCCCTTGCGGGTCGGCCGGCGGCGTATCCGGCGGGCCCTCGGCGACGAGGAGGACACGCAGCCCGCGCTCCGCGAGGCGACGCGCCCGGTCCAAGAGCGCGGCGCGGCCGGCGTCGTCCAGCGCCACGTCCTTCCCCGACCGGCGCACGCCGGCGCAGCGCGGCGCCAGCGCCTCCGCCGCGCCCTTGACGCGGAGTCGCCCCTCGACGACGGCGGCGTGGAAGCCGCGCACCGGGTCGAAGCCGGCCTCCGCCTCCCGCGGCGACCGCAGCGCGCCGTCGAGCCCCGCCTCCTCGGCCCCACGGACGACCGCGACGTCGGTCGGGTGGGCCCTGGCGTCGGGCGCGTCGGGATGCGGGCAGGCGAGCGCGGCGGTGAGGAGGACGTGGCGCAGCCCGGGCGCGAGCGGGCCGGGCAGCAGCGCCTCGCGGCCGGGACTGGCGACGACGCGCAGCGCCAGCTTCCCCTCGGTCAGCGTGCCGGTTTTGTCGGTGCAGGCGATGTCCACGCGGCCGAGCGCCTCGACCGCGGCCAGCCGCCGCACCAGCGCCTGTCGGCCGGCCAGGCGGCGCGCCACGCCGGCCTCGCCGACGCCGGCGAGGAGCGGCAGCCCCTCCGGCACGGCGGCGAGCGCCAGGCTCCCGCCGATGGCGAGCGCCGGGCCGAGCGGCCGGCCGCGCGCCACCCCCCCGCCGACGACCAGCGCGCCGCCGGCGATCGCCAGGGGCAGGAACTGGCGCAGCAGGCGGCTGAGGCGCTGGCCGAGCGGGCTCTGTGTCGTCTCATCGAGGGCTAGCGCGGCGGCGGTCGCGCCGAGGCGCGTTCGCTCCCCGACGGCGACGACCGCGGCGCGGCCCGTCCCGACCGTGACGTCGCTCCCCTCGAGCACCACCCGGCTCGCGGCGGTGCCGCCCGCCGGCGCCTTCGCCACCGGCAGCGACTCCCCGGTCAGCGCCGCCTCGTCCACTTCGAGGCCGTGCGCCTGGACGACGCGGGCGTCGGCCGCGACGCGGTCGCCGGGGGCGAGGAGGACGATGTCGCCCGGCACGACCGCGCTCGCCGGGATCGTGACCGGCCGGCCGTCGCGCAGCACCCGCGCGGTGGCGGTGCCGAGTTCGGCCAGCGCCTCCGCCGCCCGGCCGGCCTGGCGCTCCTGCCAGGCGCCGATCGCGGCGTTGGCGACGATCATCGCGCCGATCATCGCGACGTCCGCCGCCGCGCCGAGCACCAGGGAGAAGCCGGCGCCGGCCGCGAGGATCAGCGTCAGCGGGGAGCGGAGTTGCGCGCCGAGCGCGCGGACGAGTTCGTGCTGGCGCGCCGGGCGCGGCGCCTCGCGCTGGCGGTATGCGGCCTCGGCCGCGGTCAGCCCGCGCTCGCTCGTGTGCAGGTCGCGCAGCACGCCGGCCACGTCA
>DASSSV010000175.1:0-4988 GCA_035708265.1 Thermomicrobiales bacterium | reverse complement strand
GGACGAAGAGGCCGGCGATCGCGAGCACGTCGACGAGCTCGAACGCCTTGAGGCCGAGGGAGTACGCCGCCTGCAGCCCGACGAACGCCGCGAGGCAGGCGAGCGACAGCGGGCCGAGCGCCGCGGCGAGCCCGAGCGCGGCGCCCAGCGCTATCGCCGCGCCCGCGCCATCCGGCGACCGGGCCGCGCCGAGCGCCGGCACGGCGAGCCCGGCCAGTGCGAGCGCGACCGCGAGCCGGTCGCGCGCCCGGCCGGCCCGCCGCGCATGGCGGCGGTCGGCCACGGCCCATGCGGCGAGCGCGAGGCCAACGATTGCCCCGCAGCAGAGTCCCAGGAGCAGCCAGGCCAGCGCGGCAACCGCCCGCCCCGGCAGCAGCGCGAGCGCGACGCCGGCCGCGCTGCCCGCCGCGGCGACGCCCGCCAGCGCCCGCGCGGCCCGCGCGCAGAGCGCCACGTCGCTGACCAGCGCCCGGCGCACCGCCGCCCGCGACATCGCGCCGGGTCTCCGCCTGTCGGTGTCGAGAGGCGCCATCATGGTCGCACCGCCGCGCGCTCGCCCGCCGATGCCGCCAGTGTAGCACAGCCGGGACGCGGGTGGGGCGTGTGCGCGCGGGCGGGCGCGCAGACCGGGGTCAGTGCGTCAGCGGGACCACGTCGAGCCCCGCGTCGGTGCTGACATAGAGCACCGTCCCGGCCGCGTTCGCCCGCGCGACCCGCGCCGTCGCGGAGACCGGGTGCGTCGCCACCACGTCGTAGTTGCCCTGGGCCTGGACCTCCACGACCGCGCTCTCCTGACAAACGAAGAGCCGTTCCGTCGCCGGCACGTACTCGATGTTCACGCCGCGGGCGGAGAAAGAGCCGAGTTGGCTCTGCAGGTTCCCGGACCACACCTGGCCGCCCGCCGTGTAGACGGCGCTGCCGTCCCGCCTGGCCGCCAGCGCCGGGACGAGCACCGGGCCGTGCGGGCCGTGCGCCACCTCCACCGGCGTGTTGCCGTCGAGGGCGAAGCGGTATATCTGCTGCGGGGAGAAGGACGACTCGCTCGCGAAGATCGTGCCGTCGGCCGTCACCGCCAGGTTCGGCCCTCCGCGGATGATGTCCGTCGAGTGGCCGAGCTCCGCCCGCCCCGCCGTATCGAAGAGGTGGATGTAATCGAACCCGGACGACCCCGGGTTGCCGACCGAGACGAGCCGGTGCGGGCCGATGTAGCGGACGTCCCACGGCATGTTCGGGCCGTACTCGACGCGCGGATAGAGCCGTCCGGTGACCGCGAGGGTGGCCGGATCCACGAGCGCGATGTTCCCGGCGCCGGAGAGCGCGACGGCCAGTTCGGCGCCATCCGGGCTGAGGGCCATCCCGGCCGGCCGGGAAGCCTGGCCCAGAGGGATGGTGCCGACGACATCCAGGGCGGGCAAGGACAGCGCCAGGATCCGGCCGCCGAGCCTGTCCGCGCCGTACAACCGATGGCGGGCGTCGTCGACGACGAGGTCGGAGAAAGCGGGCAGCCCCGGTCGCGTCGGATCTACGCGAGGACCGGCGGGGGTGCTCGTCGGGCCGGCCGGCGGGGCGACGGGTGCGGCGCGCGCGGTCGTCGGCGTTGGCGGCGGTGCGATGGTGGGGTCGGCGCAGGAGTGCGGGTGGGCGACGGCGTGGGCGTGACCGTCGGCAGCGCCTCGACCGTTTGCGTGGCCGACCGGGCGACGGCCGTGGCGGTGAGCTCCGCCGCCACCTCCTGGTCTTCGGCGATGCGCGTCGCGCGCGACCCCGGGCCGGGCGTCGGGAGCGGAGTCGGCGCCCGGCTGATGCTACATCCCGCCAGCAGGACCAGCAGGGCCAGCCAGAGCCACGCCGCGCGCATGCTTCCCCCTCTCCGTCGCCGGGCGCCACGATGCCAGTATGGCTCGCATGCCGAGGCGGCGACATAGGGGATTCCGCCCGGATCCGGCGGACCATGGTCCCGGGCCGATTGTACTGCCCGCGGCCACTTGGTGCTCGTGCGCGCTCTACCGCCGCATCAGGCCGATGCGGTTGCCTTCGAGGTCCTCGAACATCGCCAGGGTGAGGTTGACGGGGACCTCCTCGGGGCCCCAGAGGGCCTTGCCGCCGAGGCGCACGACGCGCGCCAGGTAGGTCGGCACGTCGTCCACCTGCACGAAGAAGGTCACGCCACGATGGCGCAGGCCGTGGCCCTCCTCGCCCGCGCGCGGCTCCTGGCCGATGCCACCGCCGATGCCGGCGCCGTCCGGCTCCAGATAGGCGAATTGGTTGGGGTGGTCGGAGGCGCGCAGTTCCCAGTCGAAGAGGTCGCGGTAGAACCGCTGCAACCGCGCGGCGTCGCGCGCATTGATATCCCAGTGGACCACCGCCGGCATGCCCATCGCCCCCTCCCCCCGTCGCGTCGCCGCGGGCGCCGCTCGCGCGCCGACTGCCAGCATCGAACAGGTGTTCTCTGAGGTCAAGGGGGCGCAAGGACGAGAAAAGGGGCCGGGTCGCCCCGGTCCCCATTCCTCACTCGCCGGCTCCGTGCCGCCCCACCTAGCGCCGCACCATGACGAGCGACCAGACGGCCTCCGGGTGGTGGTCCACCCAGCGCCACATCGGGTCGCCCGGCACGGCGCGCCCGGCGCTCGAGACAGGCGGTGAGGCGGCCAGGAGCGCGGCGACACGCCGGATCAGGCTGGTCATCGTCGACCCCTTCCCCCACCCGCGGACGTCGCTGTCCACCGGGCGGTTCGCCGTGCGCCAGAGCGCGCCCGGCCCCGTTGCCGGGCGCTCCACCGGGCGATAACGCCGGCGGGGGTCCTGTATTCCGCCGTCCCCGCCGGCGCCTCTCGGCGCGCTCCATTGGGATGAAACGTGCGACGGCCGCGGCGGTTGCGGGCAGGGTCGGGCGGTCGGGCGGTCGGATAGCGAGGGCCGGGCGGCTGAAGCCGCGGCCGGGAGCCGCTGCGCGGCACGAAGGCCGCCGGCGCGGCCTGGTCCGTCGGGCCGGGACCTAGTCCGCGCAGGCGGGCTCCATGGCCCCCTAGCCATTCGGCCGCGGTTCAACCGCCAGGCTCTGTCCCCCTCGTCGCTCATCGCTCGTCGCTCGCGCGCGTGCTATACTGCTGCCAGCGGGTGCTTTCCGCAATGAGTCGCATCTGCATTATGATGGACTAAGACATCCGATGGCAGAAGCAACCGATCCGACAGCGGCCGCGCTGCACGCGCGCGGCGAACGGTTGACCCCGCAGCGCCTGCTCGTGCTGGAGACGATCCAGGGTGGCGCGGGACACCTGACGGCCGAGGCGATCTACGAGCGCGCCCGCGCCCGCTATCCCTACATCAACCGCGCCACGATCTACCGCACGCTCGGCTGGCTCAAGGAGCAGGGGCTGATCTGCGAGACCGACTTCGGCGGCGGCCACGCCGAGTACGAGTACCGCGGCGCGCACCGCCACCACCACCTCGTCTGCCAGCATTGCGGCCACCGCCAGGAACTCGCCGACGAGCTCGTCACCCCGCTGGCGACGGCGTTGCGAGAGCGCTACGGCTTCGCGGCGCACCTGGAGCACCTGGCGATCTTCGGCCTCTGCCGCGAGTGCCAGGCGGCGCTCGACGCGGCCGCGCGCGAGGACGAGCCCGGCGGCGCGGCGCCCTGAGCTGGGGCGTCCCGCCGCCACGGACCGGAGACCGGCGACGCCGCCGGCACGCACCAGAGAAGGGGAGACGATGGGCACGTTCTTCGGGCACATCTTCAACGACCAGTCCCAGGCCGTCAAAGGGAAGGTCATCGGCCTCTACGTCGTGCTGGCCGTCGCCAACATCGGCCTCTGGGCGCTCACCCTCGCCGTCTCGACCCGCTACGCGGTCGTGCTCGGCACCGCGCTCCTGGCCTACACCTTCGGCCTGCGCCACGGCGTCGACGCCGACCACATCGCCGCGGTCGACAACGTCACGCGGAAGCTGTTGCAGGACGGCAAGCGCCCGGTCGGCGTCGGCTTCTTCTTCTCGCTCGGCCACTCCAGCGTCGTCGTCCTCCTCAGCATCGTCGTCGCCATCGCCGCCGGCGTGGTGCAGCGCGACCTCCCCGCGATGCAGGGCATCGGCGGGGTGATCGGCACGAGCGTGTCGGCGATCTTCCTCTACGTCATCGGCGTCATCAACCTGCTGGTCTTCATCGACGTCTTCCGCATGTTCCGGCGCGTCGCGAAGGGCGGCACCTACAGCGAGGAGACGCTGGAGGAGTTCCTGGCGCAGCGCGGGCTGATGAACCGCTTCTTCCGCCCGCTGATGCGGCTGATCGACACGAGCTGGAAGATGTACCCGCTCGGCTTTCTCTTCGGGCTCGGCTTCGACACCGCCAGCGAGGTCGCGCTGCTGGGCATCTCCGCCGCCTCGGCCAGCACCGGCATGCCGGTGGTGATCGTGCTGCTCTTCCCGTTCCTCTTCGCGGCGGGGATGAGCCTGGTGGACACGACCGACTCGATCATGATGCTCGGCGCCTATGGCTGGGCCTTCGTCAAGCCGGTGCGCAAGCTCTACTACAACATGAACATCACGCTCGTCTCGGTGCTGATCGCGCTGGTCGTCGGCACGGTCGAAGTCCTCAGCGTCGTCGCGGGGCAACTGAGCCTGTCCGGCCCCTTCTGGGTCTGGGTGAGCAACCTGGACTTCGAGGTGCTGGGCTACCTCATCATCGGGATCTTCGTCGTGAGCTGGGTCGGCTCGTTCGTGATCTACAAGATCAACCGCTACGACCACATCGAGGCGACCCCCGCCGACTAGCGGGTTGATAGTTGATAGTTGACGGTTGATAGGGGATCCCGACGCCCGCGCCGCCTGTCCGGAAGGACAGGGGCGCGGGCCTTGCAATTCGCCCGAAAGATCAGCGGCGGCGCGCGCGCCGGTTGGGTATACTGCGTGGGATGGGGCCGCGCCGCGCGGCCGGCACGATGCGCTATACTCGGGCAACGGCATCCGCGATGAACACGGGCGCGCGCAGATGG
>DASSSV010000174.1:0-3119 GCA_035708265.1 Thermomicrobiales bacterium | reverse complement strand
CGCCAACTGGGCCTCGACCGCCCGGCGCAGGTCGTCCGCCGTCAGCCCGTCGCCGCCGGGCACGGCCCGCTCGCCCGGCTCGGCCGCGAGCAGCCGGCGTGCGTGGAGCAGCGCCGCGCGGGCCCGCGCGGGGTCGCCGAGGCCGAGGTAGGCCCGGCCGAGCGAGGCGTGCGCCAGTGCGTGGCCGCCGTCGAGGAAGACCGCCCGGCGCAGGCTCGCCAGCGCCGGCTCGGCCGCGCCCGCGTCGAGGTGGAGCAGGCCGAGGAGCAGGTGCAGTTCGGTCGCGAGCGGCTGGCTCCCGGCCAGCCCGGCCGCCAGGTCGCGCGCCGCGGCCGGCTCCCCCGCCGCCACCAACTCGCGCACCCGCGCCACCGCCTCGGCAGCGTCGGCGGGCGGGGCGGACGGGGTCGCGGCGACTGCCGGGCGATGCGGCCGGGCGCCCACCACAGACTTGGGAGCCGGGGCGGGCTGGCGGCGCGGCGCCGGCGCGGCGGCCGGGCGCGCGGGCGCGGGCGCTGCGGGCCGCTCGCCCGCGAGGGGCCGCCGCCAGAGGATCGCGCCGGGCAGGTAGCAGGGCGTCAGCGGGCCGGGCGACTCCGGCACCGGGTCCGACGGGCCCAGGAGCAGCCAGCCACCCGGCGCCAGCGCGGCGGCGAAGCGGCGGTAGAGCCGCTGGGTCGTCTCGGCGCTGAAGTAGATCGTGACGTTGCGGCAGGCGATCAGGTCGAAGTCGCTGCCGGGCGCGGGGCCGCCGTCGGCCGCGAGGTTCTGGTGGGCGAAGCGGACCATCCGGCGCACCGCATCGGTCAGCCGCCAGTGCCGCCCCTCGCGGACGAAGTAGCGCTCGCGGATCGCCTCGGGCGTGTCGCGGAAGGACCACTCGCCGTAGACCGCGCGGCGCGCGGCCGCCAGCGCCGGGTGGCTGACGTCGGTGCCGAGCAGGTCGATCGCCCAGGCTTCCGGCGCGGGCAACTGCTCGCGCAGCAGGATCGCCAGGGTGTAGGGCTCCTCGCCGGTGGAGCAGCCGGCCGACCAGAGACGCAGCCGGCGCTCGGCGGCGCGGCGGCCGAGGAGGTCGGGCAGGACGGTGTCGCGCAGCGCGGCGATCTGCGGGCCGACCCGGAAGAAATGGGTCTCGCCGATCGTCAGGCGCGCCGCCAGCCGCTCCAGCAGGTCGTCGCGCGTCCCGGCGGCGAGCGCGTCCCAGAGCGCGCGGGCGGAGGGGTAGCCGGCCTGCGCCAGCAGGTCCGCCACCGCCGCGTCGAGGTCGTCCAGTTGGTGCCCGGCGACGCGCAGGCCGAACCGCCCCTCGACCAGGTCCAGGTAGGCCGCGCGGAGCGCGGCGTCGAGCGGTGCCGCGGGGCGGGCCGGCGCGGCGAGGGTGCGGGTCATCGGCGGCCGTCCTCCCGCCCGCGCACCAGCGGGCCGGGGTCCAGCGCGTCGGGCGCGAGGACCGGCACCGGCTCGCCGTCGAGCCTGGCGACGGCGGACAGCAGCGGGCGGTCGGCCGGGCTCGCCAGCGCGGCGACCCGCTCCGCCGCGAGCGCCACGATCCGCTCGGCCCGATCGACGCGCAGGAGATAGCGCGTCCGCGCGGCGAGGACGACGAGGTGCTGCTCAGGCGCGAGCGGCGCGACGGGGCTGCCGAGGTGCGGGCGCGGGTCGACGACGGCCAGGAGCGCGCCGCGGTAGTCGAGCGCGCCGAGCACGCCGGGCGGCGCGTCGGGCAGCGCCATCGGCGCGGCCAGCGGCAGGATCCGCTCGACCGCCGCCGCGGGCAGGGCATAGGGCCGGCCGTCGATCCGGCAGAGCAGATACAGCCCCGCCGCGTCGCCCGCCGTGTCCTCGCCCGTGCTCATCGTCACTGGGACGGCCATGCCGCGCTCCGGACCCCTGCGCATCGCTGCCACCGGCGAGCACATTACGCCCGCCGGCGTACAATGCTAGGGGCCGGCGCCCGTGCTGCCTATGGCGCATCGGTCCCGAACGGATGTGGCCGGTCGGGACTAACGGCCGGCCCATTGGTCCTATGCAGACGAGCCCGGAGCGCCCGCGCCGCGGGCGAAACGTCTCGGCTGACGATAGGGGAAAGTACCCGGGGTCGGCGCCCTCCGCCGGAGGGGCTGGCGCGCACACAGGGCGACGCACCCACGCCATCGGCGGGACGAGACCGATGCGGCCGACGGGGCGGCGGGCCGGGGTGGCGCCCTGGCTTACGGCGGCGCCGCCGCGTAGATGTTCAGGCTGGCCAGCACCGGGTCGAAGACCTCGCGCAGCCGCGCGTCCTTGCGCGCGTAGGGCGTGCGCATCAGCACGTTCCACTCGTCGCCGCCCCGCAGCCCCGAGGCGACCTGCATGAAGCTGAGGTCGTTCGACTCGTCGCAGGTCGCCCAGAGGATGGCGAAGGTCACGCCGCTGACCTGGCGGTGCTCGGTGCGCTCGATGCCCTTCTGGTCGCAGAAGTCGCTCTTGCGGTAGAAGAAGGCGTCGCGCTGCGCGTCGATCTCGGCCCCGCTCTGCGTCTGCCCGATCTCGATGTCGATCCGCTCGACCGCGTCGCGCCCGTCGGGCCCGTAGAGGAAGACGATAGTCTGCTCGGGGAGGAGCGAGTCGTCCACCGTCCAGTCGGGCGGGTAGGCGACGACGAAGGGGAGGGCGGCCGGGCCGCGGTAGACTTTCCAGCCGGCCGGGACCTGGCCGTTGGGCTGGGGCGTGGCGGCGGCGACCGTGGGCGAGGCCGCCGGGGGCCGGGTGGCCGTGGCGCCGGGCGTGGGCGCGGCGTCGGTGGCGGGCGCGCGGGCTCCGCCGAGCCCGGCCGCGGCGCGCGTCGGGGTGTCGGTCGCGGTCGCGTCGGCGAGTCCCAGGGTGGAGGCGGTGCCGGTCGCGCCACCGCAGGCGACGAGGCCGAGCAGCAGCAGGAGCGAGGCCCACGAACGCCAGCGGGGCATGGCGGGCTCCTTCCTCGGCCGCGCGCCGCCGCGGGCCGCGCTAATACCTCCTCTTACGGACCAGAGCCGCGGTTATTTCGCCCCCTGCGCCGGGTGGGGCCACCGCCCGCTCCGCGCGACCCGCGACGCGGCCCAGCCCCCTCCGTGGGCAAGGGGACGGCGCGGCGGAGC
>DASSSV010000173.1:0-2922 GCA_035708265.1 Thermomicrobiales bacterium | reverse complement strand
GGCTTCCCGGTCGGCGCGCGCGCGCCCACCATCCGGCGGGTCCGGGCGGACGCCTCGCCCGAGGAGGCGCGCTGAGCATGGCCCGGCCTGTCATCCACTCGACTCGACCTGGTGAGGTGTCGCGTGCGTAACCATCGGCCAATTCGCGTCGGCGCGCCCGCATCCCGGCTCTTCGCGGCGCCGCGCTGGCGCGCCAGACCGTCCCGACAATGGGACGCCACTGAGGGCGGGCGGGCGCTGCCCCGCTGCGCCCCGAGCATCATCGTGTCCCCCGCGCCCGCGCCGCGGCCGGGCGACGGCGCGCGGACCGGGGCGGCCGTCCGGCTCGCCTCCGGCATCCTCGCGCTCGTCTTCGCCATCGTGCTCGCCGGGGAGTTCCTGCTCTACGTCGCCCCCGCCCGGCCGACCGCGGTCGCGCTCTCGGCGCACGCGGCCGGCGCGACGGCCGATGGCGGCACCCTGGTCTCCTACACGGTCACCGGGTCGAACCCCTACCCGATCCCTCTCCGCGTCTCGGCGGTCGCCCTGCGCGCGGCCCCCCATCCGCGGCAGGTCGGTGTCTTCTACGACCCCGGCTACGAGCCGCTCCTCGCGTCCCGCACGAGCTGGAAGGGGATCGGCGACCATGTGGCCGTCGAGCTCGGGCTGCGCGGCTACGCCGGGCGGGTGGAAGTCCTCGACGCGCCGGCCCTGGCGCGCTTCGTCGCCGGGCCGGCCGACACCGCGCTCGTCCTGGCGTCCGGCTACGTCCCGGATGTGCTGGCGCGAGACGACTACGCCGCGCTGAAGGGGTGGGTGTCGCGCGGCGGGCTGCTCTTCTGGCTCGGCGATGCCTTCAGCTTCTACCGGGCCGGGCCGGGGCAGACCGTCGTCGACGGCGACCCGACGGTGACCGTCGGCTGGGCCGGGCAGCGGGACTTCTTCGGCGTCGACCTGCTCGAGGGCAGCCACCACGAGCAGGCGCGTGCCGCGAACCCCTCCCCGCTGGCGACGGCCTTCGACCTGCGCTACGACTGGGCGACCGTCGGCCCGCTACTCGCGCCGCTCGCCGCGCACGGCGGTACGGCGCTCGGGTGGACCTCGACGACCGGCGACGACCGCACCTCGCTCGCGCTGCTCCCCTTCGGGCAGGGCCGGATCGTGCTCTTCGGCTGGGGCGTCCTCGACGACGAGGTCACGCCGTCGCGCGACATCGCGACGATCCTGTCGGCCGACCTGGCCGACCTCGCCGCGCCCGACGTGGCGACCCAGGACGTGACCCTGGGCGGCCCCGGGGGGCCGGGCGCGTACTCCGGGACCTTCACCCTCCCCGCGGGCGCGGGGGCCGCCGGCTATGTGCTGGTGGCGCTGCCGGCCGGCGACGGGCAGGTGTTCCATGCGCAGACCTTCGTGCCGCGCCCGTAGCCGCCCCCGCGCGGAGGGCTGGCTGCCGGCCGCGCTGGGGCTCCTCGTCGGCCTCGCCGTCCTCGGCCCCGCCCTGCGCGTCGGCTCGCCGCCGACCTACCTCCTGCGATACGACCTGCTCTTCGTGCCCCGCTTCCATCGCCTGCTCGACGAGATCGGGCACGGGGAGCTGTGGAATCATGCCCCGCTGCTGCTCGCGCTCGAGGCGGCGACGGCGACGGGGCGCGGCGCCCTCGTGGAACGTCTCGTCCTCGTGGCCATCCCCGCCCTGGCGTTCTGGACCGCCGCGCGGGCCTGCGCGGGCGCGGGGCTCCCCGGCGCCCTCGCCGCGGGCGCGCTCTACGCGGCCAACCCCGTCGTCTACGAGCGCCTGGCCGCGGGCGAATGGACCTTCCTCCTGGGGTACGCGCTCGCGCCGCTCGTCTGGCGCCGCTCGTTCGACTGGGTCGTCGGGCCCGGGAAGGAGCCGGCTGCCGGCTGCCGACTGCCGGCGGAGGAGCGCCAGCAGCAGCAATATTCGGGGCGGGAGGGGTGGCGCGCGGGCGCGGCCGCGGTCGGCTGGTGGCTCGCGGCCACCCTCTTCAGCGCCCACCACGCGATCCTGCTCGGTGTCCTCCTCGCCCTCGGCCTGCCGGCCGCCGCCATGGGGACGCCGGGAGGATGGCGACGGCTGGCGACGCTCGGCGCGGCCGACGCCGCGGCGGTCGCCTGGTGGGCGCTGCCGGGCCTGGCCGCCGGCGGCGCGCCGCCGATCGGCGCGGGCGACTTTCTGGCCTTCGCCCCCGCCCCCATTCCCTGGCTTGGGACAGGGGCGACCACGCTCGGGTTGTACGGCTTCTGGCGCGGCGGGGTCGGGCAGGCGCTCCCGTGGGAGCGCACGGGCTGGGTGGCCCTCTACGGCCTCCTCCTCGCCCTGGTCGCGGCGGGTATCGCGGATGGCCTCGTCCGGGGGCGAGGGCGCGACCGCCGGCAGCTCGTCGGGCTGGCCCTCGCGGGCCTGGTCGCGTTCGTCCTGGCCTACGGCCCGGCCCCGCCGTTCGCCCCGGTCGACACGGCCCTCTTCCTCCACCTCCCCGGCTTCCGGGCCCTGCGCGAGTCCGGGAAGTGGACCTCGCTCCTCCCGCTGCTCTACGCGGCGGCGTTCGCCCGGTTGCCGGGACTCGCCGCGCGCGCCCCGCGCCGCCCCCGCCCCGTCCCGGTGGCGGCGGGCGCCGCGCTCGCGCTCGCCCTCTTCGTCGTGGCGTACAGCCCCTCGCTCTGGTGGGGGCTCGGCGGGCAGTGGCGCCCCGTCGCCTACCCACCGGCCTACGCCCGCGCCGAGGCGCTCACGCGGGCGGACCCGCGCCCCGGGCTGATCCTGCCGCTTCCCTGGGACCGTTACGTCGCCCCCGCCTTCGGGAGCGGGGTGGTGCTCAACCCCGCGCGCGACTTCTTCACCCGCCCGGTCCTCCTCACCGACGACCCGGGGCTGCCCGGCGTCCCGTCGTCCGACCCGCGCCGCCCCGCGATCGACCGGCT
>DASSSV010000172.1:0-3253 GCA_035708265.1 Thermomicrobiales bacterium | reverse complement strand
CCGAACGGGCCGGTGCGCCAGAGGAGAATGGCGAGGCCGAGGCCGACCACGACCGGGGGCAGCCCCATGCCGGCGTTGACCGCGCTGGCCAGGAGGCGGCGGCCGGGGACGCGGGCCAGGGCGAGCGCGGCACCGGTCGGGATGCCGGCCAGCGCGGCGAGCAGGGTCGCCAGCCCCGAGACGGCGAGCGAGAGCCCCGCGACGCGCAGCGTGGCGGCGTCGCCGTGGGCGAGGAGACGGAGCGCGTCGGTGAAACCCTGCCAGACGAGGTCCATCGGTCCGGCCGGCCGTCAGGTCTCGGCGGGCAGCCCGCAACTGTTGTGCGCGCAGGGGGTGAAGAGGGGCTGACCGAAGCGGTCGCGGCCGAAGTCGCCGATGAGCCGCTGGGTGTCGGGGGCGAGGAGGAAGTCGGCGAAGGCACGCGCGCCGGCCGCGTTGACGGCGGTGAAGCGCTGCGGGTTGACTAGGATGACGTGGTAGACGTTGAGGAGCCCGGAGTCCTTCTCGACGAGGACGGCGAGGTCGAGCCGATCCTTGAACGCCAGGTACGTGCCGCGGTCGCTGAGGGTGTAGGCGCGGCGCTGGTCGGCGATCTGCAGCGTCTGCCCCATGCCGCTGCCCGACTCGATGTACCACGACCGCCCGCGTGGGCTGACGCCGGCCTGCTGCCAGAGTTTCAGCTCGAGCTGCTGCGTGCCGGAGTTGTCGCCGCGGCTGACGAACGGGCTGCCGGCCGCCGCGATCCGCCGCAGCGCGTCGGTGGCGGCCGGCAGCCCCTTGACCCCGGCCGGGTCGCCGGGCGGGCCGACGAGCACGAAGTCGTTGTACATCACGAGCTGACGGCCGATCCCGGCGCCGGAAGCGACGAGCGCCCGCTCGTCGTCGGGCGCGTGGGCCAACACGACGTCGGCCTCGCCGCGCTGACCCATCGCGATCGCCGCGCCGGAGCCGACGGCGACCGTCTTGACGCGGTAGCCGGACTGCTTCTCGAAGGCGGGGATCAGCACGTCGAGCAGCCCGCTGTCCTGGGTGCTGGTCGTCGTGGCGAGGATCAGGTCATGCGGGCCGCGCGACTGCGGCGTCGCGCCCGAGCGCGCGGTCGGCGCGGCCGGCGACGGGGCGCCGCAGGACGCGAGGAGGAGCGCGCAGAGTAGCCCGGACCAGTGGAGCGCGATGCGCGGCGACATGGGCGTTGCCTCCCGATCGGGGTTTGGCGCGGGCGATGGGCCCGGGCGTGCCGGGAGGGTAGCAGGCGGTATGCGCGGTGTAAAGGCCCCGCCCGCTCACGCGCCGAGGATCCACGCCTCCTCCTCGATCGCGGCCCGCGCTTCGTCGTCGGTCAGGTCGGGCGGGCGGGCGAAGTGTCGGGCGAGGGCGCCGGCGGCGTCGAGCCCCGCCGCCCAGCGGCAGAGGAGACGCACCTGTGCCCGGTCCTTGATCGCGCCGGTGCGCGCCTGCTCGGCCGCCACGGCCTCCCGCCCGAGGATGCCCGGCCAGACCTCGGCGTGGAGGATGAATGGGCCCGCGGTGGGCACCGGCGTGGTGGTGAAGCCGGTCTCGAAGGGCCAGATGCGGCTGACGGCGCGCAGGTCAGGGTGCCGGCGTAGGCGCCAGACGCGCGGGATGCCGAGGAGCGCCTGGCTGCCGACGCTGCCCGCGCCGTACAGTTTCCAGGCTTCCTGCACGCCGCGCAGGCGGCGCTCGCAGGGGCGCAGGCGCGCGAGTGCGGTCCCGTCGCCGAGCGGGTAGGGGAAGCCGGGGCTCGTCGGGGCGAGCGTCGCCGCAGCGGCCGCGCCCGGCGCGCCCCAGAAGGGGCCGGGCGCGGCCATGCCGGCGCGGGCGTTGAGGCGCGTGGCGACGGCGAAGCGGTTGTTGTCGTTGCGCGGGCCGTCGCGGGTTAGCGCGGCGAGCGCGAGCCAGGTGCGTTGCCAGGGCAGGCCCGGTCCGCGCAGGTCGAGGGCGCGGGCGAAGCCGGCCGGATAGCCGAACGGGAAGTCGTAGCCGGCGAGGACGCGCCGCCCGGCGGCGGCGTGGGCGCGCAGCCGCGCGAGCAGGTGCGCGGCGGCCGCGGCGCGGGTGGGCAGATACGTCTCCACCGGCGGGGTGCCGTCAGCCGGGCACTCGCCGACCCAGATGGCGTCGGCGGATGGCCGCGCCGGGCTCGGCAGGCCGCGCGCGCTCCAGTCCACGAAGAGGTAGGCGTCGAAGAGGCGTTGCGTCGGCATCATCCCCGGCACGGAGCAGGCGTGGCGGGGATACGCCGGCGATTTCAATCGCCGCCAGAGGCTCGCTGCCGCTCGCCGCAAAGTCCGCCTCCATGAGCCAGGACGCCGTGGTGGGCGGACCCGTTGCCTGGTAGGGGCCGGCTCCCGTGCCGGCCCGGTCTCCACGCCGCCCGGCATCTGGGGCGGCACGGAATGCAGGACAGGGCCGCCTCGCTGGGCAGGTGGTCGGCCGGGAATGCGGGCCGGCACGGAGGCCGGCCCCTACGAAGGGGAGAAGACCCTCGGTCCCATGTCCCAGCCCGCGCAGGCGGGCTCGCCAGCCGATGCACCCGCCGATGAGTGGTGGCTATTGCCCCGCCGCGCCGCCCTCCTGCTCGCGGACGTAGGTGGCGATGCGGTAGGCGACGTCGTCCTGCAGTTGCGAGGTCAGGCCGCCGTCCACCATCAGCGCGTGGCCGGTGATGAAGGAGGACTCGTCGGAGGCGAGGAAGAGCGCGGCGTTGGCGATATCCTGCGGCGCGCCGTAGCGGCGCAGCGGGTAGACCTCGGCTTCCAGGCGGGCGCGCGCGGCGTTCTCCTCGAAGCGCGGCCGGTTCTTCTCGGTCACGATCAGGCCGGGGCAGATGCAGTTGGCGCGGATGCCCTGCGGGCCGTAGTCGCAGGCGACCTCCTTCATCAGCAGGATCAGGCCGCCCTTGGCCGCCTCGTAGGCCGCGCTGCGCCGCGCCGCGAGGAAACCATGGACGGAGGAGATCGAGATGATCGAGCCGCCGCCGGACTCGACCATCCGCGGGATCGCGGCCTTGCAGCAGTAGTACGCGGCGTCGAGGATCGAGCCGCGGCCGAGTACCCAGTCGGCCGGCGGCATCTCCGTCACCGTGCCGCCCCGCCAGACGGCCGCGTTGTTGACTAAACTGAAGCGCTGATGGGATCTACATGGAGGGGTTCCGGGTGGGACACGGGCGACGGGATGGTGTCGGCCAGCGCTTGCAACTTGCGACGGCAGCGGGACTGCACCTCGGCGGTGC
>DASSSV010000171.1:0-2566 GCA_035708265.1 Thermomicrobiales bacterium | reverse complement strand
GGCGAGATGATGGCTCGCCACGAACGCGTCCACGACTTCGCCGAGCTTCGCCTTGATCTGCCCGAGACGCGCGACGACCTGGTCCTCGTTGCTGCCGTCGGCCGCGCGCCAGGTCTCGATGCGGACGAGGTCTTCGATCGTGGCGAGCCACTCGGGGACGCCCGTCGTCACCGGTGTCCCCGCCGGTGCCGGTGTCCCGGTCGACGCCCCGGCCCTGGCATCGACGCTGGCGATGCCGCGGGCCAGCAGCGCGAGGCCGGGGGCGAGGACGAGGGTCCGGCGATTGACCGTGTTCCGGGCCGCGGCCGATTCCAGCACGTCACGATCCAGACGATCCATGCGCTCGAAGCTCCTCACCGCGCAGGCCGCTGGTCGGCCACGCGAAACGCCGCCCCGCCGCATGCGCATCGTGTTCATCACCGACACCCTGCGGCCCGCGCTTGGCAGACAGCAGATGCTGGACAAATGGACCCGAACGCATAGTACCCCGCAAGATCGCGGAAAAGATAGCGCCCCGGCAAGCACGTCGCCGCCCTGATCGTGGTCCCCAGAACGGAAGTCTGTGTGGCAGGGTCGGCCATCGGGGACTGCCCGGCGCGACGTCGCGCCGGGACAACCCTGCTCCGAAGCGCTGTCAGCCGGCGCGCAGGCGGTAGCCGGTGCCCCGGACCGCTTCGATCAGCGCCGCTCGTTCGCCCAGTTTCTTGCGGAGCGAGCCCACCACGACATCGACGACGTTGCTCCCGCCGTCGTAGTCGTGCCCCCAGACGTCGGCGAGCAGGTCAGCGCGCGAGACCGCGGCCCCTTCCCGCTCGGTCAGGTAGTGCATGACGGCGAACTCCAGCGGCGTCAGGCCGATCCGGCGCTCGTCGAGGACGAGCTCGCGCGCGGCCACGTCGAGGATGTCGCCCTCCCCCACGCCCAGTTCCGCGGCGACGAGCCCGGTCAGCCAGCCATCGACCGAGGCCGGACCGAAGTCGAGCATCAGCGTCTGAAAGCGCGTGCCGTCGAAGTCGACGTCGGCGTCGGGCAGGCGACGGAAGCCGAGGCGCTGCATCGCCGCGGCGTGGGCCGTCAGGTCGTGCTGGGCCACGTAGACGCGGCGCAGGTGCGGCCGCAATTCCATGTAGAGGCGCTTGATCTCCAGCCACAGCACGCCCTGCACCGGCGACGCCGCCTCGCCGTCGTCCCGGCTCAACCAGCGCGGGCTGAAGAGGACGCGCTGCCCGCGGACGACCGGATCGCGCCGCAAGTGGCTGAGCCAGCCCCGCAGGAGCGGATCGGCCCTGGTCACCTCGGGCGAATGGTCGTCGGCGACGAAGACGACGCTGAACCCAGCGACCGCGCCGGCTGGATCGCGGACGACCCAGAAGGTCTGGGGCGCCCGCGCCCACCAGGCGGCCAGCGCCGCCGTGGCCGCGGGCGGGTCGTGGAGAGCGCTGATCGCCTGGATCGCCGGCCCGTCGGCCGGCTGGGCCGAGGCGACGGTGAAGCGGTGGGCGTCGGTCGGGAAGAACCCTTCGCGGATGTCGGGATTCTCGATGAGGAAGAGCATGTCGGCGGTGAAGCGCCAGAGATCGGCCGGGCCGAGGCCCGCGCCGCTGGTCCGGAGGTGTCGCCAGGCCGTCCGCCGCAGGTCCCGGTAGCGGACCGGATCGGCGGCGGCCAACGAGGCGGCGATCGTCGTCTGCACCGCCTCGTGCAGGATGAGACCGTCGCGCCCCTGCTCGACGAAGGGGAGGGCGCGGAGGCGATCGAGCGCGTCCTGGGCCGCGTTCGCGCCGAGCGTCGCCGCGAGGAGCGGCCGTGTCGTCCGGCGGACGACCGCCGCTGCTTCGAGGGCCGCCCGCGTCAGGGGATCGCCGATGTCGGCGAGGTAGAGGTGGGTGAGGGCGGCGACGACCTGGGGCAGCGCGGCCGTTTCCAGGACCGCGTCGGGGTCGGAGGTTGCGGCCCCGGCGGCCAGCCGCAGCGCCAGCGGGTGGCCACGGGTGCGGTGATCGATGCGCCGCGCCGCCTCCGGCGTGATCCCCGCGCGGACCAGCATCGCCACGGCCGCGTCGCCCGGCAGCGGGCCTAGCGGCACATCGCGCACGAGTCCCGCCCAGCCCGGCTCGATCGTCCAGGCCGGCGCCGGTTTCTCACGGCCGGCCGTGACGACCCTGACGTGGACGGGGAGGGCCGGCACGAAGACCTGGCGCAGCCAGGTGTCGAGCAGGCGAAAGACCTCGTAGGTGTCGAGGATCAGCACCACTCGCTCGCCGAGCCGGCCCAGCCCATCGGCCGCGGCATCGGCCGTCGCGATCTCCCCATCGACCTCCGCGCCGAGCGCGCGGAGGAACGCGCGGGACGTCGGCTCGACCATTCGGCAATCGACCCGGACCACGGCGGCGCCGCGCTCGCGCGCCGCGGCGGCGAAGGCGTCGAGGAGGCTGGATTTGCCGATCCCGGGGATCCCGTGGACGTGCCAGATCGGGGGCGCGTTCGCGTCGAGGATGCCGAGCAGAAGCGTGACCTTGCGCTCCCGCCCGACGAAGCCCACGGCGGCGCGGTCGGTCATCAGGTC
>DASSSV010000170.1:0-16319 GCA_035708265.1 Thermomicrobiales bacterium | reverse complement strand
TCGCGCTGGTGGCCTACCAGGGCGACGCCGTCCTCGGCGGGCACCAGGCGCGCTTCGCCGACGTGTTCACGCAGGGCCGCCCGGTCGTGCTCAACTTCTGGGCCGGGGACTGTCCGGCCTGCCAGGCCGAGATGCCGGCCTGCCAGCGCGTGGCCGACCAGGAGCGCGGCCGGGTCATCGTCGTCGGCCTCGACGTCGGCACCTTCACCGCGCTGGGCTCGCACGACAGCGCCCGCCAGCTCATGGCGGACCTGTGCGTCACCTATCCCACCGCCTACGCGGTCGACGCCTCGCCGCTGCAGCGCTATAACGTCCGCAGCATGCCGACGACAGTGTTCCTGACCGCGCGCGGCCGGGTCGTCGCGCGCGCCGACGGGATGATGACGGAAAGCCAGTTGCGCGGCGCGGTGCAGCGGCTCGTCGCCGCGGCGCCGTGAGCGCGCGGGGCAGATGGGCGTGGGCACCATAATGGGCAGTCCGGCCGTCGAGGCCGCGCGCCGGCGTCGGTCACGCGGCGGGGCGAGGGGCCGGTGCCGCCGGTGTTCAGGTAGACGGTGCGGGCCAGGGCCGGGATCTCCTCGCGGATCGCCGCAACGTCCATTGCACGCCTCCTCATTGCCCTGCAGATCGACGCGGCGCGGGGCGAGGGAGCGCGCGGCCGACCGCGCCGCGCCGTCTCCCGCCGCCGGAGTGGCACCGCGCACGACTGGCAGCAGGCCGCGAATGCCCGGGCGACTCGGACTCCGGCCCCGCCGCGCTCGCGCCCGCCTCGCCGCTGCCAGCAGGATACAGGATCCACGTCGTTGTGGGACTAGCCTCCCCGCTGTCCTCCCTGCGAAGGGTGCGGCTGGCCAAGGCCTCGACGGCGCGCCGCCGCATGGGGTGGCGGCAGGCAACTCGGGTACCGTTGAGGGCGGTGCGGCTCTGTTGGGTCATGCGGCGATGTGGTAACCCTCCGCGCTTGCGACGGCGGCGCGGGACAGGGCACTGGGGGCGAAGCAGGGTGTAGCCACCGAGTTGGGCCGCCGCTACAGCTGCCCGGATGTACTTCTCGGCCAGGACACGCCGCTATTGAGCCGGGTCGGCTCACGGCGTCAGCAGGGCCGTCACGACCTCCGCCACCTGCGGCGCGAAGCCGGCGAGGATGCAGATGCCCCTATCAGCTCCAACCGGTTGTCGCTCGCGTGGCGGGTCCACCGGCACACGCGCGGCTACGGGCCCCCGATGACCGGCCTGGCCGGGGCCGCGACCAGCACGTGTCCCGGCTGCCTTGCCCATCCGCAATCGATTGCCGGCACGCGTCGTGGTAGGGCGCTCACGGACAGGGCCGGACAGGCAAGGTAGCCGGCACGGGTGCTATCGTGCCGTCCCCTTCGCCTTACGCACCGCCTTCGGCAGCGCGACCCCGGCGATCGGGTTGACCTTGCGCTGCTGCTCGAGCAGCTGCGTCTCGCTCATCGACAGGTAGATGCTGGTGGTGCGGATGTCCTCGTGGCCGAGCGTCTCCTTGAGGGTCATCAGGTCCATGCCGCCCCGGAGCGCCGCGACGCTGAACGAATGCCGCAGCAGATGGGTGTGGAGACGGGCGATGCCGCTACGCCGTCGCGCGCGCCGGAGCACGCACTTGATCCCGTTGTAGGTCAGGGGCGCGCCGCTGCGGGTCACGAAGAAGTGCGCGTCGGCCGTCCCGGGGCGGTGGTGCTGCCGGTAGCGGAAGAGGGCCATGGCGACCTCGGGCGGCAGGCTCACCGCGCGGCTCTTGTCGCCCTTGCCGTGGCGCACCCGCAGGTAGCCCTCCTCGACGTGGACATCGTCGAGCAGGAGGTTGGTCAGCTCGGTGGCCCGGAGCCCCGTGCCGAGGTAGGTGAGCAGGATGGCGAAGTCGCGGTTGGCGATCGGCGCGCGGAGGTCGTAGCCGTCGAGGAGCCGCCCCATCTCCTCCTCGGTCAGCGGCTCCTCGCGCGCCTTGGGTCGCTTCGGCAGCTTCAGCCCCGCCAGTACGTCGCGGGCGGTGTACCCCTGCTCCTCGGCGGCCAGCCAGCGCGAGAAGGTCTTGAGCGTGCGCAGGTAGCCGAAGGCGGTGTTGGCGGCGAGGGGGCCGTCGGTCTCCACCAGCGCATACGCGCCGCGCTTCCCGCCCTGCGCCAGGAACGTCCCGCGCCGGGCGGTCCGCTCGCTCAGCCACCGGCTGTAGCGCCGGCCGTTCGCCAGCGTGAAGCTCGCGAGGCTGTCGGCCTGCCCCTCGCGCGCGAGCCACTCGCGGAAGTAGCGCAGGTTCGCCCCGTACCAGGCGATCGTCTTGGGCGCCAGCCGCCGCGAGCGGCAATCGATCAGGAACTCGTCGATCAGGTCGGATACCAGCATGGGACACCCCCTTCCGCCGCGTGCCGCTCGCCCTGCACTGGCGTACCCCGAGGCCCGCCGCCCGTCAAACGCGAGGACGGGCGCGGGACCAACCGGGGACGCCGGCGGGCCGGAGCGGTGACCACCGGGTGAGAACAGGGAGTCCACGTGGGGTCGCGGGCGGGCCGCCGGGGAGCGGCTGTCCCGCGCGCAATGGGGTGGACCGGGAGGATCGAAAAACCCCGCCAGCGTGCGGCTTCGCACCCCGCGGGGATCGTGTCGGGCTCTTCGCTTCCGCGCTGTTTACGAAACAGCTGCTCTACCAACTGAGCTAGGTCGGCACTTGGGGGCGGCGATGGGCAAAACGTCGGCCCGCCGCCGCTCGTCCGCCCAAAGGATACCAAATGCGGCCCGAAAGTCAAGAGCGGCGCCGGCGGGCGGGCGCGCCCGCGGTGGCAACCGCGGCTGGGGGCTCGCTCCGTTGCGCTGCGCTCGCCGCGAAACTCGCCTGCGCGGGCCTGCCATTCTGGCGCGGTTTCAACCGCCAGCCCCCTGCCCCCGGCGCAAGCCTCTCACGCCCGCCCAGGCGACGCGCGGTCAGTCCGCGGTGGCCGCGAGCAGGGCGGGGGCGTCGACGCGCTCGCCGGCCAGGTCCTCGACCGCGGCGACCAGTTCCTCGAAGCTGGCCGCGTGCAGCATCAGGTGGAAGCCGCGCTCCGCCGCGATGGCCCGGAAACGCTCTTCGTCCGGCAGGGTGCCGCCGGCGATGATCAGCACCGGGCAGGCGGCCAGCACCGGCTCCTGGCGCAACGCCTCCAGGAAGAGGAAGCCGGCGTCGCGCACGTCGCCCGCGTCCAGCACCAGGATCGACGGGGCCAGCCGCACCAGCGTGGCGGAGAGTTGCTTGATGCTGGTCAGCAGGGGCACCGAGACGACCGGATGATTCGCCAGGCCGAGCTGAGCCGCCAGCCCCTCGCACAGCATCGAACGCCCGTTGAGCACGACGATCACGTTGTTTCCCTCCGCACACGCCGGCGTCGCACGCGCGCGCCGGTTCTCCGTCCCACCAGTATGCGTCAGTCCGCCGCGCTTGCAAATAGCAGCGAGGGGGGGACTCGGGCGGGTACTTTGGTCCAGTACGCGCGCTGCCGGCCCCACGCGGTCGGTGCGGGCGTCCTGGGCCCGTCGTACACTGGCGGCGGGCGTATCCCTCGCGCGGCCATGGCGCGGAGAACTCGCCCGCCGGCCGCGCTGGCCGCGCTCTTGCAGGGGGAACGTGGCGGAGGCGCGGCGCCCGCCGCGCGGGAACGGGCCCGCGGTGTCGCGGCCGCGGGCGGCGGCGACCCGCCCGGCGGGACGCGATGCCGCGCCCGGAGGAGGGACGATGACAGCGGAACCGCAGGACTATGGCAGGGATTACCGGCTGGGCTTCCGGCATGGCGTGGAGGCGATCGTGCGCGGCCTGCTCTCGCTCGAAGCGGACCAGCTCGACGTCGGCGCGCTGATCGGCGCCCTCAGCCGCTACGAGCGCGATGTCGAAGCCTGGCGCGACGCCGCCGAGTCCGCCCCGCCCCCCGCGTGGCAGCCGTTGGATCGGGAGTTGTCGGTTGAAAGTTGACGGTTCATGGTTGAGCGTTGATCATCGATAGGGCCTTCACGGAAGCCGGTCTCCGGCATACACAGCGCCGACCACCATCAATGGTCAACGAATAACGCTCAACTCCTGCTCAGCCGATGTCGCCCTCGTCCTCGCGCTCCAGGCGGCGGCGGCGGGCCTTGCGCTGCATCGCGCGGTTGTGCCAGCTCACCAGGAGCCGGCTCAACTCCGCGCCGCTGCCCTCGTCGCGCAGATGCTCGTACTCGCGCGCGAACGTCGCCTGCTCGTCGCCGGTCAGCCAGACGATCCAGTCGAAGAGGTAATCGGTCGGGCCGGGCAGTCGGTCGCCCGTGGCCATCAGGGTCCTTCCTCCCGCAACGCCACCCGCAGGCGCCACCACGCGAGCGTCGCCGCCAGCGTCTCCTCGAAGGCGATCTCGGGCCGCCAGCCGGTGGCCGCGCCGAGCGCGCGGCTGTCGGCCACGAGCAGCGGCACATCCGACGGCCGCAGCCGCGCCGGGTCGGGCTCGACCGTCACCGGCACACGCGCCAGCCGCAGCAGCGCGTCGAGCGCGTCGCCGATGCGCACCGCGACGCCGCTGCCGATGTTGTAGACCGCACCGGGCATGCCGCGCGTCAGCGCGAGGACGTGGGCGCGCGCCACGTCGCGCACGTCGAGGAAGTCGCGCCGCGCTTCCAGATTGCCGACGCGCACGACCGGCGGGCGCCGGCCCGCCTCGATCTCGGCGATCTGGCGCGCGAAGGCGGCGATGACGAACTGGTCGCTCTGCCCCGGCCCGGCGTGGCTGAACGGCCGCACGCGCACGACCGATAGGCCGTAGGAGTGGAAGTATTGCCAGCCGAGGAGGTCCTGGGCGACTTTGCTGACGGCGTAGGGGCTGGTCGGGCGGAAGGGCTGCGCCTCGGTCAGCGGCGCCTCCTCGGGGCGGACCAGGCCGTACTCCTCCGCCGAGCCGACGACGAGGACGCGCGGCGGCTCGGGCAGCGCGCGGCAGGCGTCGAGCAAGTTGGCCTGGGCCGCCAGGTTGTTCGTCAGCGTGCCGCTGGCGTCCGCGAAGGAGGCGGCGACGCTGCTCTGCGCCGCCAGGTGGAAGACGTGCGTCGGCGCGACCTCGCGGACGGCGCGCATGACCGGCTCGCGGTCGAGCAGGTCGGCGACGATCGGCGTGTAGCCCCGCCCCGACACCGGATGGCGGCACAGGCCGACGACCTCCACGCCGGTCTCGCGGGCCAGCGCGTCCACGAGATACGGCCCGACGAAGCCCCCCACGCCGGTGACGAGCGCCCGCAAGTGTCCCCCGGGGAGTCGGCAGTCGGGAGTCGGCAGTCGGGAGTACCGGCTTACGAGCAGCAACTATGTTGCTCTACGGAAGCCGCCTCTTCCGACTGCCGACTGCCGACTCCCGTCTCGTTCAGTCGTCCGTCGCGACGGCCTCGCGCTCGGTGAGGCCGGCCGCGCGCCTGAGCGCCTCGGCCTTGCCGGTCTGCTCCCAGGGCAGGTTCAAGTCGGGGCGACCGAAGTGGCCGAAGGCGGCCGTCTGGCGATAGATCGGGCGGCGTAGGTCGAGGTCGCGGATGATCGCGCCGGGACGCAGGTCGAAGTGCTCGCGGATCAGCGCCAGGATGCGCTCGTCATCGATCGCGCCGGTGCCGAAGGTCTCGATGCTGATCGAGAGCGGGTGCGCCACGCCGATCGCGTAGGAGAGCTGCAACTCGCAGCGCTGCGCCAGCCCGGCCGCGACGACGTTCTTGGCGACCCAGCGCGCGGCGTAGGCGCCGGAGCGGTCGACCTTGGTGCAGTCCTTCCCGGAGAAGGCGCCGCCGCCGTGCCGCGCCATCCCGCCGTAGGTGTCGACGATGATCTTGCGGCCGGTCAGGCCGGCGTCGCCCATCGGCCCGCCGATGGTGAAGCGGCCGCTCGGGTTGATGAAGACGTGGGTCCGCTCGTCGATCAGGCCGCCCGGCACGACCTCGTTGATGATGCAGGCGCGGACGTCGCGGGCCAGGCGCTCGTTGTCCACCGTGGCGGAGTGCTGGGTCGAGATGACCACGGCGTCCACGCGGACGGGCTTGCCGTTGTGGTACTCCACCGTCACCTGGCTCTTGCCGTCGGGCCGCAGGTAGGGCATCGTGCCGTTGCGGCGCGCGTCGGAGAGTTGCCGCGTCAGCGCGTGGGCCAGCGCGATCGGCAGGGGCATCAACTCGGGCGTCTCGTCGCAGGCGAAGCCGACCATCATGCCCTGGTCGCCCGCGCCGGTCTCGGAGACGTCGTCGTGGACGCTGCCGTCGGCGCGGACCTCCAGCGCGGTGTTGACGCCGTCGCGGATCTCGCTCGACTGCTCCTTGATCGCGACGATCACGCCGCAGGTCTCGGCGTCGAAGCCGCTGTCGCTGCTGGTGTAGCCGATGTCGCGGACGACGCCGCGCGCGATCTGCTGGATGTCGACGTAGGTGGCGGTGGTGATCTCGCCCATCACCAGGATCAGCCCGGTCGTCGCCGCCGTCTCGCAGGCGACGCGCCCGTAGGGGTCGTCGGCCATGATCGCGTCGAGGACGGCGTCGGAGATCTGGTCGCAGAGTTTATCGGGATGCCCCTCGGTCACCGACTCCGAGGTGAAGAAGAGTTGCGGCGACCGCATGAAGGTGGTGCTCATCGCTCACTCCAGTTCAGTAACGAGTAGCGAGTAACGAGTGACGAGGGATTGATGCGGCGTCCTCACTCATCACTCGTCAGGCCGTCCAGGACGACAGGTAGCGCTGCTGCTCCTCGGTCAGGGTGTCGATCTCGATGCGCATGGCGCGCAGTTTCAGGCGGGCGATCTCGTGGTCGATCGCCTGGGGGACGCGGTAGACGCGCTTCTCCAAGTTGCGGCCCTCTTTGGTCAGGTACTCGGCGGAGAGGGCCTGGTTGGCGAAGCTCATGTCCATCACGCTGGCCGGGTGCCCCTCGGCCGCCGCCAGGTTGATCAGCCGCCCCTCGCCCAGCACGATCAGGCGCTTGTCGCCGACCGCGAACTCCTCGACGAAGGGGCGTAGCGTGCGCCGGCCCTCCTGCGCCAGCTCCGCGAGCGCGTGGACGTTGACCTCGGCGTCGAAGTGGCCGGAGTTGGCCATGATCGCGCCGTCGCGCATCGCCGCGAAGTGCTCGCGGTCGATCACGTTGATGTCGCCGGTCGCGGTGATGAAGATGTCGCCGAGCGCCGCGGCCTGCGCCATCGGCATCACCCGGTAGCCGTCCATCGCCGCCTCGAGCGCGCGGACCGGGTCGACCTCGGTGACGATCACCTGCGCGCCGAGGCCGTGGGCGCGCATGGCGATCCCCTTGCCGCACCAGCCGTAGCCGGCGACGACGACCGTCTTGCCGGCGATCAGGATGTTGGTGGCGCGGATCACGCCGTCGAGCGTGCTCTGGCCGGTGCCGTAGCGGTTGTCGAAGAAGTGCTTGGTGTCGGCGTCGTTGACCGCGATGATCGGGTAGGCTAGCGTGCCGTCGGCCTCCATCGCGCGCTCGCGGATCAGCCCGGTCGTCGTCTCCTCGGTGCCGCCGAGGACGTCCGGCAGGAGGTCGCGGTACTCGCGGTGCAGCAGCGAGACCACGTCGGCGCCGTCGTCGATCACGATGTTGGGGTGGTGCTCGATCGCCGCGCGCAGGTGGCGCTCGTAGGTCGCCGCGTCCTCGCCCTTGATCGCGAAGACGGGGATGCCCAGCTCGACCAGCGCCGCCGCGACGTCGTCCTGCGTGGAGAGCGGGTTGCTGGCGCAGAGGACGCAGTCGGCGCCGCCCGCCCGGAGCGTCAGCGCGAGGTTGGCGGTCTCGGTCGTGACGTGGGCGCAGGCGATCAGGCGCTGGCCCCTGAGCGGCTGCTCCCGCTCGAAGCGCTCGCGGATCAGCGCGAGGACCGGCATCTCGCGCGCCGCCCAGGCGATGCGCTGCCGGCCGAGCGGCGCCAGGCCGGGGTCTTTGATGTCGAACCTCGCCGCGGGAGTCTGTACCATCTCGTGCTGCCCTCCTCCGTGATGCTCTCGTACCGGCCGGGCGCCCCCGCGCCGGCCTACGCTCAGTCCGCGCCCGCGCCGACCGGGATGAGGTCGGGCGAGAGCGGCGGCTGGTCGGGGAAACTGCGCCCGAAGCGCGCGGCGAACTCCGCCGCGGTGTAGTGGTGCGCCTGGGTGCCGATCTGCTCGACGGCGTAGGTCGCCGCCTGCGCGGCGATGCGCCCGGTCAGCGCCGGCGGGAAGCCGCGGGTCAGGCCGAGGAGCAGGCCGGCGCGATAGGCGTCGCCGGCGCCGGTCGGGTCGACCAGGCGCTCGGGCGGCGCGGCCGGGATGCGCGCGACGTCGCCGCATGCGTCGAACTCCGAGCCCTCCGCGCCGAAGGTGGTGACGATCAGCGGGACGCGCTCGCGCAGCGCGGCGCGGTCCAGCCCGGTCTTCTCGGCGATCAGCGCCAGCTCGTAGTCGTTGCCGATCAGCGCGCGCGCGCCGGCCAGCCCCTCGACCAGGTCGTCGCCGGAGAGGACCGGGAGGCCCTGGGCCGGGTCGTAGATGTAGGGGATGCCGAGGTCGCGGCACTCGCGCGGGAAGCGGCGCATCGCGGCCGGGTCGTCGGCGCAGACGATCGCCAGCTCGACGCCCGCCCCGGCGACGTCGCGGAGCGACTGCTCGCCGGCCCGCCGCATCGCGCCGGGGTAGAAGCCGGTGATCTGGTTGTCGGCCCGGTCGGTGGTGATGAAGGCGGAAGCGGTGAGGTCGTCCTCGACCACCCGGACGCCGCCGACGTCGACGCCGCCGGCCGCGAGCGCGGCCACGTAATCGCCGGCGTCGCGCCCGGCCGCGGCGACGACGCGCGGCCGGAGGCCGAGGAGGGCGGCGCTGTAGGCGACGTTGCCGGCCGTGCCGCCGCGCTGGCGCATCAGCGAGTCGACGAGGAAGGAGACGTTGAGCAGGTGGACCTTCTCCGGCAGGATGTGGTCCTTGAAATAGCCGGGGAAGTTCATGATGTGGTCGAAGGCCAGCGAACCGCTGACGAGGACGCTCACGGCGCCGTCTCACTCCTCGCGTCGCCGATCCCGGTCTGAGGATCGGACCGATACACACGAAAAAGCCCCTCAAGGCAGAAGGGGCCAGGCAGATCGTCGGTACTCGCTCTCATCTTTCAGCCGCGGCGCGTCGCCGGGGCTGTCGGATTTGGCACCGCGCGAGACTCGCCGGTTGCCGGGCGTCACAGGGCCGATCCCTCAGCCACTCCCGATAAGAGTAGGGGCTATGCGGTTGTTGGCGCGGAGTGTAGCACAGCCCCCGCGGCGGCGCAACGGCGCGAGACGGCAGACGGCGGTGAGGCCGGACGGCGCATCAAGCCCGCGGCGCGGGCCGGGCCGCCCCGTCCCCACCCCACCCCTCGCCACTCGTCACTCGTCACTCGTCACCCATCATCGCATAGAGCGTCATCACGGTCCGCCAGTTCCGGCCGGTGCTCGTCGTGGCGAGCGCGGTGTCGAAGTAGGCGTTGGTGAGCCTGGTCTCCGCCGCGCCGTTGGGCAGGTGCAGGTAGACCTCGCGGCCGTGGACGGCGAAGGCGTCGGGGGACGAGCGGTCGGGGTCGAGGGCGGCGACGCGAAGCGGGTCCGGCCGGTCGGCCAGGAAGAGGACATGCAGCGTCTTCGGGGCGGCCTCGGCGGCGGGGAAAGGGTTCTGCCGGATGGCCTCGCCGACTTCTTCGGCCGTCCGGACCACCACCGGCGTCCGGTAGCCCCAGCGCTCCAGGATCCGGCCGGCGACGAGCCCGGGCAGCGGCGCGACGGCGTCCGGGTCGGCGTCGAAGAGGACGTTGCCGCTCTGGATGTAGGTGCGCACATCGCGACAGCCGGCCGCGGCGAAGAGGTCGCGCAGGTCGGCCATCGGGAGTGTGTTCCTGCCCCCCACATTGATGCCGCGGAGGAGCGCCAGGTACGCGGCCGGCATCGGCACTGGCCCTTCGCGCGTCAGAAACGCATCTCGCGCGCCGGGCGGCGGATGCCCGGCGCGCCGGAGTATAGCAAGTCTCGGGTACGACACGCGGGCGTGACCTCCGCCACGGTGCCCGCGAAATGAGCGGCACGAGGGGCTTGACAGGTGTACGTACAGGGAGTATCATACTGTCGGCGGGTCAAACTCCATCCTCCTTTCTCGTGGCCCCTGGGCTGTTGGCGGCGGCCCAGGGGCAATCTTCGTCCAGAAGCGCAGAAAACATTGTCTCGCGATGTGTCGCGCAGGAGCCTTATAGTCCCATTGTTCCTTTGATAACCTCGCCGGCGACTTTCGCCCCGAAATCGACACCGACTTCGCGGAGCGTCCCAAGCAAGGCTCTCCACTTACTTACCTGTCGCTGTTTTTGCTCTTCCGACATGGCTGGGTCGCGCTCAAGTTGGGTGATATATCGCTCGAGACCGGTGACCAGCGCCTCGTATGAGTTTTCCGGAGGAAGGACCGCGATTTCTCGTAAGCCCTTGTCGGTCAAATCTTCAACTACGGCACCGAGAAAGGGCCGTTGATCGGCACCGTAGAATAGCCGACCATTACACTGCCGGACAGCTCGGATAAAGCCGGCCTCGAGAAGTCGGATGAAGAGCCGGTCCGCTTGGGACTGACTCAGCCCGACCACGCTACCGAGTTGAGCCACGTCCTGATGCGTCAGATGGAGCAGTGGTTCTGTATTCTCCTCGATCATCTCATACAAGGCCTGCAACATGTGCCGGCGCTGCTCCACTTCTGCGTAGATCACAGTTAGACGACCTCACGCCGGCCGCGCCCAGTGTCGTCCTGTGTCTGGCGCTGCCGATGATAGTACCGATACGCGCCGAGCGCGTGGCGCATCCCGACTTCGAGTCTTGCCAGAGTCGCCCGGATCTCGGCATCAAGGCGGCCAGGCATATCCCAGCCGTCCGGGCGTATTTGGTTCATGCGCTGAATGAGAGCATCACCGATCAAGGCTCCCAGTTCGCTATATGCCACGCCCACCGTCGGCTCGTATCCCGTCGCGCATCGGGTACAAAACGCGATCACATGCGTCTCATCTTTCCATGGGTGCCACTCTGCGCTAGCGGGCTCGCCACACAACATGCAGCGACCATCAGACTGCATGACGTCTCGTGACTCATCGTCTAATCGCATCTACCTCTCTCCTCACCGCGTCCACACGGCCATCGAACCCGCCGTTGTGCGAACAGGTCTCGCACGCGCCAAATCAACCGGCTCCGGACCGACTTGCGTCAAAGGGGTAACTTGACGACGCATCATGAGTCAGTACGACGCCAGGTGCATCGGCATGATGACGTGGGTGTAGTCGCCGGCGCCGACCGGGCGGATGACGCCGGCATTCTGGGGACCCTGCATTTCGAGCGCCACCTGCGGCGTCTTCAGCGCCGAGAGCACGTCGTTGACGTAGCGCACGTTGAAGGCGATCTGCCCCTCCGGTCCCTCGACCGCCGCGTCGAGGTCGCTGGTGTTGTCGCCGACCTCGGCCGCGTTGGCGCTGATCGTCACGCAGCCCGCCGCGTATTCGCCCTCACCCGGCTTGATCGTCAACTTGATCACGTCGTTGTTGTCGCGCGCGAAGTAGGAGGCGAGGCGCGCCGCGCCCAGGAACTGCTCGCGCTGCATCACCGAGCGCGTCTCGTAGCCGCTCGGCACGATCTGCCGCCAGTCGGGGAAGTTGCCGTCGATCAGGCGCGACAGAAACTCCAGCGCGCCGACCCGGCAGAGGAGCTGGCTGCGGTTGCGCGTCACCGTCAGCTCCACCGCCTCCTGCTGGTCGCCGATCGCGCGGGAGAGTTCGTTCATCGCGCGCGCCGGCACGATGATCGCCAGGTCCTCCTTGACCGGCTGGCTCAGGTCGCCCTGCCGCACCGCCATCCGGAAGCCGTCGGCGGCCGACATCGTGAGCCGGTCCCCCTCGAACTTCAGGTGGACGCCGGCGAGGACCGGGCGGCTCTCGTCGGCCGCCGCCGCGAAGACGACCTGCGCGATCATCTCGCGGAAGAGGTCGGCCGCGATGACCGCGGTCGGCTCGCCTTCGACCGTCGGGATCGCCGGGAAGTCCTCGGCGTCGATGCCCTTGATCGTCGCCTTCGAGCGCGCGGCGCGGACGTGCAGAGCCAGCGTGCGGCGGTCGAGCTCGAGTTTGACCATGTCGTTCGGCAGGTTGCCGACGAAGTCGGTCAGCAGGCGCGCCGGCACCGTGACCGCGCCTTCCTCCTCGACCTGGCAGTCGACCCAGTTGGTGATGCCGATCTCCAGGTTGGTCGCCGCCAGCTTGAGCTGCCCCTGGTCGGTCGCCAGCAGGATATTCCCGAGGACCGGCAGCGACGTCTTGCCGGCGACGGCGCGCGCGACGTGGCCGAGCCCTTTTTGCAGGTTCTCCTGCATGATCGTGATTTTCACCTTGCCCCTCCGTCCGCCGCGCCCCCCGCGGCGCGTCTCACCTGGCGGTGTCGCGCGGTCGTCCCCTCCTCCCGGTCTGCCGGGTCACGTGCCGGGGAGTATAGCATACGTACGCCGTGAGGCGTGGGCCGCAGAGCGTAGACGTAGAGCGTGGGGCGTGCTGACAGGGCGCTCCGGCTCTCACGCTCCACGCTCCACGCTCTCACGTTTCACGGCCTCGTACAACTCGAGGTAGCGCTCGACCAGCCGGGTCCAGTCGAAGCAGGCCGCGACGAGGCGGCGCCCGCGCGCGCCGTAGTCCGGCCAGGCGTCGCGCGCGGCCAGCGCGGCCAGCAGTGCGGCGCGCAGCTCGGCCACGTCGCCGGGCGGGGCCAGGAAGCCGGTCTCGCCCGGCCGCACCTTGTCCGGCAGGCCCCCCGCCGTCGTCGCGACGACCGCCAGGCCGCGCGCCAGCCCCTCCAGCGCGACGAGCGAGCTGCCCTCGTAGAGCGAGGGCACCAGCAGGAGGTCCGCGGCGGCCAGCAGGTTCTGCACCTCCTCGTCCGGCAGCGCGCCCGCCAGCGTCACGTTCGACCCCAGCCCCGCCGTCTCGATCGCCCGCGCCAGCGCGTCGCGCTCGCTCCCCGCGCCGACCACTGTCCAGCGCCAGCCGGCCGGCAAATCATCGCGCGCCGCCGCCAGCGCCGCCAGCCCCTCGCGCAGCCCCTTGTTCCGTTCCAGCCGCGCGACCGTGACCAGCGTGAGCGGCGCACCGTCGAGCCCGAAGCGCTCGCGCACCGCCCGCACGCGCTCGGGTCGCACCAGCGCGTCGAGTTCCGCCAGATCCACGCCGTTGGGGATCGTCGCGACCTTCTCCGGCGGCACGCGCAGCAGGCGCGCGACCGCGCCGTCGAGCGCGTGGTCGGTCGAGACCACCCGCGCGGCGGCCGCGGCCGCCAGCCGGACGCCGCGCCGGAACGGCGCGGAGGCGGCGAACTTGGCCGGGTGCGCCCGGCTGAACTCCTCCAGCCCGTGCGGGTTCAGCACCAGCGGGGGCAGCGCGCCGTCCGGCCCCTCGCGCAGCAGGCGGGCGTAGCCGGCCGCCCCCAGCCCGTGCCCGTGGACCGCGTCGACGCGCTCCCGCCGCGCCAGCGCGGCGATCTCCCGCCCGGCCCGCCGCACGAACGCGCCGTAGTGGACCAGGCGGTCGGGGATGCCGTTGCGCCGGAGCGGCAGCGGGGCCGTCCGGTACGGTACCTCGCGCCAGGTCACCGCGCCGCCGAACGCCTCCGGCGGCGGCGCGCCGGGGTGCGGCGGCTGGGTGAAGACGGTCAGGCGCACGCCGCGCCGCGCCAGGTGGCGCAGGTGGTGGGCGGCGGCGCGCTCCAGCCCGCCGTGCCCATGCTGCGGCGCCACGGTGCGGCTCACCACGGCGATGTGGAGCGGGCGATCGGTTGGCATCGGTTCGGCCCTCACCCCCCGGCCCCCCCTCTCCCAGCATTGGGAGAGGGGGGCCTATCTCAACCAGGGTGCTGCTCTTCCAGGCCATAGGCCAGGAGGAGCCTCACGCCACTCGGGGCATGCTCCCTCACCTCATGTCGGGAGGAGCGGGACCAGCCTCCCGCGCGCTGTTGCCCTACCTGCCCGCAAGCCAGGAGGATCGCCGCCGCTTCTCCGCGCCACTCCCCCGCTCCCAGGATTGGGAGCGGGGGCCGGGGGGTGAGGGCCGCAGCCGCCTCCTCACCCCTCACACACCTCCCGGTAGAGCGCCTCGACGCGCGGGACGACGGCGTCCTCCGAGAAGTGGGCGGCAATGCGCTCGCGGGCGGCGGCGCCGAGGCGCGCGCGCCGCGCCGGGTCGGCCAGGAGCGCCGCCAGCGCCGGGCCGAGGCCGGCCGGGTCGGCGACGAGCAGGCCGGTCTCGCCGTCCGCGACGATGTCCGGCGTGCCGCCGGTCGCCAGCGCGACGGCCGGCAGCCCCGCCGCGCCGGCCTCCAGCAGCGTGCGGCTGAGCGGTTCCTCCCAGCGCGCCGGGGAGAGCAGGGCGTCGGCGGCGCGCATCAGGCGCAGCACCTCCTCGTTGGGCACCTGATCGCGCAGGTCGAGCGCGACGCCGCGCGCCGCGCACTCGCGCGCGACGGCGTCGGCCAGCGGCCCGTCCCCGGCGACGACCAGCCGCGCGCCCGGCACGGCCGCGACCGCCGCCGGCAGCAGGTCGGCGCCCTTATGGTAATCGAGTTTCCCGGCATAGAGCACCATCGGGCCGTCGCGCGGCTCCGGCGCGGCGTCGCCCGCGGCGTCCACAGCGGACAGGTCGATGAAGTTGGGCAGCACGACGGGGGCGAGGCCGGGGATCGCGTCGCGCAGCACCGTCGCGACGTGGTTGCTCACGGCGATGACGCGGCTGGCCTCGCGGAGCGCGCGCTGCCGGCGCGCCAGGTTGGCGCGGACGTAGGGCAGGAGGGCGTGGACGGCCGGGCGCAGCGCGCGCCGCCCGCGCGCCAGGCAGCAGACCTGGCAGGCCGCCGAGCAGCGCGGCGCATCCGGGCAGCGCGGGAGTCGCGTGCCGGTCGGGCAGGTCGGCCAGTAGTCGCGCACGGTGGCGACCGCCGGGACGCCGGCCCGCCGCGCCGCCGCGACCGCGGCCGGGACGCTCAACAAATGCTGGCCGTGGATCAGGTCGGCGCGCTCGCGGTGCGCGAGGTCGGCCAGGAAGGCGGCGAAGCGCGGCCAGAAGCGCTCCTGCCGGGCGACGCCGCGCGCGAGCGGCACGCGCACGTCGGGCAGCGGGCACTCGTGGACCGGCAGGCCGTCGTAGGGGATCACTCGCGACGCCACGCCCCGCGGCAGCGTCCGCGGGCGCGCGACGATCACGCGGTGGCCCCGCGCGCGCAGCGCCCGCGCCAGGTGGTAGGTGCTCCAGCCGCTGCCGCCGCAGCGTGGCGGGAAGACGTCGGTGGCGAGGAGGACGGTCAGTGGGCGACGCATCGCAGCGTCTCGTCCAGCGCGCGACAGTGCGCCGCCCAACTGTAGTGCCGCACGACCCGCTCGCGCGCCGCCGCGCCGAGCGCCCGCCGCGCCGCCGCGTCGCCGAGCAACTCCGCCAGCGCCGCCGCCAGCGCGGCCGGGTCGCCCTCCCGATAGAGGCGCCCCTCGCGCCCGTCGCGGACGATCCCGCTCAGGGGCGGGAGGTCGGGGCAGACGACGGGGAGGGCCATCGCGCCGTACTCGAAGACTTTCAAGGGCGACCAGTAGAAGCCGAAGTGGCGGAGCGCCGGGTGGCGCGCCGGCTCGAACGGCGCCGCGCCGACGTCGGCCGCGGCGAGGTAGCCCGGCACCTCCTCGTAGGGCTGCCTGCCGGCGAAGACGACCCGCCGCCCCGCCTCGCCGATGTCGCGCGCCGCGCGCTCCAGCCCCGGCCGCTCCGGGCCGTCGCCGAGCAGGAGCGCCCAGAGGTCGGGGGCGCGCGGCAGCAACTCGCGGAGCGCGCCCAGCAGCGCGCCGACGCCGTGCCAGGCGCGGAAACTGCCCGAGAAGGCGACGACGCGCGCCCCGGGCGGGATGCCGAGCCGCCGCCGCACCGCCGCGCGCTCGCCCGGCCCGACGCGCGCCGGGTCGAAGAGATCGGTGTTGGCCCCCCAGGGCAACTCGACGATCTTGCCCCCCGGCGCGAACTTCCCCACCGTCGTCGCCAGCGGCGTGACGATGCGATCGGCCGCGCGCGCCTGCCAGCCGGCCCAGCGGCGCAGCGGCCGGCCCAGCGCGCGGTCGAGTCGGTCCTTCCGCGAGCCGGGCGGGTCGTAGAGCGGCGCGTTGACCTCCAGCACGCCGCCGAGGCCGTGTCGCCGCGCGTAGAGCAGCCCCGCGCCGGCCAAATTGTAGTAGCGCTCCACCACCACGTCCGGCCGGAACGCCGCCGCCTCCCGCGCGACGACCGGGTAGAGCGCCAGCGAGAGCGGCTT
>DASSSV010000169.1:0-3496 GCA_035708265.1 Thermomicrobiales bacterium | reverse complement strand
TCGCGCTGGTGGCCTACCAGGGCGACGCCGTCCTCGGCGGGCACCAGGCGCGCTTCGCCGACGTGTTCACGCAGGGCCGCCCGGTCGTGCTCAACTTCTGGGCCGGGGACTGTCCGGCCTGCCAGGCCGAGATGCCGGCCTTCCAGCGCGTGGCCGACCAGGAGCGCGGCCGGGTCATCGTCGTCGGCCTCGACGTCGGCACCTTCACCGCGCTGGGCTCGCACGACAGCGCCCGCCAGCTCATGGCGGACCTGCGCATCACCTACCCCACCGCCTACGCGGTCGACGACGCACCGCTGCGGCTCTACCATGTGCTCAGCATCCCGACCACGGTGTTCCTGACGGCGCACGGCCGGGTCGTGACCACGGTCTCGGGCGCCATGGCGGAGTCGCAACTCCGCGCCGGCGTGCAGCAACTCCTCGCCGGCGCGCCCTGACCTCGGGAGTATCGGTGTCGTGGACAGCACGCGTCCCACCCCGCCGGCGCCGAGCGCCTCGCGGCCCGCGCGCGGGCGCACGCTGGCGGCGCCGGCGATCGGCCTCGCCGCGGGCGGCGCGCTCGTGGCCGCGCTCCTGGCCGGCCCGGGCGGCGGCCACCTGGCGGGCGGCCTGGAGGCCGCCTCGGCGGCGTCGACCACCGCCCTGGGGCGCGTCGCGACGGTGCTGCCGCTCGGCTACGCCTTCGCGGCCGGCATGGCGGCGGCGGTCAACCCCTGCGGCTTCGCCCTGCTCCCGGCCTACCTCGGGCTGTACCTCGGCGACGGGGACGCGGCCGGCGAGACGGGCCGGGCGCCAGCCCGCCTGCGCCGCGCCGCCGCGGTCAGCGCCGTGGTCAGCGCCAGTTTCGTCGCCCTCTTCGGCGCCGCCGGCCTGGCCGTGGGCCTGGCGGCGGCGGTCGCCGGGCTCTTCCCCTGGCTCGGGCTGCTGGTGGGGGCACTGCTGGTCGTGGCCGGCGGCCGGCTGCTCGACGGCGAGGCGTTCCACGGCGGCGTCGCACCGGGGCTGGTGGGCCGGCTGGGCGCCCGGGCCCGGCGCCCGGGCGCGCCGGGCTATCTGGCCTACGGCCTGGCCTACGGGTTGGCCTCGCTGGGCTGCGCCCTGCCGCTCTTCCTGGCGGTGGCCGGCAGCGCGCTCGCGGCACGGGGAGTGCTGGCGGCGCTCGGCCAGTTCGTGCTCTACGGGCTCGGCATGGGCGCCGTGTTGACCGCGCTGACGCTGGGCGTCGCCGCCGGCGGCGACGCGGCGCTGCGCGGGGGGCGGCGCGCCCGGCGCTACGTGCAGCCGGTTGGCGCCGTCCTGGTCCTGCTGGCGGGCGCGTACCTGATCTATTACTGGCTGACGCTCGGCGGCCTGCTCGCCGGCGTCGGGCTGCCGTGAGGGCCGCCGCCGGGCGGGAGGAACGGAGGGCCGTGATGGACGGGCGAGACGAGGAAGGACATGCCGGGCGGCCGGCGCGGCTGACCATCGTGGTCGCGCCGGAGTGCCCCGCCTGCGCGGAGGCGCGCGCCGTCGCGCGCGAGATGCAGGGCCGGTTCCCCGCGCTGGTGGTCGAGGTACTCGACCTGGACGACCGGCGCCCAACGCCGCCCCGCGTGGTCGCCACCCCGACCTACCTGCTCGACGGGCAGGTGATCGCGCTGGGGAACCCCGGGCGCGAGGCGCTGGCGCGGCGGATCACCGACCGCCGGGCGCGGCACGGAGGGACCGTGGCGACGAATGGCGAGGCCAGCGCGATCGGCCCATCCGGCGCGCCGCCGGCCGACGAGGGGTGCTGCACCCGCTGCGGACGCCCGCTGACGCGCCGCCTGACCTTCGCCCTCGCCGGGGGGCCGCGCTGCCTGCGCTGCGCGCTGCGCTTCCGGCCGATGCTGCGCCGCTCGACGCTGACCTCGCTCGTCGTCGGCTCCACCCTGACCGCCATCAACCACGGCCCGGCGCTCGTCGCGGGCCACCCCACGCCCGCGCTGGCCTGGCAAATCCCCCTGACCTATGGCGTCCCCTTCTGCGTGGCCACCTGGGGCGCGCTCAGCACCAGCCGCCGGTAGGGCGGCGAAGGTAATCTCGGTTACGCTGGACGCCGCCGCCGGGCGGTACAATGGGACGGTCGCCACCGGGCGGCCGCGGGCGGCGGATGGGCCGCGCGGCGCGCGGTCCGCGGGAGGGAGGCCGGCATGGTGAACGGGGTCGTGCCGCGGCTGCGTGGGGCCTTCGGCGGGACGTCGCGCGGCCACGCCGGCGAGACGCCCGTGCCCTACAAGCGGGAGTTCCTGCGGCAGATCGAGATCTTCCGCGACCTGCCGCCGGACGACCTGCTGCGGATCGAGCGGGCGACGCGGATGACGACGGCGCGCAAGGGCCAGGCCATCTACCGCCAGGAGGACACCGCCGAGGGGCTCTTCCTCCTCAAACAGGGCCGGGTGCGCCTCTCGCGCCTCACGCCGGGCGGCAAGAAGCTCGAGCTGGCGATCCTCGAGCCGGGCACGTTCTTCGGCGAGATGCCGCTCCTCGGCGAGCGCATGCGCAACGCCTCGGCCGAGGCGCTGACCGATTGCACGCTCTGCGTGATGGGCCAGGCGGACATCGAGCGCCTGGTGCTCGACCGGCCGCGGGTGGCGCTGCGCATGCTGGCGGTGCTGGGGCGGCGGCTGGTCGCCAGCGAGGCCCGGCTCGAAGACCTGGCCTACCGCGGCGTGCCGGCGCGGCTTGCGGCGGCACTCCTACGGCTCCGGCGCGAGCGGGGCGATCTCATCACCGGGGTGACGCACCAGGACCTCGGCGACCTGGTCGGCGCCTACCGGGAGACGATCACCAAGGCGCTCGACGAGTTCCAGGCCGCCGGCTATGTCGAGCTGGCGCGCCGGCGTATCCGCATCGTGGACGCCGCGGGGCTGGCGGCGCTGCTCGAGGAGTGAGGCCGCGGGGCTGCGCGGGAACTGGGTGGAGGGACCGGGCGATGGCCGATGCGAACCTGCTGGCGCGGTACAACTACGACGCCTTCGTGCCGGAGAAGTTCGGGCCCTGGATGCGGTTCGAGGCCAGCCCGCCGCTCGGCCAGCCCGCGCCCGACTTCCCGCTCTGGACGCTCGACGAAGAGGAGACGTGCCTGAGCGCGATCTGGGCGCAGCACGCCTACACCGTCGTCGAGTTCGGCAGCTTCACCTGACCGTACTGCGGGCTGGCGGCGCCGGCCATGAACGCGCTCGCCGACGCGTACGCCGACCGGGACGTCGGCGGAGTCTTCCTCTACACCAACGAGGCGCACCCGGGCGAGCGCTACCCGCACCTGACATCCATGGCGCAGAAGTTCCGCCACGCCCGCGCCCTGCGGGACACGCTCGACGTCACCCGCCCGATCCTGGTGGACGCGCTCGACGGCGCCTGCCACCGCGCCTACGGCTCGATGCCCAACATGAGCTGGATCATCGCCCGCGCCGGGACCTCGATCTACAAGTCGGACTGGACCGACGCCTGCAGCCTCGCCAACGCGCTCGACTAT
>DASSSV010000168.1:0-5452 GCA_035708265.1 Thermomicrobiales bacterium | reverse complement strand
TGAGTCGGGAGTCGGGAGTCGGGAGTATCGGCCGCGCCACCGCGGACCTGGTCGGCCTGCGGATGCCGCCACTTCCGACTCCCGACTCCCGACTCCCGACTACAAGGAGGGCAGGTGAGCGCGAGGGGGCAAACCCACCGGCTGGGGCGCGAGGCGATCCACACCGCCTGGGATAACGCGCTGCCGCCGCGGCTGACGATCGCGCCGGGCGACGTGGTCGTCTTCGACACGCTCGATGCGTCGTATGGCAATGTCGCGCGCGCGGTGGCGGCGGAGGCGCCGGCCGGGCTCGACCCCGACCTCGCCGCGACGATCGCGGCCGGCGCCTACCCCGCCGACCCCGCGCACACCCGCGGCCACCCGCTCACCGGGCCGGTCGCCGTCGCAGGAGCCGAGCCGGGCGACACCCTGGCGGTGGAGATCGCCGAGATCGTCACCGCGCCGTGGGGCTGGACCGGCTGCCGGCCCGGCGGCATCGGCCTCCTCGACGACGAGATCACGACGGGCGACCGCTTCTACTGGGACCTGCGCGACGGCCGCACCGCCCCCTTCGGCCCCGGTATCCGCGTGCCGCTCGCGCCCTTCCCCGGCGTGATCGGCGTCGCCCCGGCCGAGCCCGGCCGGCAGCCGACCGCGCCGCCGCGCAACGCCGGCGGCAACATGGACATCCGGCAACTGACCGCCGGCGCGACGCTCTACCTGCCGGTGCTCGTGCCCGGCGCGCTCTTCTCGGTCGGCGACGTCCACGCCGCGCAGGGCGACGGCGAGGTCACCGGCACCGGCATCGAGACGGAGGCGACGGTGACGCTGCGCTTCGACCTGCTGAAAGGGCGGTCGATCCGCCAGCCACAGTTCCGCACGGCGCTCGACGCGCACGCCCCGGCCGGCCCGTTCTACGCGACGACCGGCCACGACCCCGATCTGCGCGAGGCGGCGCGCGAGGCGTTACGCGGGATGCTCGACTTCCTGATGCGCGAGTACGGCCTGCCGCGCACCCGCGCTTACATCCTGGCCAGCGCCTGCGTCGACCTCAAGATCAGCCAGATCGTCGACGCGCCGAACTGGACCGTCTCGGCCTTCTTCCCGCTCAGTGTCGTGACCGGCTGAGGAAGTACGAGGTACGATGTACGAAGTACGAAAGTATTCGGTCTGCGCACGCCGTCGTTCATCATTCGTACCTCGTACTTCGCTCCGCGGTGAATAAATTGGACAGGAGTGGATACGCGATGCCGGTTCGCGACGACGCCCCGACGCCCGCCGATGCGCTGCTGGCGTCGCTGCCGCCCGAGTGGCCGGACACGACGCTGCGCGAGCGGATCCGCGCCTTCCTGGCGCGCAGCGGCGAGGTCGTCGTCTCGCTCGACGACGACCCGACCGGCGTCCAGACGGTCCACGACATCTACGCGCTGACCGAGTGGACGCCCGACGCGCTGCGGCGCGAGTTCGGGGACCACCGCCCGCTCTTCGCCGTGCTGACCAACAGCCGCGCCCAGGAGGCCGCAACCGCCGAGGCCATCGCCCGCGAGATCGCCGCGGGGCTCGTCGCCGCCAGCCACGAGACCGGGCGGCGCTACGCGATCGTCAGCCGCAGCGACTCCACCCTGCGCGGCCATTACCCGGCCGAGACCGACGCGCTCGCCGCCGCCACCGGCCCCTACGACGCCACGCTGCTGATCCCGGCCTTCTTCGAGGGGGGGCGGGTCACGGTGGACGACGTCCACCTGGTCCGCGAGGGCGACGTCTTCACCCCGGCCGCGCTGACCGAGTTCGCCCGCGACCGCGCCTTCGGCTACCGCCACTCGAACCTGCGCGAGTGGGTGGCGGAGAAGACCGGGGGGCGGGTCGCGGCGGCCGACGTCGCCTCGCTCGGGCTCGACACCATCCGGCGTGGCGGGCCGGAGCGCGTGGCCGACGCCCTGCGCCCGGTCCGCGGCGACCGCCCGGTCGTCGTCAACGCGGCCAGCGAGCGCGACCTGGAGGTCGTGGCGCTGGCGGTGCTGATGCTGGAGGTCGAAGGACGGCGCTACCTCTCGCGCACCGCCGCCTCCTGGCTGCGCGCCCGTGCCGGCATCGCGCCGCTGCCGCCGCTGCGCGGCTCCGCCCTGCCGGCGGGCGACGGACCCGGCCTGGTCGTCGCCGGCTCCTACGTCGGGCGCACCGGCGAGCAACTGCGGGAACTCCTCGCGCCGGGCGACCTCGCCCACCACGAACTACCGATCGCCCCGCTCCTCGACGCGGGCGCGCGGGTGGCCGCGATCCGCGAGGCGCGCGAGGCCATCGCGGGCGCGCTGGGCGCCGGCCGCGACGCCGCGCTCTCGACGGCGCGCGAGTACGTCGCCGGGCGGACGCCCGCGGAGAGCCTGGAGATCGGGCGGCGGGTGTCGTCGGCGCTGGTGGAGATCGTCGCGGGCCTGGGCGTGCGCCCCGGTTTCGTGATCGCCAAGGGCGGCATCACCTCGCACGACCTCGCCACGCACGCGCTCGGCGGGCGGCGCATCTTCGTCCCCGGCCAGCTCCTGCCCGGCGTGCCGCTCTGGGTGCTGGGCGCGGAGTCGCGCTGGCCCGGCCTGCCCTACGCCGTCTTCCCCGGCAACGTCGGCGGCCCGGCCGCGCTGCGCGAGGGCTTCGTCGCGCTGCGCGCCGCGGGCCGTGGGGCGTAGGGCGTGGCACAGCAATAAGGAATGCGACCGACATCCTCTTCGTTGGGGTCGGCTCCGACAGGTGGACGGCCCACGCCCCACGCCCTGCGGCGACTTGACGCCCGCCCGCGCAATGTCTAGAGTAGCCACGAGAAATCAACGCGCCGGCCGCGGTAGCGCGCCGCCGACGCCGGTGCGTGCGCCGTTCGAGCCAAGGAGTACGCCGGATGACCTCGCGCCCCCGCCCGCTGCGCCCCTCGTCGGAATGGACCGGACCGGCCGCCGACCAGACGCTGTACCATCAGTACACCGTCGAGGAGGACAAGCGCCACACCAACGTCCACTACGAGCAGCCCCCCGAGTTCTTCTACGCCTTCACCGGTGGCGAGTGGAACATCTACTCCGCCAACCTCTGGACGACCGGCGCGGCCGACGACACCGCCAGCCAGGAGGCCAAACTCGACCTGCTGGCGCAGCACATGCGCCTCCAGCCCGGCCAGCGCATCCTCGACGTCGGCTGCGGCTGGGGCGGGCCGCTGGTCTACCTCAGCAAGAAGTACGGCGTCTCGGGCGTCGGTCTGACCCTCTCGCCGACCCAGAAGCGCTACGCCGAGGAGCGGATCGCCAAGTACGGCGCCGACGTCGAGATCGTCGAGTGCCACTGGAAGGAGTACCGGGACGACCGCCCCTTCGACGCCGTCTACACCGACGAGGTGATCGTCCACTTCAGCGACCTCGGCGGCTTCTTCGCCAAGGCCCGCGAGCTGCTGCGGCCGGGCGGGATGATGGTCAACAAGGAGCTGCACTACACGACCAGCCGCCACAAGCAGCTCTCGCGCGCCGACGTCTTCGTCAACGAGATCTACGGCCTGACCGGCAACTACCGCACGCTCGGCGACGAGTTGCGCCTGCTGGACGAGCACGACTTCGCGCTCAGGGCGATCCAGCAACTGCCGATGGAGAACTACAAGCGGACGGCGGAAGCCTGGCTCGGCAACATGTTCCACCACCGCCACGAGTTGAAGGCGTTGGTCGGTGAGGAATACTACCGCCAGTTCCGCACCTATCTCCGCATCGTGCTGAAGATGACCACGATCGGCACGATGTCGCTCGACATCGTCGCGGGCGAGAAGATCTGAGCGAGTCGCGGGCCTGAAGGTCGAAGGCCCGAAGGGCGCGAGTCTGCCTTCCCGGCAACCCGCGCCTTTCGGACCTTCGGACTCTCAGGCCCGCGACTGTCGCGGCGTTGTCGCGGCCGGGTGCTCCGGCGCGTCCTCGTCCTGGCCCAGCCAGGTGGGGATCCAGGCCGGTGGGTCGCTGGCCGGGAAGGAGTCTTTGGACGCCTCGGTGACCTGGGCGTCTTCGGCCGCCGTCTGCGGCGGGGGCGGGCTCACCGGTTGCTCGCGCCCCGCATCGTGCTCTTGCCTCTGCATGGCGCTATCACCCTTCCGCCCCGGCTCACGTCGGCGGCTTGTGGCGCGGCGCCGAGTCGTCCGCGTTCCGCTGCGCCTCCTCGTCTTCGCCGGGCCAGGACGGCACCCAGGACGGCGGGTCGCTGGCGGGGAAGGATTCTTCGGACGCCTCCGTGACCTTGATGTCCTTGTGTACCGGCTGCGGCGGTGGGGGATTCTCCGGCTGCCGGTCTTGCCGTTCGCGCGGTTCCTGTTCATGCATGGTGTCCCCTCCTGTTGATGGCACCTGGCCGATGGCCGGCGCCGGCCGTGGAGGCGAGACGATCCCGGGCCGTCAGGTCGCGCGGCCCGCGCGGTGCCGGGAAATCGCGGTCGCCGCGCCCGCGACGAGCGCGGCGGCGGCTCCCGCCAGCCACAGCCACGCCAGTCCGGCCGGGGGCGACGCACGATCCGGGCCAAGGGTGGAAGCCGGCGCCGCGGCCGCGCCCGGCGCCGGGGCGGGGCGCGCGTCGAACGGCCGCGGGAAGCGGGCCGGTCGGTACGCCGCGAAGGCTGGCCGCGTCGGCGTCCGCGCGTTCTGGAACGAGGTCGTCGCGTTGAGGTCGGGGCCGAGGGCGGTCGCCGCCTGCGCCAGCGCCGCGGGGATCGGGGCGCGCGGGCCGTCGTCCCAGCGGCCGGTGTCGATGCGGGCGACGAGCGCCTGGAACGCCGCCAGCATCTCGGCCGGCGTGAACGCGCAATGCCCCGGCCGCGCGACGTAGACCTGGCGCAGCAGGTCGCCGTCGCCCGCCGCGTCCACGGCGTCGGCGTAAGCCCGCTCGTTCTGCACGCGGACGAGGCCGTCGGCGGTCGTGTGCAGCGTCAGGACCGGCAGCCGGAGCTGGCCGTCAAAGACGACGTTGCGGCCGAGGTAGGCGACGGCGGCGGGGTCGGCGGCGATGCGCGGCGCGCGGTCGAGGGTCGCGAGGTCGGCGTCGAGGTCGAGGCCGGCCTGGCGGTAGAGCGCCGCCACTTCGGAATAGTCGATCGAGCCGGCCAGTTGCCGGCGGTAGTCCACGCCGGTGTTCCAGGAGGGGTTGCCGCCGGCGCGCCGCTCCAGTTCCGCGCGGAAGCCGAAGGCGTAGAGGAAGAGGCTGCGCGCGCTCCAGAGATACTGCGCCTCCTCGCGCGCCGTGTAGTCGCCCGCGGCCGGCTCGGGGCGGCTCGGGTCGAACCAGCCGGGGATGTTCGCCAGCGCGGCGGCCAGCGCGACCCGCGCGCGGCCCTGCGGCGTCAGCTGCGCGGCGTCGAGCGCGCGCTGGGCGAGTTGCAGGTTCGGGCCGCTCTCGCCCGCGATGTGGACGAGCTGGATCGCGGAGTCGGGCGCGACGAGCGTCTTGAAGGCGAATGCGGCGTCGAGCC
>DASSSV010000167.1:0-10057 GCA_035708265.1 Thermomicrobiales bacterium | reverse complement strand
CCGCCCTGGCTCCTCAAGGGCGGGTACGCGCTCGAACTGCGCCTCGGTGACACCGCACGTGCGACGCGCGACCTCGACCTGGGCGTGCCACACCCGAATCGTCTCGCGCCGGGAGGCGAAGGCGTGGGCGCGGCGATCCGCGAGGCGCTCGCGGATGCCGCGGAGCGCGACCTCGGCGACTGGTTCGAGTTCGCGGTCGGCCCCGCGACGGCCGACCTGGACGGCCCGCCGGGCGGCGGCGCCCGCTACCCGATCGATTGTCGGGTCGACGGCCGGATCTTCGCGCAGTTCCACGTCGACGTCGGCCTCGGCGATCGGGTCGCCGGCGAGCCGGAGTGGCTGGAGGGCCACGATTTCCTCGCCTTCGCCGGCATCCCGCCGGCCCGGCTGGTCGTGCTGCCGCCGGCGCAGCACTTCGCCGAGAAGATCCACGCCTACACCTTCCCCTGGCGGGACCGGCCGAACACCCGCGTGCGCGACCTGGTCGATCTCGTCCTCCTGCTCGACACCGGCGCCCTCGACCTGGCGGCGACTGCGGCGGCGCTCCGGCTGACCTTCGCCCAGCGTGCCACCCACGCGCTGCCGCGCGCCCTGCCAGCGCCGCCCGAGGCGTGGGCCGCGCCGTTCGCCGCGCTGGCCGGCGAGGTCGCCCTGCAGGAGCGGACCGCCGACGCGGCCTTCGCGCGCGTGGCCGCGTTCTACGCCGCCCTCCCGCTCGACGGCTGAGCGGCGCCGGGACGCGGGCGGCGGGGGCGGCAGATGCCGCCCCGCGCTTGACAAGGCGCGGGCGGCGCGCGTATCTTGGTTTCGGAAAACTCCGAAAGATCCGGGGGCGGCATGGCCACGCGACGCGAGATCGAAGACCGGGTGCTGCAGGAGTGGGGCGAACTCGCGACCGCCTGGGGCGTCAGCCCGATGCTCGGCCGTATCCACGGCCTGCTCCTCCTCGCCGGCCGCCCGATGACCGCCGACGAGATCTGCGACCGCCTGCAGATCAGCCGCGCCTCCGCCTCGGTGCAGCTCAACGCGATCCTCGACTGGGGCCTGGCGCGCCGCCTCTACGTGCCCGGCGACCGCCGGCAGTACTACCAGGCCGACCAGGACCACTGGGCCTGGTTCCGCCGCGCGGCGACCGTGCTGAAGCGGCGCGAGTTCGACCCCGTCGCCGAACGGCTCGGCCAGGCGCTCGCCGCCGCCCGCGCCGCACCGCAGGACCCCGAGCTGGCCGCGCTCGGCGACCGCCTGGCCGCGCTGCACGACTTCGTCAGCCAGCTCTTCCGCGGCCTCGACCTCGTGCTCGACGTCGACGAGTCGCTGCTGCGCGCCCTCCTGAGCCTGTCGCCCGCCGAGACGGAGGCGCTGCGCGCCCTCCTGCGCGACGCCGTCCTCACCGATGCCCGGCGCGGCGCGGCCTGAGCCGGTAGTGCGTGGGCCGTGACCGGGCGGCGCGGAATCGGCCGACTGCTTCCCAGTCCGTCGCCCACATGGCCCGGGACCCAACCGTGCGGGCAGGTTTCGTGGCGGGGTGCCATTCAGCCTTGGTTTCAACCGCCAACCCGCCAGCCGCCCCACCCTTTACACCGCCATACCACCTGCGGTATCGTCTGGCTCACGAGCGAGCGGTGGGGACGGTGGGAGGTGCGGGCGGCGTGGCCGGATATGATGCGATCGTCGTCGGCCTGGGCGCGATGAGCAGCGCGGCGGCCTATCACCTTGCGCGGCGCAGCCGGCGCGTCCTCGGGTTCGACGCCCGCCCGCCCGGCCACACCGACGGTTCCTCCCACGGCGAGTCGCGCATCATCCGCCTGGCCTACTACGAGCACCCCGACTACGTCCCGCTCCTCCGCCGCGCCTACGGGCTCTGGGCGGCGCTGGCGGCCGAGGCGGGCGAGGAGTTGCTGCGGCCGACCGGCGCGCTCTTCGTCGGCCGGCCCGACGGCGAGCTGATCGCCGGAGCGCTCGCCTGCGCCCGCCGCCACGACCTGCCCCACGACTTGCTCGACGCGGCTGGCATCCACCGCCGCTACCCGGCGCTGCGGCCCGGCATCCTCCTCGGCGGTGCGCGCCTCGGCCTCGGTACGGCGTACGGGCGGGTGGCGTCGTGAGGGGGGACTACCCGGTCCCGCCCGGCGCGGGCGGCGCGCGGCCGATCTCCCCGACCGACGTGGCGCAGTTCGTCCGCCTGGAGCAATGCGAGCGCTATCTGCGCCTGCGGCTCCACGCCCGCGCCGCCAACGCCGGCTTCCTGGCCGACAACGGCGTCGCGCCGCAGTCGCTGCCGCCGCTGCTGACGCGCTCCGGCGCGCGCTTCGAGGAGCGGATCGAGGCGGCCATCGCCGCCAACTACCCTACCGTCCACTTCGCGAAGGGCGTCCCCGCCGACGAGCGCCGCCCGGACAACGGCCCGCAGGTCGTCGCCCTGGCGCGCGACCTCGCGCCCGGCGCGGCGCTGGTCCTCTTCCAGCCGCGTCTCAGCGTCGATCTCGACGGCTGGGCGCTGCGCGGCGACGCCGACATCGTCCGCCTGGAGCGGGACGCCGCGGGCGACCTCGGCGTCACGATCGCCGACATGAAGAGTTCGACCGGCGTGAAGGTGGAGCATCGCCTGCAAGTCGCCTTCTACCACGAGATGCTGGCCGCGCTCCTGGCCCGCGCCGGCGTCCCCTGCGCCGGCATCGCCACCGCGATCCTCTACCGCGGCCCGGCCGCGGGCGGCGCGGACCTCGCCCCCGACGAGGCGGCGCGGTTGGAGGTGGAGCGCGCGGCGGCCGCGCGCTGGTTCGGCCTCGACGAAGGGCTGCTCGAAATCGTCGCCGACCCGGAGAGTTACCGCGACGCCGTCCGCGACCTCGTCACCGGCCCGCGCTCGGCCGCGACGCGCGTGGCGACCGCCGACTTCGCCGCGCTGCCCTACCACCTCGGCTACAAGTGCGACGGCTGCCTCTACAACGAGTTCTGCATGAAGTGGTCCGCCGGGCACGACGACCTCTCCCTGCTGCCCTACGTGACGGCGCAGGACAAGGCCGCGCTCCGCCGCGCCGGCGTCGCGACGACGCGCGACCTCGCCGCCTTGAAGGACTTCGCCGACCCGGAGTCGGAAGACCTCGTCCCGGCGCCCGGCAAGGAGGCGCTGGTGCGGGAACTGGCCGCGACCTGGCCGGTCGGCCCGCGCCTGGACGAGCTGATCCACCGCGCCCGCCGCTACCGGAAGTGGCGGCGCGACCCGGTCGACGCGCTCGGCTACATCCCGAGCCGGGGCTACGGCTCGCTCCCCTATAGCGACGCCGGGCACAACCCGAACCTCGTGCGCGTCTACATCGACGCGCAGCACGACTACCTCCACGACCGCATCTACCTCCTCGGCGCGCTCGTCGTCGGCTGCGAGGGCGGCGAGGAGCGCCCCGAGCGGCGTCGGAGCGTCGTCCGCCTGACGGCCGGGCCGCCGGAGACGGCCGCGCAGGAGGCCGACCTCTTCGTCGACTGGATCGCCGCGACCGTCCGCGCGATCGTCGAGGTCGCCGCGCCCGACGAGCGCGGCGAGTTGAACGCGCCGATCCACCTGATCTTCTACAGCGCCTTCGAGCAGCGCCTCCTCCTCGACGGCCTGGCGCGGCACTTCGCGACGATCCTCGGCACGACGCCGCTCTACGACTTCCTGACCCAGCTCGCGGCCTACGACTCGCCGATCGCGACCTTCCTCGACGAGGAGATCCGCGAGCTCAAGAACTACCCGCTGACCTGCCAGTCGCTCCAGGCGGTCGCGGCCTATCGTAAATTCGACTGGAACGCGCCCGCGCCGTACCGCGACCTCTTCCGCGCGCGTCTCTTCGATTTCTGGGGCAAACTCGACCGCGACGATGACACCTCGGCCTGGTACACCAGCCGCGCGCGCTTTTCGAGCCAGATCCCGCTCGAGTACGCCTACGCCGCCTGGGGCGCGCTGGCCGACCCGGCGCCGGGTCGGCGCGACGACTTCGCCCCCTACCGCCAGGCGACGCCGGACCTCCTGACCGGCTTCCACGCGCGCCGACTGGAGGCGCTGGAGTGGATCGCCCACGACTTCGCGGGCAACCGGCAGACCGAGAAGCGCACCTTCGCGCTGCCCGACCTCGACACCTTCAAGGACAAGGCGCGGACGCTGGCGCAGGCGCTCGACGAGTTCGTGACGATCGAGCGGCACGTCACGCTCGCCGCCTGGAAGGCCGCGCGCCTGGCCCCGCCCGAGCGGCGCCTCCTGGCCGGTGAGACCCTGCTGGTCCGCTATCACGAGGAGGACCAGGCGCCCGGCGTCGCCGCCCAGAACCGCGAGAACGAGCGCCGCCGCCTCCGGCGCGAGGAGTACCGCGCCGCCTACCGCGAGGCGCACCCCGACGCGGCCAGCGTGCGCCTGCCGCCCGAGCAGCGCGCCGCGAGCGACTGGTCGCAAGAGGGGCTGCGCCTGCGCCTGCGCCTCGTCACCGCGGGGACCGACTGTGACCTCGACCAGGCGCTCGGGCTGACGACGCTGCGCGAGGGGGACACGCTGGTCGTCTGCCCGCGCTGGAGCGTCGACTCGCGCCTGCCGCCCGCCGAGCAGACGCCCTTCACTCCGACGCCGAAGCAGATGCTTTACGGCACGCGCGCCCGGCTGGAGCGCATCGTCGTCGAGCGGGACGCCGACGGGCGGGCGGTCGCCGGCCACGTCGAGGTCGAACTGCGCAGCGCCCACGGTGGCGGGAAGAACGGGCGTGGCTTCATCTTCGGCTCGATGGACCGCCCGCCGATCGCCGGCGAGTGCTATACGCTCGATCCCGACCCGAACGACTGGTACGGCTCCTGGTGCGCGAAGGTGACGGAAGGGCTCTGCGCCGGGGGCGCGGCGACGCCGAACACCCTCTACCGCCGGCTGGCCGACCCGGCCGGGGCGCACGTCGCCTGGCTCCCGGCCGCGGCGGAGGGGCAGGCGCGCTTCTTCGCCGGGCTGGCCGCGCTGCACGAGGCCGGCGCGCTCCACGCCTTCGAGGCGAGCAAGCGCGCCTACATCGCGCGCCACGGCGACGCGCCGACGCTGCTGGTGCAGGGGCCGCCCGGCACCGGCAAGAGTTACGCGACGGCGTTCGCCGTGCTGGCCCGCCTCCAGGGCGCGCTGGCGGCCGGGCAGCCCTTCCGCGCCTTCGTCGCCTGCAAGACCCACGCGGCGACCGACGTGCTGCTGGAGAACCTGCGCGCCGCGCGGCGGATGCTGCGCCTGGTCGCGACCCGCCACCCCGACCTCTTCGCCGCCCACTTCGACGCGCGCCTGCTCGACGCGCCGCTCTGCCGCGTCAAGCCGCGCGGCGAGGCGCCGGAGGGCGTGGTCGCGCTGCACGAGAAGGGGTCCGACCCGGACGGCCGGCGCATCGCCGACGCGATCCTCGACCGGCCCTACTGCGTCGTCGCGGCGACGCCGGGCGGGATCTACGGCATGGTCAGGGAGCGCTGGGGCGCGAAGAGCCTCTTCGGGCACGACTGCTGCGACTGCCTGGTCCTCGACGAGGCGTCGCAGATGAATCTGCCCGAGGCGGTCATGGCGGCGCTGCCGCTCAAGCCCGACGGCCAGCTCATCGTCGTCGGCGACCACCGCCAGATGCCGCCGATCGTCAAGCACGACTGGCGCAACGAGCGCCGCCGCACCTTCCAGGAGTACCGCTCCTACGAGTCGCTCTTCGAGACGCTGCGCGGCCAGGGCGTGCCGCTGATCAAGTTCGAGGAGTCGTTCCGCCTGCACGCCGACCTGGCCGAGTTCCTGCGCCGCGAGGTCTACCAGCAGGACGGCATCCGCTACCACTCGCACCGCCACGACATCCTGCCGGCCGTCGCCCACCCCGACCCCTTCGTCGCGAGCGTCCTCGCCCCGGCGCACCCGCTGGTCGTCGTCGTCCACGACGAGACCGGCAGTCAGACGCGCAACCCCTTCGAGCAGGCGCTGATCGCGCCGGTGCTGGAGGCGCTGGCCGACCCACGGACCTACGCCCTCGGCCCTGCGGACGGCCTCGGCGTCGTCGTGCCACACCGGGCGCAGCGCGCGGCCTTGCAGGAGGCGCTGCGCTGCCTGACGGTGGCCGACCCCGCGACCGGCGCGATCCGCCACTCGGCGGTCGACACCGTCGAGCGCTTCCAGGGCGGCGAGCGCACCGCCATCCTCGTCAGCGCGACCGAGAGCGACCGCGCCTACCTGCTGGCGTCGAGCCAGTTCCTGCTCGACCCGCGCCGCCTGACCGTCGCCCTCAGCCGCGCCAAGCGCAAGATGATCCTGGTCGCCTCGCGCGCCGTCTTCGACCTCTTCAGCGTGGACGAGGAGACCTTCGCCCACGCGCAACTCTGGAAGAACCTCCTGCGCCGCACCTGCACCGTCCGCCTCTGGGCCGGCGAGCGCGACGGCATCCCCGTCGAAGTCTGGGGCAACGCCCCCGCGCCGTCGGGGGACGGCGAGTAGCGGGGCGCGCAGGACGATGCACCGCGGAGCACGCAGAGCGCAGAGGACGAAGGAGAGAAGACGAGGGCCTTTCATCGCGGGGGCGGCGCGCGGACGATTGCAACCACACCCGCGATTGAAATCGCGGCTAAAGGCTCGCTGGCGCTCGCCGCGAAACCCGCCCGCGCGGGGTGGGACGTAACCCAGGCCGCGCCGGCGGCCTTCGTGCCGCGGGGTGCCCGCGTGCGGGCCTGGCCTCCAGCCGCGGCTTCAGCCGCCCGTCCCCCGTCCCCCTTCCCCTCCGCCCACCCACCGTGCTACGCTAGCGCGCGTTGTACGGACACTCGGAGGGGATGGGGCGGCGGGGTGATGGGGGAGCGCGGGCACTGGCGACGAGCCGCGGGGCGGTTGGGCGGGGCGGCCGCGCTCCCCCTGTTCCTCGGTGTGCTCCTGGGCGCCTGTTCGCGGCTGCCGCAGGCCACGCCCGCCGCGCTGACGCCGACGGCCGCGGCGCGGGCGGTGCAGACGGCGACGGCGCGCCCCGACTCCGCGGCGTCCGCGACGCCGGAGGCGCGCCCCGCCGTCGCCTACGCCGGCAGGCAGGAGGAGACAACCTGCGCGGCGCTGCGCGGCTGGGCCTGGGACCGCATGCAGCCCGACCAGCCGGTCTACGTGCAGATCTTCGACGGCACCCAACTCCTCGCCACGCTGCGCGCCGACGAGCCCCGGCCGGACCTGCGCGCGGCGGGCGTCGGCGTCGGCGCGCACGGCTTCACCTACGCCCTGCCTGCGAGCGTGCGCGACGGCCGGCCGCACGTGATCCGCGTGCAGGTCTACGCCATCGGCGCCGCGATCGAGAACACGCCGCAGACGATCACCTGCGCCGCTCCCGCCACGCCGGCCACGCCCGCCACGCCGCGCCCGGCGTCCCCCACCGCCGCGCCGACCCCGCCGCCCGCCACCGCGACGCCCGTGCCGACGTCCGGCGCCGGCGCCTATCTGGTCAAAGAGCCGGACAACGTCAACCTGCGCGGCGGCCCCGGCACCGACTACCCGGTCGTCGGCCTGCTCACTCCGGGGACGCGCCTGGAGGCCACCGGCGAGACCGAGGAGGTCGGCGGCGAACGCTGGGGCCACTTCCGCCTGGCCGACGGCCGCGACGGCTGGGTGCGCTTCGTGGACCTGGAGCCGGTCTCGCCATAGCGCGGCCGCGCGCCGCGTGGTGTATGCTTCGGGCGCGGCGGCGGCCCCCCTCCCGGGGGGAACCAGGCGTCAACGCCGTGGCGAGGGGGCGCGGTTACACCGGCCCGGCCCGAGCGACCGCGCCCGGGATGACTACGGTGTGCGGGGTGGGTTCCCCCCAAGATGGGGGGGACAGGGGGGCGGTGTCAGCCAGAACGGGAGAGGAGCCAGGATGAGCGGCAATGGCCCGACCCGGCAGATCGTCGCGATGGGCGGCGGGGGCTTCTCGATGGAGCCCGACAACCTCGCGCTCGACCGCTACGTGCTCGGGCTGGCGCAGGCCGAGCGGCCGAAGGTCTGCTTCGTCGGCACGGCCAGCGGCGACAGCCAGGACTACATCGACCGCTTCTACGCCGCCTACAACACCCTCCCGTGCGAGCCGATGCACCTCGCCCTCTATCGCGCGCCGACCGCCGACCTCGCCTCGTTCGTGCTGGCGCAGGACATCGTCTACGTCGGCGGCGGCAACACGAAGAACCTGCTGGCCCTCTGGCGCGAGTGGGGGCTCGACCGCATCATGCGCGCGGCCTGGCGCCGCGGCATCATCCTCGCCGGCATCAGCGCCGGCTCGATCTGCTGGTTCGACTACGGCACGACCGACTCGATCCCCGGCGACCTCACCGTCCTGCCCTGCCTCGGCTTCCTGCCGGGCAGCAACTGCCCGCACTACGACGGCGAGGCGGCGCGCCGTCCGACCTTCCACCGCTTCGTCGCGACCGGCGCGATGCCGGCCGGCTACGCGGCCGACGACGGCGTCGCCCTGCACTTCACCGGCGAGGAGCTCACGCGCGTCGTCAGTTCGCGCCCGCGGGCCCGCGCCTATCGCGTCGAGCCCGCCGCCGACGGCGTGACCGAGACGCCGCTGACGCCGGACTACCTCGGCGGGGATGCATAGCGGAGGTTGCCATGAGCGAGGTCGTCGTCGAGGCCGCGGCATTGACCGGCGCGGCGGCGCGGGCGCTGATCCGGGCCGGGGAGTGGCGGCGGCCGACGGCGGGGCTGGCCGACGGCTACGTGCAGGCGAATCTAGCCATCCTGCCGCGCGAGTACGCCTACGAGTTCCTGCGCTTCTGCGCCTTCAACCCGCGCCCCTGCCCGGTCCTCGACGTGACCGACGCCGGGTCGCCCGCGGCGGCGCGCGCGGCGCCGGGGTCGGACCTGCGCGTCGATCTGCCCCGCTATCGCGTCTACCGGCATGGCGAACTGGCCGAGGAGCGCGACGACCTCGCGGGCATCTGGCGCGACGACCTGGTCGGCTTCCTGCTCGGCTGCAGTTTCACCTTCGAGGCGGCGCTGGCCCGCGCGGGCGTCCCGCTGCGCCACCGCGAGTGCGGCTGCAACGTCGCGATGTACCGGACCAACCGCGCCTGCGTCGCGGCCGGGCCCTTCGCCGGCCCGCTCGTCGTCTCGATGCGCCCCGTCCGGGCGGACCTGGTGGCGCGCGCCGTCGAAGTCACCGCGCGCTTCCCGCGCGCGCACGGCGCCCCGGTCCACGTCGGCGATCCCGCCGCGCTCGGCGTCCGCGACTTGGCCGCGCCCGACTACGGCGACCCCCTGCCGATCGCGCCGGGCGAGGTGCCGGTCTTCTGGGCCTGCGGCGTCACCCCGCAGGCGGTCGCCGTGGCCGCGCGGATCCCCTTCATGGCGACCCACGCGCCGGGCCACATGTTCGTCTCCGACCTGCGCGACGAGGACCTGGCCGGCGGGTGACGGGCGCCGCGCCCCGTCAGCGGGGCGTCGCGCGGGACCAGAGCGCATTGTCGCTGCCGCGCGCGAAGGCGAAGAGCCGATCGCCACCACCCGCCACGGCCGGAGACCCGCTCAGCCGGCCGCCGAGGCTGGTCCAATCCGTGTAGTTGAGCCCGTCCCCGGTGTACCGCTCGAAGAGCGCGCCGTCCTCGCCGGTGGCGAAGACCACCAGCGTCTCGACGCTCCCGGCCGGCGTGTACGAGGCGGCGGCCGGCGCCGCCGTCAGGGCGCCGCCGAGCGACTTCCACCCAGTAAAGGTACCCCCGTCGGCCGAGTGTTTCTCATAGAGGCCACCGTCGCTGCCCTTCACGAAGACGTAGACTTGTCCCTGGAAGGTGGTCGCCGCCGGGGCGGCCGAGAGCATGCCACCCAGGTCGCGCCAGGGCGTGAAGGTCGCGCCGTCGGCGGAGGACGTCACGTAGAGGGCGCCGCCCGCGCCCCCGGCGAAGACGTAGAGCGTGCCGCCGACGGCGGTCGCGGCGGGCGCGGTGGTGAGGACCCCTCCGACGCGCGTCCAGCCGGTGAAGGTGACGCCGTCGGTCGAGGACATGACGTAGAGGGCGTTATCGGAGCCCCTGGCGAAGACATAGAGGACGCCGTCGGCGCTGGTGGCGACGGGCGGCCCGGTCAGCA
>DASSSV010000166.1:0-33612 GCA_035708265.1 Thermomicrobiales bacterium | reverse complement strand
GGAACTCCTCGATCTCGGCGTCGCCGTAGGCCGGACCGAGGAAGGCGTCGCCCATGCGGTAGTCGCGCGCCGCCGCGCCGCGCTCGCGCGCGTCGACCCAGAGCGCCGCGCCGAGCGCCGTCCCGGCGTCGCCCGCGGCCGGCTGGACCCAGATCCGCTCGAAGGGGCCGCAGTCACGCAGGCGCGCGTTCAGCACGCAGTTGAGCCCGACGCCCCCGGCGATGCAGAGGTTTTCCGCGCCCGTGGTGTCATGGAGCCAGCGGACCAGGCCCAGCGCCGTCTCTTCGAGGACGAGCTGGAGCGAGCGGGCGACGTCGCGGTGCCGCCGCTCCAGCGGCTCGCCGCGGCGGCGGGGCGGCCCGAAGCGCTCCTCCAGGCAGAGCGGCGCGAGCGTGTACTGCCCGTCCGCGCCGGGGCGCACGATGTCGCGGAACTCGCCCGCGTAGCGCGGCTCCCCGAACGACGCCAGCGCCATCACCTTGTACTCGTCGGAGGAGTGCAGGAACCCCAGATATTCGGTCACCCGCTCGTACAGGAGCCCGAGCGAGTCGGGGAAGTTGACCTGCCCCAGCCGCTCCAGGTGCGTGCCGCAGCCGAGGTTGTAGGTCGTCGTCGCCCGCTCGCCGCGGCCATCGAGCGTCAGCACCGCGGCGTGCTCGAATGGCGAGGGGAAGAAGGCGCTGGCCGCGTGCGCGACGTGGTGCTCGACGAAGTGCCAGCGGTAGGGGCCGTTGGCGCGGGCGCCGCGCAGGCGCGCCTGCAGGTGGAGCGGCACGCCGCCCGCCAGGTGGCGCGGCGCGTTGACGATGGCCGAGAGGAAGAGCGGGTCCCAGGCCGACTCCCACTCTTCCGGCGTCGGGTGCGCGCTCGGTTCGAGCGGCAGCGCGATCGTCTCGTCCCCGGCGTAGCGGCCGAGTAGCAAGAACGGGTCGAACCCGTAGGCGACGTGATCCACCGCCGTGAGCGGGATCCCCGCCTCCCGCAAACAATAATCGATCGCGTGGAAGGGCAACTCATAGGTCGAGAAGGGGACCGGCCGCTTGCCGTGCTTCACGCGCGTGAAGCGCTCCTCCTCGGCCGCGGCCACGACCCGCCCATCTGCCACCAGGCAAGCCGCCGAGTCGTGGTAGGCGGCGTTGATCCCGAGCGTGTACACGGGCGCCCTCCCTTCGGTCGGGAGGACTAAGGACAAAGGACTCAGGACTCAGTGGGCAATCGGTATGGGGACGGCCGCGCTGTTCATCCCAGCGCCAGAACACTGAGTCCTTAGTCCTAGTCCTTAGTCCTCGTTAGGGCCAGCTCGTCTCGGTGACGGGCGTGACGATCAACTCTTGCAGCGCCGATTCGGGCGGGAGTTGCACGGCGAAGAGGATCGTCGCCGCGACGGTGGCCGGCTCTTGCAGGTTGCGCTCATCGGGGAGCGGGATGCCCTGCTCCGGGAAGCGGTCGAAGAAGTGGGTGCGCATCCCGCCGGGGATGACCGTGGTGACGCGCACGCCGAGTTCGCGCCCCTCCACCCCCAGCCCCCGGCTGAACCCGACCAGCCCCCACTTGGAGGCGTGGTAGGCCGACGCGCAGGCCCAGGCGCGGACCGCGGCGGTCGAGGCGACGTTGACGATGTGCCCGCCCTGGCGGGCCAGGTAGGGCAGGGCGGCCTTGGCGATCAGGAAGGGGCCGCGCAGGTTGACGCCGATGATCTGGTCCCATTGCTCGACGGTCAGCCGCTCGACCGGCAGGACGTGGTCGGTGCCGGCCGCATTGACCGCCACGTCGAGCCGCCCGAACTGGCCGGCCGCGCGCTCGACCGCCGCGAAGACGGCCCGGGCGTCGAGCAGGTCGCAGGGCAGCGCCAGGTGCTCGCCTGGCAGGTCGGCCGCGACGCGCTCCGCCGCCGCCTGGTTCACATCGAGGCAGGCCACCCGGCAGCCGGCCCCCGCGAACGCCCGCGCCGTCGCCTCCCCCAGCCCACTCCCGGCCCCCGTCACCAGCGCGACCTTCCCCCGCAAATCCCCGCGCCCATCGCCCATAAGTGCCTACCCATCCTTCCCAATCGCCCCCCAACGCCTTTTTGTGACCCCCTCCCTCTCCCAGAATTGGGAGAGGGAGGGGGCCGGGGAAGGGTGAGGGCTACTCGCTCGCCTCGTCCGGCGCCGCCGCCAGCGGCCCGACGCCCCAGACAGGCGGCGCGCCCGCTCGTCGCTCGTCGCTCGTCGCGCGCCGCTCGCGCAGCACCTCGTCGTAGAGCGCCGCGGTGCGCTGGGCGGTGCGCACCCAGGTGAACTCGCGCTCGACGCGCGCGCGGGCCGCCGCGCCGAGCTGCGCGCGCAGCCCGGGCCGCGCCAGCAGGAAGGCCAGCCGCTCGGCCAGCGCCGCGGGGTCGCGCGGCGGGACCAGCGCGCCGGTCGCGCCGTCCACGACGGTGTAGGCGATCCCGCCGACCGCCGCGCCGACGACGGGGCGCCCGCAGGCCATCGCCTCCAGCGGCGTCAGGCCGAACGGCTCGTACCAGGGGGTCGTCACCGCGACATCGCCCGCGCCGTAGTACCAGCGCAGTTCGTCCGGCTGGCGCTTGCCGGTGCAGACGACGCGGTCGGCCACGCCGAGCTCCGCCGCGAGCCGCTGCACCGCGCCGATCTCCGGCGTCACCAGCGGGTCCGGCTCCGCGCCCTCGCCGCCGACGACGAAGAGGCGGACCGGCAGGTCGGCCCGGTGGCGCAGGAGGGCGAGGGCGCGGACGATGTTGCGGATGTCCTTGCGCGGCAGGAGCCGCCCGACGTAGACGATCGTCAGATCGTCCGGGCCGAGGCCGAGCCGGCGCCGGGCCTCCTCCTGGGGCACCGGGCGGAAGCGTACGGTGTCCACCCCGGCCGGGATGACCGCGATCCGCTCCGGCGCGGCGCCGTAATCGGCGAGGAGTTCGTCGCGCTCGCTCGGGCACTGGGCGACCACGCGGTCGGCCGCGCGGGCGATGCGCCGCTCGGCGGCGATGCGGTCGGGCGGGCTGGTGTCGGCCGCGCCCTGGTGGCGGCGCTTGGTCGTGCCGAGCGCGTGGAAGAGTTGCACGACCGGCGCGCCGAGCGCCGGGCCGGCCTCGGCCGCGACCCAGCCGGACATCCAGAAGTGGCCGTGCAACAGGTCGTAGCGCGCGCCGCCGCGCCGCGCGAAGCGCAGCAGGTGGTCGCGGAAGGCCGGCATCAGCGGCCAGAGCGCGTCCTTTGCCACGAAGCGCGCCGGGCCGGCCGGGACATGGACCACCCGCACGCCGGGCGCGAAGGCGACGACGTCTGGCGCGTCGGCCGCCGCGCGGCGGGTGAAGACGTCGACGGCGTAGCCGAGGCGCGCGAGCTGGCGGCTCGTCTCGGCCACGTAGACGTTCTGCCCGCCCGCGTCCTCGCCGCCCAGCAGTTCGAGCGGACTGGCGTGCTCGCTGACGAAGGCGATGCGTCGCGGTCGTGCCATGCTGCCTCCTCCCGGCGCGCCCCGCCGGCCGGCGGGGCGCCGGTTCTTGCCTGTTATGCTAGTGGTCAGTGGGAGCGCCGAACATTGGGCGGTTGCCCAATCGCCAGCGATGGCACGCCGGTGCTCTCGGGCGACTGCACAATCCATGCCGCCGCGCCATGACAATGGCGCCGAAACCGGCTATCATGGGCGGATATGAGCCGGAGCGGGGAAGAGACGGGCCAGATGGAGACAACAACGCCGGCCGCGCCGCGCTGCCCGATCCGTCCGCTCGACCCGCGCGTGGTCGAGCAGATCGCCGCGGGCGAGGTCATCGAGCGGCCGGCGTCGGTGGTGAAGGAGCTGCTGGAGAACGCTCTCGACGCCGGCGCGAGGACGATCACCGTCGAGCTGCGCGGCGGTGGACTCCGCGCGATCCGCGTCAGCGACGACGGCGCCGGCATCCCGGCCGACGAGCTCGACGTCGCCTTCGCCCGCCATGCGACGAGCAAATTGCGCGACGCCGGCGACCTCTGGCGCATCGCCAGCCTCGGCTTCCGGGGCGAGGCGCTGGCCAGCATCGGCGCGACGGCCGAGGTGCTGCTCCTCTCGGCGACCGGCGACGACGGCTCCGGCGCGGGGGTGCTGGTCGAGGACGGGCGGGTCGTCGAGCGCTTCGCCCGCGCCCGCGCCCGCGGCACCAGCGTGACGGCGCGCAACCTCTTCGCGCACCAACCCGCGCGACTGAAGTTCATGCGTGGCGCGCGCGCGGAGTCGGCGCAGGTCAGCACGCTGGTCCGCCGCTACGCGCTGGCCTACCCCGAGCGGCGCTTCCGGCTGGTGCTGGACGGCCACGTTTCCTTCGAGTCGCCCGGCACCGGCGACCTCGCCGACGCGCTGGCCGCCGTCTATGGCCGCGAGATCGCGCGGCTCCTCCTGCCGCTGGAGCCGCGCGAGGTCGGCGGCGCGCGGATCGGCGGCGTCATCAGCGGCTCGCAGCTCCACCGGCCGAGCCGGCGCTACGTCGCCTTCTTCGTCAACCGGCGCGCGGCGGTGCCGCACGGGCTCGGCGACGCGCTCGAAGCGGCCTACCGCCCCTACTTCCCGCGCGGGCGGCACCCGCTGGCCGCGCTCTTCCTCGACCTGCCGCCCGACGCGGTCGACGTCAACGTCCACCCGGCCAAGGCCGAGGTGAAGCTGCTCGACGCCCCGGCGGTCGCCGCCGCGCTGGGCGAGGCGGTGCGGGAGACGCTGGCGCGCAACCATGTCCCGCGCCACACCTTCGACCTGGCCCTGCGCGACCTCCGGACGCTCGCGCCGGCCGGCGGCCAGATCGCCGAGGCGCCGGCGCCCTGGGACGGCGCCATGCCGGCAGCGGCGGAGGAGCCGGTCGCCGGGCCGAACCTGCCGCCGCTGCGCCTGCTCGGCCAGCTCCGCAACGCGCTCCTGGTGGCCGAGGGGCCGGAAGGGCTCTACCTGATCGACCAGCACCGCGCGCACGAGCGGATCATCTACGAGCGCCTGCTGCGCCAGGAGCGGGGCGAAGACCGCGAGCGCGAGGTGATCGAGCCGCTGGTCCTCGAACTCGGCCCACTCCAGGCGGCGCTCCTCGACGAGCGCCTGCCGGAACTGGAGGAGCTCGGCATCCGCTGTGAGTACTTCGGCGGGCGCAGTTTCCTGGTGCGCGAACTGCCGGCGATCGGCGAGCACGAGGACCTCACCGCCGCGCTGCCGGAACTCTTCGACGAACTGGTCGAGGACGACGAGGGCTGGCGCGAGCGGCTGCTGGTCAACCTCTCCTGCCGCGCGGCGCTCCGCAAGGGCCGCCCGCTCGACCCGGCGCAGCAGCGCGACCTCCTGCGCGAATTGGCTCACACCGAGACGCCGGCCACCTGCCCGCACGGCTCGCCGGTCGTCCTGCAACTTGACGAGGCGCTGCTCACGCGGCAGTTCCGGTGGTAACGACGAATCGAAGGTCCGAAGGTCGAAAGCCCACGATCGCGGTCTCGGATCGCCGATCCCGAAATAGACTGGTACGGCAGTTGCCGATCACCATTGACGCACGCGAGGTGGCACGGAGGAGATAGGGCGATGAGCGTCACGGGGCAGGAGCGGCGGCTGATGACGGCCGAGGATCTATGGGCGCTGCCCGAGCAACCGGGCGTGCGCTACGAGCTCGTGGAAGGAGCGATGGTCGAGGTGCCCGGAGCGGGGGGGATGCACAACCTGATCGCGGCGCTGGTCTATCGCTTGATGTATGACTTCGTCAGCGGGCGGGACCTGGGCCTGGTGTTCACCGATGGACTGGCCTATATCATCAAGCGCGGCCCCGACGTGGTACGCATCCCGGACGCCTCGTTCGTCTCGCGGGCGCGCATCCCCGCGGGCGGCATCCCGGAGGGCTTCTGGCCCGGGGCGCCGGACTTGGCGGTGGAGATCGTCTCGCCGCACGACCGGGCCGAGGACCTGCACGACAAGGCGCGCGACTACCTGGAGGCCGGGGCCCGGCTGGTGTGGGTGCTCTGGCCGCACCGGCGGGCGGTCAGCGTCCACGAGCCGGGCGGGGTGGCCCGCGATCTCGGCCCGGACGACGAGCTCGGCGGCGGCGACGTGCTCCCGGGCTTCCGCGTGCGCGTGGCGGACCTGTTCGCGGTCGGGCGGTGAGGCGGCCGGGTGCCTCCCGGGCACTGACGCCGCTCAACGGACTGATCTCTGGGCTGCTGGCCAGCGCCACCTGCTACGGCGACGAGGGCTACAACGCGGCCGACGACGAGGCGACGCTCCTGCCCGCGACTGGCATGCGGTTGGTGCCGATCCACACGGCCAACATGCGCCCGAACGTCTGGCGCTGGCGCTCACCAACGCCGACGAGCGCTCACGGTACTGGCCTGACCTTCGACGTTCATCCCTTCGGACCATCGACTGGGGGCTGCGTGACCGAGCGCACCTGGGCGATCGTCAACCCGGCCGCGGGCGGGGGGCGGGCCGGGCGGGAGTGGCCGGCGCTCGCCGCCACGCTGCGCCGGGCGAGCGTTGCCTTGACCCAGTGCGTCACCTGCGGCCCTGGCGACGGTGTCCGCTGCGCCGCGACGGCCGTGCGGGACGGCGCGGACCTCGTCATCGCGGTCGGCGGCGACGGGACGCTGGGCGAGGTCGTGACCGGCTGCCTGCTGGCCGCGACGGAGCGGCCGCCGAGGCTGGCGGTGCTGCCGCTCGGCACGGGGGCGGACTTCGCCCGCTGCCTCGGCATCACGCTCACCACGGCACTCGCCGCGATCGCGGACGGCGTGCCTCGCGCCGTCGACGTCGGGCGGGCGCGCTTCCTGGCGCCGGACGGCGCGCCGGGCGAGCGCTATTTCCTCAACGTCGCGGACTTGGGCCTGGGGCCGCGGACGAGCCTGGCGATCCGGCGCGGGCCGAGGCGCCTCGGCGCCGCGGCGTATCTGTACGGCGCGCTGGCCAGCATCGCCGCCTACGCGCCGGAGCCGGTGCGGGTCGCGGTCGACGGCGCGCCGGTCTTCGCCGGCCCGGCCGGGCTGGTCGCCGTCGCCAACGGCGTCTACTTCGGCGGCGGGATGCGCCTCGCGCCCGGCGCGCGACCGGACGACGGCGCGTTCGACGTGGTCACACTCGCCGGCACGACCCGCCGCGTCCTGGCGACCGACCTCCTGCCGCGCGTCTACCGCGGCGCGCACCTCGGCCACTCAGCCGTGCGGCTCTATCGGGGTCGCGAGGTCCACGTCGAGGCGTGCGGCGGGGCGCCGTGGCCGCTGGAGACCGACGGCGAGGTCGTCGGCACGACGCCCGTCACGATCGAGCTCCTGCCGCGCGCCGTCGAGGTGCTGACGCCCGCCCGCTGACGGCTCAGCGGACGCGCCGCGCCCGGTGTGCATCGAGGTAGTCTTGCAGCATGATCGCCGCGGCGGCCGCGTCGATCCGCGCGCGGCGCTGCTGGCGCTTCACGCCGCGCGCGATCAGCGCGCGCTCGGCCTCGACCGTCGTCAGGCGCTCGTCCCAGAACTCTATGGGGACGTCGATCAGGGGCGCGAGCCGGTCGGCGAACGCGCGGACAGCCTGCGCCTGCGGCCCCTCGCGCCCGCTAAGGCTCTTCGGCAGCCCGACCACGACGACCTCCGCGGCGCGCTCGCGCGCGATGGTCGCCAATTCCGCCAGCGCGGCGTCACTCCCGCGCACCGTCACGGTGGTGAGCGGCGCGGCCAGCAGCCCCAGCTCGTCGGAGAGCGCGACCCCGATCCGCCGCTCGCCGACGTCAACCCCTAACGCCCGCATCTGCCCCTGTGGGGAAGTGAGAAATGAGAAGTGAGAAGTGAGAAAGGCGGGGCGGGCGAGACGCGCCGGCGCTCGAAGTCGCCGCTACGGGCTCGCTCCGCTGCGCTCCGCTCGCCGCGAAGTCCGCCTGCGCGGACGGGGCACGAGGCCCGCGTCCCAACCCGCGGAGGCGGGTTTCGTGGCGAGCGTGAGCGAGCCCTCGGCCGCGGTTGCAACCGCGGGCTACGCCGCACCCACCACGCCTCTTCACCCCACGCCCGTCACTTCTCACTTCTCACTTCAGAAATTCTCGAAACCACGCCAGCGCGCGCGCCAAGAAGTCGGCGCGGTGGGCGGGCGGGCCGGTGCGCAGGAAGCTGTGGGAGCCGCCCGGGTAGCGCGCGAACTCGACCTCCACGCCAGCGTGCTGGAGCGCCATGAACATCTGCTCGCCCTGCCCGACCGGGCAGCGTTGGTCGGCCTCGCCCTGGACGATCAGCGTCGGCGTCGTGACGCGGTAGGCGAAGGCCGAGGGCGAGCGGGTGTCGTAGAAGGCCCGGTTCTCCCACGGCGCGCCGCCCCACTGGCGCGCGTTGCCGACGTAGCCGATGTCGCTGGTGCCCCACTTCGACTCCATGTCGAAGACCGGCGCGCCGCAGACGGCCGCCTTGAAGCGGTCGGTCTGCGTGATCGTCCAGGCGGTCATGTAGCCGCCGTAACTGTAGCCGAAGATGCCGGTGCGCGCGGCGTCGACGTAGGGCCGCTCCTGCGCGGCGTCCACCACCGCCATCAGGTCGCGGTAATCCTCGCCGCCCCAGTCGTCGTAGACCTGCATCGCGAAGCGCCGCCCGTAGGAGGTCGAGCCGCGCGGGTTGGCGTAGACGACGAGGAAGCCGTTGGTCGCGAGGACCTGCTGGAGCGGCGTGAAGCCATAGCCGTAGAACCCGGCCGGGCCGCCGTGGACGTCGAGGATCAGCGGGTACTGCTTCTGCGGGTCGAAGTCGGGCGGCTTGAGCAGCCACGCCTCGATCGCGAACTCGCCGCGCGGCACCGTGAGGCGCTCCCACTGCGCGGGCGGGTGCTCGCGCAGGAGCGCCTCGTTCGGGTTCACCACGACCCGCGTGTCGCCGCCCTCCAGGTCGTAGACGGCGACCTCGCCGGCCGAGGCGAGCGTCGCGCGCGCCTGCGCGACGTAGCGGCACGCGGCGTCGACGCTCAGCCCGATGTTGAGCGCGTCCCAGCGGACGACCTCCTCCACGGCGCCGGTCTCGGCGTCGATGACCTCCAGCCCGCTCGCGCCGGCGCGGACGCTGTGGAAGAGCACCCGCCGCTCGTCCAGCCAGACCGGCGGCGCGGCCGGCGCCATGCCCGGCATCCCCGTCACCGGGACCGACTGCAAGTCCTCGGTGAGCCGGCGGATCGCGCCGGTCGTGACGTCGTAGAGGAAGAAGTCGTGCTGCGGCGAGCGCGTGGTGTCGCCGGTGAAGATGATGCGGTCGCCGGCCGGCGACCAGGACCAGGTGCCGACCACGCCGTCCTCCGGCCCGACCAGCCGGGTCTCGCCGCTCGCGACGTCGATCAGCGCGAGTTGCGAGTACATCCCGTTGCGGTTCGGCACCTGCGCCGTGACGAGGCGGCCGTCCGGCGACCACTGCGGGAAGTAGTGGTCGACGGGGCGCGTGGTCAGGCGGCGGCGCTCGCCGCTCGCCACGTCGACGACGAAGACCTGCGTGCGCACGTCGCCGAGGTAGCCGCGGCCGTCCTGCTTGTAGTCGATCCGCCGCGTCACGCGCACCTTCGGCGCGGCGCCTTCCGCGGGCGGCTCCTCGTCCGGGTTGTCGGGGTCGAAGGCGGTGCTGTAGGCGAGCCGCGCGCCATCCGGCGACCAGGCGAGGTCGGAGACGCCCTGGCGATGTACCGTGAGCTCGCGCGCCTCGCCCGCGCCGTCGGCGGGGAGGACATAGATCCCGCTCCGCCCCTGGCCGGCCCGGTTCGAGACGAAGGCGACCATCGTCCCGTCCGGCGACCAGCGCCCGCCTCCGTTGCGCGCGCCGGTCTGCGTCAGGCGCCTGGCGTTGCCGCCGTCGCGGTCGCAGAGCCAGAGCTGGCTCGACACCTGCCCGGTCTCCCGGTCGGCCTCCGAGAGCGTGTAGACGATCCGCGCGCCGTCGGGCGCGAGCTGGGGATCGGCGGCCGTCTTGAGGTCGTAGACGAGGTTGTCCGGCGACAGAGGCTGGCCCATTTCCCCCTCCTGCCGTCGCGGCGAGCGTGCCACACGGCGGCGTGATGGCGACTGCGCGGCCAGTCTACGCCCGCGGGCGGGGGCTGTCGAGCGGGCAGTCGGGCAGAGACGGCTCCCTTTGTGCAACCCCGCCGGCGATGGCGTAGCCGGTACTGCCGTCTGCCGTCTCGTCCTACGGCCCTACGGCCCTACGGCCCGACTCACTTCTTCCGCGGCGGCGGGTTCTTCGCCAGGGCGAGGACGCGGTCGAACTCGGCCTGGAAGGCGGCGGCGATCCTGGGGTCGTCCACGATGAGCAGGTTCTCGTCGTTGTCCTTGTCGGCGTTGTCGCTGAAGTTGAACGAGCCGAAGATGACGATGTGCTTGTCGATGACGATGACCTTGTGGTGCATCACCCAGGGGTTGCCGTCCTGGTAGACCGGGATCTTGTCCTTCTTCATCTTGGTGTACTCGGAGAAGGACGTGTTCGAGCCGGTCGTCTCGAAGACGCCGGTGAGGCCGACGCCGGCCTGGTGTCGGGCGAGCATCGCCGTCCCGATCTTGTCGCTCGTGAAAGAGAAGGCCATGAACTCGATGCTCTGCTGCGCGCCGTTGATGGTGCTGACTATCTTGTCGGCGCAATGGCCCTCGGAGGCGAAGCAGTTCTGGATCTTCGTGCCCTCGATCGTCAGCGTGGGGTGCGGGATGGCGGGGTCTTTCGTCGGGCCGAACTGGCGCTTGACGAACATCTTGTCGAACTCGGCGGCGTAGTTCGCCGCCAAGTCCTTCGAGTGGATAATGATCATGTTGTTGTTGAGGTGGTAGGTGTCGCCGTCGGTGTAGTTCCAGGAGCCGGTCTCGACCCACTCCTGGTCCACGACGGTGAACTTGTTGTGCATGATCGGCTTGCGGTCGTCGCCGATGAAGGTGATCCCGGCCTTCTTGAGTTTGCCGAGCGCGTCCTGCACCGGCTTGTTCTTCGTGTCGTTGATCGTGTCGCTGTCGGTCACCATCCGCACGGTCACGCCGCGCTGCTTGGCGCGGACCATCGCGTCGGCGACGTCGGCGAGGTCGAAGTCGTAGTCGGCGACGTCGAGCGTGTGCTGCGCCTTGTCCATGAACTGGACGAGTTGCACGTCGAGCCCGCCCTTATGGTTGGCCGGGTTGTCGGGGTATTTCGGGTCGGTGAAGCAGAGGACGTACCAGTCGCTGGTCGTGCAGCCGCCGCTGCCGATGTTGGCGATCGGGCTGCCGCTGGCGTCGTCCGGCGTCACGCGGGCGGCGTCCTGCTCGGGCGCCTCGGTGCCCGCGGCGTTCTGCGGTTGGCCGCGCCGGCTAACCAGCACCGCGACCGCGACGACGATGACGACGACCAGCACGATGCCCGCGCCGAGGAGCAGGAGGTCGCGGGTCCCCCGCCCGCCCGCCCCCGGCGGGGGCGCGTCGCCGCGCGCCGTCATGGCCGCACCCCCTTCAGCGCCTGCGCGAGCCGGGTCGCGTTGCGGTCGGCGTCGCCGCCGAGCCGGTAGGCGACGGCGGCGACGCGCGCGCGGCCGAGCGGGCTGCGCGCGACGAGGGGGTCGCGCAGCAGCGCCAGCGTATCGGCGCGCGCGTGCCCCTGCGCCGCCTGAACCGCCGCCTGGAGCGTCGCCTTGACCGCGGCGCCCGCGTCGTCCATGCGCCGCTCGGCGTCGGGCTCGGCCGCGACCCGCTCCGCGGCGGCCGTGAGGGCGTTCGTCGCCCAGTCGAGCAGCGGCCCGAAGCCCTCGTCGGTCAAGTCGCCGCGCAGCGCCTCGTCTTCGAGCAGCGGCCCGGCGGCACGCTCCGCCAGCGCCTCGGCGTCGGCCATCGTCCCCCCTCCCCCATCGCGAACCGGGTCGCCGCCGCTTGCCCCCGGTTGGCCCGCGACGCCCGGCCGTACAGACGACCGCGCGAGGAATCGGTCACACCGCGGCGTGCGGCGTGTGGCCGCCAGTGTACACCCGGGGCGCGTGGGGCGGTAGCCCGGGTACGGTTGGCGGGTGCAACCGCGCCTGGATGGCCTGGCGGCCACGAAACCCGCCGGCGCGGACGGGAGTACGGGGCTATCTTGACACTGTTACGTAATAGTGCTACGATATCGGCATGGAGCGCTATCGCGTCAACGAGCTGGCCGACGAGACCGGGGTGACGCCGCGGACGATCCGCTTCTACGTGGCGGAGGGGCTGTTGCCGCCGCCCGAGGGGAACGGGCCGGCCGCGGTCTACACGGCGGCGCACCGCGACCGGCTGCGGTTGATCGGGCTGTTGAAGGCGCAGTACCTGCCGCTGCGCGAGATCCGCAAGCGGATCGCCCCGCTGACCGACGCGGAGGTGCGCGAAGAGGTGCGCGAGGCGGCCGCCGGCGAGCGGGAGGTGGACGAGGTGCGGGAGCCCGGCTCGGCGCTGGCCTACCTCGACCGCGTGCTCGGCCGGGCGGCGGAGCGCCCGCCGGCGGACGCCGCGCCGCCGCCGGCGGCACCCCGGCCGGCGCCGCCGCTGCGGCGGCCGGCGTCCGCGCCCGGCGCGCGGCGCGAGCGCTGGGAGCGGATCGTCCTGGCGGACGGGGTGGAGTTGCACGTCCGCGAGGATCGGCGCCGCGAGGTCGGCCCGCTGGAGGCGCTGATCCGCCACGCGCGCGACCTGCTGGGCGAGAAGTGACGGCGCGGGCGAGGGTCGCCGGCGTACACGCGAGAGAGGAGACGCAGATGGACCGCGAGGACCGGCTGACGATCGACGGGGCGCTCGACCGGCGCCTGGTGCCCGACGGCGGCGGGCGGCGCTTCCTGCGGCTGACGGTGCGCGCGCCGCGCGGCCTGCCGCCGGCCAGCCGCAAGCCGCTCAACCTGGCCTTCGTGCTCGACCGCAGCGGCTCGATGGCCGGCGACAAGCTCCGGCTGGTCAAGGAGGCGGTAGCGTTCGGCCTCGGCCAGCTCACCGCCGAGGACCGCGCGGCGGTGGTGATCTACGACGAGTCGGTCGAGACGCTGGCGCCGAGCCGTCCGATGACCGGCGCCAACCGCGCGCGGGCGACGCTGGCCCTCGGTGCGGTGCGCGAGGGCGGCTCGACCGCGCTCGGCGAGGGCTGGCTGACCGGCTGCCGGTTGGTCGCCGCGGCCGGGGCCGAACTCGACGGGCCATGGCTGACGCGCTGCCTCCTCCTGACCGACGGGCTGGCCAACGTCGGCCTGACCGACCCGCGCGAGCTGGTCGGCCACGCGACCGCGCTGCGCCGCCGCGGCGTGACGACAACGACCCTCGGCGTCGGCGCGGACTTCGACGAGCAACTCCTGAACGGGCTGGCCGAGGCCGGCGGCGGCAACTTCTACTTCATCGAGCACGCCCGCCAGATCCCCGACTTCTTCCGCGGCGAACTGGGCGAGTTGCTGACGGTCGTCGCCGAGCGGGTGACGGTGACGCTGACGCTACCGCCCGGCGCGCGCGGCGAGGTGCTGAACGACTACCCCTGCGAGCGCGCCGGCAAGACCTTCACGATCGAGGTCGGCAACGTCAGCGCGGGCGAGGAGAAGCACATCCTGATCGCGCTGCGCTGCGACCCGGGCGACGTCGGCGCGGACCTCCCGCTGGCGGCGACGCTGCGCTACCGCGGCGCGGCGGACGGCGCCGACGGGGGCGCGACACTCGCCACGCTCGCGCTGCGCTACGCCTGCGCGGCGGAGGCGGAGGCCGAGGAGCCGGACCCCGCGGTGATCGAGGCGGCCGGCCACTTCCACGCCGCCCGCGCCCGCCGCGAGGCGCTGGAACACGTCTACGCCGGCCGGCACGACGCGGCGCGCACAGTACTGGCGAGCGCCGTCGACGCCCTGGCCGCCCCGGCGATGGCCCCGGCCGCGCCCGCCCTCGCCGCCGACCTGGCGGATCTGGAGTCCCTGGCCGAGCGGGCGCCCTCCGGCTTCGACAGCCGGACGCGCAAGGAGGCGCTCTACCGCAGCCAGGTCGTCCGCCGCAGCCGCCGCGACTACGGCGCCGGGCACTGACAAGTTCACCGCAGAGGCGCAGAGGACGCGGAGAACGGAGGAGAGAAGGACGAGGGACGAGGGACGAAGGACGAATCAACGACAGAAGCCCTATTTGTACTTCGTACCTCGTCCTTCGTCCTTCTCGCGTCGTCTCTCCTCGTCCTCTGCGCTCTCTGCGCCTCTGCGGTGAACGTCCCCTGGTACACTCCACCTCGGGCGCCGGGTGGGAGGAGCGGGATGGCGGGCGGGGGGCGGGCGATCGACATCAGCGTGGCGGTGGAGGCGGGGATGCCGCTCTGGCCCGGCGACCCGCCGACCGAGGTCGCGCCGGTGGCGCGAGTGGCGAGCGGCGAGGGGGCGAACGTGTCGCGCCTCGCGCTCGGCACGCACAGCGGCACCCATTGCGACCCGCCGCGCCACTTCGACGACGCCGGCCGCGCGGCCGACGCGCTCGACCTGGACGCGCTCGTCGGGCCGGCCTGGGTCGCGGATCTCGGCCATGTCCGGCACAGCATTGGGGCGGACGATCTCGACGCGGCGGCCGTGCCCGCGGGGACGGCGCGGCTGCTGCTGAAGACGCGCAATTCGCACCACTGGGCGCGCGGCGACGCGGCGTTCGACCCCGATTTCGTCGGCGTGGCGCCGGACGGCGCGCGCTGGCTGATCGAGCGCGGCGTCCGCCTCGTCGGGATCGACTACCTCTCGATCGAGCGCTACGACGCGCCGCCCGATTTCCCCACCCACCGCCTCCTGCTGGCGGCCGGCGTCGTCATCGTCGAGACGCTGAATCTCGCCGCGGTCGCGCCGGGCTCGTACACCCTCGTCTTCCTCCCGCTCAAGGTCGCGGGCGGCGACGGCGCGCCCGGCCGCGCGCTCCTGCTGCCCCCCGGCGCGTTCACCGAACCCTAAGCGGGCGTTAAGGCGACATTAACCCGCGTCCCCTCCGGGGGATTGAAGATTGCAGATTGGAGAGTGCAGATTCGGCGTCGCGGGCGCTGCAGCCGCGATCTGCACTCTGGAATCTGGAGCCTTCAATCCCCCGGAGGAGCGATGCGGATCGAGCGCCTCGACGTCAGCGTCTACACCATCCCGACCGACGGGCCGGAGCAGGACGGCACCTACGACTGGGACAGCACGACCGTCGTCCTGGTCGAGCCGGTCGCCGAGGGCGGGCTGCGCGGCCTCGGCTACTCCTACGCCGACACGGCCACGGCGACGCTCGTCCGCGACCACCTGGCCGGCGTCGTCCGCGGGCGGGACGTGCAGGACGTCGGCGGCTCCTGGCACGCGATGGTCCGCTCGATCCGCAACCTCGGCCGCCCCGGCATCTCCTCGATGGCGATCGCGGCCGTGGATACCGCGCTCTGGGATCTCAAGGCGCGCGCGCTCGACCTGCCGCTCTTCAAGCTCCTCGGGCCCTACCGCGACGCGATCCCGCTCTACGGCAGCGGCGGCTTCACCTCGTACACCGAGGCCCGGCTGGTCGAACAGCTCGCCGGCTGGGTCGCGCAGGGCATCCCGCGCGTCAAGATGAAGATCGGGCGCGCCCCGGCCGCCGACGTGGCGCGCGTCCGCGCCGTGCGCCGGGCGATCGGCGACGCCGCGGAGCTCTTCGTGGACGCCAACGGGGCCTACAACGAGAAGCAGGCACTCCGCCAGGCGGCGCGCTTCGCGGAGTCCGGCGTGACCTGGTTCGAGGAGCCGGTCTCGTCGGACCACCTCGACCGGCTGCGCTTCATCCGCGAGCACACGCCGGGGATCGACGTCGCCGCCGGCGAGTACGGCTACGACCGCTTCTACTTCCGCCGGATGCTCGAAGCGGGCGCGGTCGACGTCATCCAGGCCGACATGACCCGCTGCGCCGGCGTGACTGGCTGGCTGCAGGCCGCGGCCATCGCGCACGCCTTCGCCGTGCCCCTCTCGTCCCACTGCGCGCCGGAATTGCACGCGCAGGTCGCCTGCGCCGCGCCGGAGTTCCGCCACGCCGAGTACTTCTACGACCACGTCCGCATCGCCCACCTGCTCTTCGACGGCGTGCCCGAGCCGGTGGACGGCTGCCTCCACCCCGACCCCTCGCGCCCCGGCTTCGGCCTCGACCTCAAGCGCGCCGACGCGAAGCGCTGGTTGAAGGAGGGCTGAGGGAACGGACTTTGCGCACCGCCCGGGGTGACGGGCCGGCGCGTCGCGAGGGCCACGCGGAATGGGCCGCGGGCGGGCGCGCCGGCCGGCGGACACGGAGGAGGCCGAGCCATGAACGACGCCCGGATCGCCGCCGAGCGGCACGAACGCGAGGAACTCGAAGGGTTGCGCGGGGTGCTGGTCGCCCTCTCGGGCCGGCCGCAGATCAGCGACGCCGACCGCGAGGTGGTGCTGGCGGCGCTGCGTCGCTTCGAGGTCGCGGTGCGCGAGGTGCTGGCGCACGGCCCCGCCTCGCCCGAGACCGCCGCGCGCGACGACCTCGCCGCCGAAGCGCAGCTGCGCGCGCACCCGGCCGGGTTCGACCGCCACGACTGACCGGCCGCGCGCTCACCCGGCCGACCCGTCGCGCCCCTCGTCGAGGTCGGGCGGCGGCGGGTAGGCCACCTCCAGCCGCGCCAGGACCGGGCCGAAGGCGTCGAAGTGCCAGATGTCCGGTCGGTGCCGGCGCGGCGGCTCGATCCAGGCCGCCCTGAGGCCGAACCGCGCCGCGAAGGCGATCAGCCGCTCGCGGTCGGCGGAGATGATGTGGCAGGCCGGGTCGCGCGGGCCGAGACCGAAGCGCCGCAGGTCGTAGCGGAAATGGTGCAGCGCGATCCCGCCCGCGCGACCGTGGGCGAAGGCGGCCTGCACCTCCCACCAGGCGAACCAGCGCACCCCGGCTTCGCCGTCCGCCTCCCCGGCCGCGCCGGGTCGCGCGGCGCGTTCCCCCATCCCCTCACCCACCAACACGAGCCCGCCTGACCGCAGCGGCGATTATACCCGGCGGTCGCCGCGCGGGGCGACGTGATACAGACGCCGCCCCGCACGTACTTCATGTACGGGGCGGCGGCCCTCACCCCCCGCCCCCTCTCCCAATCCTGGGCGAGGGGGAGTGGACCGGATGGGCCACGGTTGTCCTCCGTGCCCGAGGGCTGGAAGAGCGAGACGCCGTTCGAGGCGAATCCCCCTCTCAGCATTGGGAAAGGGGATGCCGGGCGAGAGCGAGGCGGGGGTGAGGGCCCCGGCGCACGCACCAGGAGGAGAGCGCGCATGAGCACGACGGGCAAGAAACTGGACGGGCGGATCGCCCTGGTGACCGGAGGCTCGCGCGGCATCGGGCGCGCGATCTCCCTGGCGCTGGCCGCCGAGGGCGCGGCGGTGGCGGTCAACTACCGCTCCGGCGAGGCGCAGGCGCAGGAGGTCGTCGACGCGATCGAGGCGCAGGGCGGCCGGGCGGTCGCGGTGCCGGGCGACGTGGCCGACTACGAGCAGGCCGAGGCGCTGGTGCGCCGGACGGTCGAGGCGCTCGGCGGGCTGCACGTCCTGGTCAACAACGCCGGCATCGCGCGCGACGGGCTGATCTTCAACCTCAAGCCCGACGACTGGCTCGACGTGATGCGCATCAACTTCGGCGGCGTCTTCAATTGCACGAAGGCGGCGATGGGCGAGTTCATGAGCCAGCGCGACGGCGTGGTCATCAACATCTCCTCGGTGATGGGCGAGCGCGGCTGGATTGGCGAGTCGAACTACGCCGCCTCGAAGGGCGCGATCAACGCCTTCACCCGCTGCGCCGCGGTCGAACTGGCGCGCTTCGGGGTGCGGGTCAACGCGGTCCTGCCCGGCTTCTCGCCGACCGAGCTGGTCGCGGGCCTGGTGCAGAAGGACGGCGGCAAGGGGATCAAGAAGCAGATCCCGATGAAGGACTTCGGCCAGGTCGAGGAGATCGCCAAGGTCGTCGCCTTCCTCGCCGGCCCGGACGCCAGTTACATGACCGGGGCCTTCGTGACGGTCGACGGCGGCGCCAGCACGATCCTCGGCGTCGGCGCGCCGTTGTGAAGTGAGAAATGAGAGGTGAGAAGTGAGCAAGGCGTCGGGGACGGCTTCGCGCCACGGTGCGTCTTTCTCAATTCTCACTTCTCACTCCTCACTTCCGCCGAAACACCGGGCGGCCCGGGGGCGTACTAGGGGTGTATGTCCGAGAGAAGGAGGTAGCGGCATGGCGAAATCGCGGGATGAGATCTACGGCGACGTGCAGACCGCGGTGGTCGACGCGCTGGGGGTGGACGAGGACGAGGTGACGCCCGAGGCGACGCTCCTGGGCGACCTGGGCGCCGAGTCCATCGACCTGCTCGACATCCTCTTCCGCCTGGAGCGCAAGGTCGGCGTGAAGATCCAGGCGTCCGACCTGGCGGCCTACGTGCAGGGCGGCATCCCCGACGAGGAGTTCGGCGACGACAACGGCATCATCACCCCGAAGGGGCTGGCGCAGCTCAAGAAGGTGATGCCGCAGATCGACGAGGATGCGCTGGCCGGCAAGCTGGAGGCGGAGAAGGTGATGAGCCTCTTCACCGTCCAGAACCTGGCCGACATGGTCGCCGAGCGTGTGGGCGCCGCCGCCTGACCTCCCGCACCCGCGCGTCCGCGTCGGCGTCGACCTCGTCGCCGTCGAGCGGCTGGCCCGGCTGGTGACCGACCACCCCGACGGCGTCGAGACCCTCTTCACGGCGCGCGAGCGCGCCTACTGCGACGGGAAGCGGCGCCGCTACGAGCACCTGGCGGCCCGCTTCGCCGCCAAGGAGGCCGTGCTCAAGGCGTTCGGCACCGGCCTGGGCCAGCGGATGCGCTGGACCGACGTCGAGGTCGTCGTCGAGGTCGGCGGGCGGCCGCGCGTCCACCTCCACGGCGAGGTCGCCGCCCTGGCACAGCGCCGCGGCCTGGTCGACCTCGACCTCTCCCTGTCGCATACGGCCGACCTGGCGATCGCGCAGGTCGTCGCCGTCTGGGACGAGACGAGGGGGTAGGCGTTAGGCGGTAGGCGTTAGGGGATTGTGCAAGGGCAACAGCAGCCCCGATCGCCTGACAGCCGGCGCCGCGACCCCTAACGCCTACCGCCTAACGCCTAACGCCTCCCCGGAGGGGACATGCGCTTTCACCTGATCGACCGCGTGGACGCCTACGAGCCGTCCAAATCGGTGCGCGGGCGCAAGCTCACCTCGCGCTTCGAGGAGTACTGGGACGAGACGCCCGACGGACCGGTGATGCCGCCGCCGCTCGCGCTGGAGGCGCTCTGCCAGGCCGGCACCTGGCTCATCATGATCTCCACCGAGAGGCGCAAGCGCGCGGCCCTCCTCTCGGTCGGCGCCGTCGACTTCCTCGGCCCGATCGTCCCCGGCGACGTGCTCGAACTGGAAGGGCTGGTCGACTCGATGAACGACGAGGTCGCGGTCATCTCCGGCCGCGTGACGGTGGAGGGCCGGTCGGTGCTGGAGGCGCGCGAGATCATGTGCGTGCTGATCGACGCCGACGACCTGGCCGACCTCGGCGACACCTATCGCCTGCAGCAGATGCTCACCCGAGCGGGAGGCGCCTGATGACTCCGACGCGGAGACGGGTGGCGATCACCGGCCTGGGCGCGGTGACGCCGGTCGGCAACGACGCCCCCAGCACCTGGGCGGCGCTCGTCGCCGGCCACAGCGGCATCGGCCCGATCACGACCTTCGACGCGACGACCTTCCCGGTCCGCATCGCCGGCACGGTCAAGGACTTCGCCGTCGAGGACTACCTGCCGCCCGACGCCCGCCACCTGACGCGCCACCTCTCGCGCGCGGCCGGCTTCGGCCTGGCCGCCGCCGCGCAGGCGCTGGCCGACGCCGGCATCACCCCCGACACCTACGCGCCGGAGGAGCGCGGCGTCGCGATCGGCGCGAGCGTCGGCCGGCCCGAGTTGCAGGAACTGGCAGACATCCTCTACCGCCGCCACTCGACCGGCGAGCGCGAGGTCGAGCGGCAGGCGCCCGCGAGCGTGCTGCTGCGCGACCAGACGATCGGCGTGGCCGCGCTGGCGCTCCTGGGCGACTGCCAAGGCCCGATGATCAGCGTCAGCACCGCCTGTTCCGGCTCGGCGCACGCGCTCGGCGAAGCCTTCCGCCGCGTGCAGGACGGCGAGGCGAAGATGATGATCGCCGGCGGCTACGACGCGCTGAACACCTACCTCGACGTGCTCGGCTTCGCCCTCCTCGGCGCGCTGACGCGCGACTACAACGACGCCCCCACGCGCGCCTCCCGCCCGTTCGACAAGGAGCGCTCCGGCTTCGTCCTGGGCGAGGGCGGCGTGGTGGCGATCCTGGAGGACTGGGAGTCGGCCGAGGCGCGCGGCGCGCGCATCCTGGCCGAGCTCGCCGGCTACGCCTCCAGCATGAACGCCTACCGCATCACCGACGCGCCGCCGGACGGCGGCGGGGCGACGCTGGCGATCGCCAACGCGATCAAGGACTCGGGGCTGGCCCCGGCCGACATCGACTACGTCGTCGCTCACGGCACCAGCACGCCCGGCAACGACCTCTGCGAGACGATGGCGATCAAGAATGTCTTCGGCGACGACGCCTACCGCCTGGCGGTCAGTTCGCCGAAGTCGATGGTCGGCCACCTGACCTCCGGCGCGGGCGGCCTCAACCTGCTCGCCGCCGTCTACGCGATGCGCGAGGGCGTGGTGCCGCCGACGATCAACTACGAGCACCCCGACCCGAAACTGGACCTCAACTACGTGCCGAACGAGGCGCAGTCGCGACCGGTCCGCGCCGCGGTGGTCGACGCCTTCGCCTTCGGCGGCACGAACGCGTCACTGGTCGTGACGAGGACTAAGGACTGAGGACTCAGGACGAAGTATGCTGGCGTTGCAAGAAACCAGGCAGCCGTCCCCATACCGATTGCCCACTTAGTCCTTAGTCCTTCTCCTCCCGGAGGGAGCATGAGTCGCTGGACCGCGCTCGACCGGATCGTCAGCCTGGAGCCGGGGAAAGGGGCGCGCGGGCTGCGCAACGTCCCCAACACGCTGGCGATCTTCGATAGCCACTTCCCGCGCAGGCCGGTCCTGCCCGGCGTGCTGATCCTCGGCACGATGGGCGAGCTCGCCGCCGCGCTGCTGCGCGAGCAGACCGGCCGGGAGTGGCGGCTGGCCGGCGCGGAGCAGGTGCGCTTCCGCCATTTCGTCCAGCCGGGCGACCAGATGGAGGTGGCGGTCGACCTGAAGGAACTCGGCGACGACCGCGCCGTCTTCAGCGCGACGGTGCGGGTCGACGGCCGGCCGGTCACGACCGCCCGCCAGCTCCGCCTGGCGCCCGCGTCGCCGATTTAAGGACTCAGGACTGAGGACTGAGGACTCAGTGGGCCGTCGGTTTGGGGACAGCCGCGCTGTTTACCGCAGCACCGGGATACTGAGTCCTGAGTCCTGAGTCCTCTCCCGGAGGGAGTGATGAAGCGCGTCGCGATCACCGGCATCGGCCTCCTCACCGCTCTCGGCGTGGGCGTCGAGCCGACCTGGGAGGCGCTCCTGGCCGGCCGCAGCGCGGTCGGGTCGCTCGACGCCTACGACCCGTCCTCGCTGCGGACGCGCATCGGCGCGGAGATCCGCGACTTCAAGCCGCAGGAGTTCGTCGCCAACCGCCGCACGCTGCGCATGATGACGCGCGGCGACCAGTTCGCGCTGGTCGGCGCGACGCTGGCCGCGCGCGACGGCGGCTACGACTTCACCGCCGGGGACGGCGAGCGCGCCGGCCTCTTCGTCGGCGGCAACAAGGACATCTCCGACCCGAAGCACGTCCTGGAGGCGACACTCGCCGCGCGCGGCGACGACGGCACGGTCGACGTGCGCGCCTTCGGCGAGTCGGCCTTCAGCACCGCCTACCCCCTCTTCTACGTCGAGGGGTTGCAGGCCGCCTCGCTCTTCTACATCTCGCAGGCGTTCAACCTCAAGGGCGCCAACACCTATTTCGCCGGCACCGCCGAGTCGGGCGCGACGGCGATCGGCGCCGGTTTCCGCGCGATCCGGCGCGGCGAGGCCGACGTGGTGCTGGCCGGCGGCTTCGACGACGCGGTCTCCTGGTGGGCGATGTCGCAGTTCGACACGCTCGGCGTGCTGACCGGCCGCAACGACCTCGGCGCGGGCGCCTGCCGACCTTACGACCGCGACCGCGACGGCACGGTGCTCGGCGAGGGCGCGGCGTTCGTGCTGCTGGAGGACTTCGAGGCCGCCCAGGCGCGCGGCGCGCGCATCTACGCCGAGCTGACCGGCTTCGGCAGCGCCTTCGACGCCTACCGCACGCTGACGCCGCACCCGGAGGGCCGCGGGCTGGTCCGCGCGATGGGCGCGGCGCTCCGCGAGGCGGAGACCGCGCCCGGCGAGGTCGGCTACATCGCGGCGCACGGCTGCGGCACCCGGCTGGGCGACCCGAGCGAGGCCCGCGCCATCCAGGCCGTCTTCGGCGCGGGCGACCGCCTGGCGGCGAGCAGCGTCAAGCCCGCGGCGGGGCACCTCGTCGCGGCGGCGGGGGCGCTCAACGTCGCGGTCGCGGCGCTAGCGTTGCACCACGGCGCGCTGCCGCCGACGCTGAACCTGGAGCACCCCGACCCCGCCTGCGACCTCGACTGGGTGCCGGGCGCGGCGCGCGCCGCGCGCCCGGATCACGCGGTCGCCGTGGCGCGCGGGCTGGCCGGGCAGGACGTGGCGCTGGCCTTGACGAGGGCTAAGAACTAAGGACTAAGGACTAAGTGGGCAATCGGTATGGGCACGGCCGTGCTGCTTCTTGCAGCACCAGAACACTTAGTCCTTAGCCCTTAGCCCTTAGTCCTAGAGCGAACGGAGTGAGCGATGCCTAGCAGGGCGGAACAGCAGCAGCAACCAGCGCGCGTCGTCGTCACCGGCGTCGGCGCGATCACCGCGCAGGGCACGTCGGCCACCGCGTTCTGGGAGAACGTCCGGGACGGGCGGGTCGCCATCCGCGAGGTCCAGCGCCTGCGGATGGACGGCTACCGCACCCGGCTAGCCGGCGAGGTGCAGGAGTGGGCGCTGCCCGAGCGCGACTACCGCCGCCCGGCCGATTTCCGCGACCCGGCGCTCGACTTCGCCCTCAAGGCCGCCGAGGAGGCGGTCGCGGGCGCGGGCATCGATCTCGCCAGCGTGCCGGCCGAGCGCATCGGCGTGGTGATGGGCACCTGCAACGCCGGGCTGATCAGCGGCGCGAAGTGGTACCGCGACGAGATGGCCGGGCGCGAGGCCGACCCCGACCTGGTCCTGCTGGTGCCGCCGCAGGCGCTGGCCGAGGCGGTCAGCGGCGCGTTCGGCGCCCGCGGCCCGGTCCTCTCGGTCGACACCGCCTGCGCGGCGGGCGCCAACGCGATCGGCTACGCCGCCGAACTGATCCGCACCGGCCAGGCCGACGTCGTGCTGACCGGCGGCTCGGACGCGCTCTCCGACGTGTTGATCGCCGGCTTCAACTCGCTGGAATCCCTCTCCCCGAAGCCCGCCGCGCCCTACTCGAAGGACCGCGAGGGGCTGTCGCTCGGCGAGGGGAGCGGGATGCTCGTCCTGGCGCGCGAGGACCTGGCCCGCCAGGTCGGCGCGCCGATCCTGGCCGAGGTCGTCGGCTACGGCCTCTCCGCGGACGGCTACCACCCGACCGCCCCGCACCCGGAGGGCAAGGGCGCGGCCCGCGCGATCCGCGCCGCGCTCGACGCCGCCGGCGTGACCGCGGAGCAGGTGCAGTACGTCAACAGCCACGGCACCGGCACGCCGAAGAATGACCCGGCCGAGACGAAGGCGACGCGCGGCGGGCTCGGCCCGGCGGCCGACAACGTCGCGGTGAGCAGCACCAAGTCGATGATCGGCCACCTCCTCGGCGCGGCCGGCGCGGTCGAGGGCATCATCACGGTCAAGGCGCTCGACACGCAGATCGCGCCGCCGACCGCCAACTTCACCGAGCCGGACCCCGAGTGCGACCTCGACTACGTGCCGAACGTGGCGCGGCCGATGCCGATCGACGTGGCGATCTCCAACAACTTCGCCTTCGGCGGCGCCAACGCCTGCATCGTCCTGGCGCGCGACGGCGCGCGGCCCGAGCCGCCGCCCCGGCCCGACGACGACCGTGTCGTCGTCACCGGCCTGGCGCTGCTGACCGACGCCGGCACCGACGCGGCGCAAGTCTGGCAGGCGTTCGTGGACGAGCGGGACTGCACGGCCGACGAGGGCGGCGTGCGCCTCGGTCGCGTTGACCTCGACCCCTCGCCACACCTGAACCCCAAGGAGCGGCGGCGGATGGACCGCCTCGGCATCTTCGCGGTCGTGGCCTCGAAGATGGCGCTGGCCGACGCCGGGCTCGAACTCGACGACAGCAACCGCGAGCTGGTCGGCGTGATCTTCGGCACCGGCGTCGGCCCGATGGAGAGCATGGAGAAGTTCGCCCGCCCGCTCGTTGAGGAGGGGCCGCGCGCGGCCAACCCGGCGGTCTTCCCGAACACGGTCTACAACGCGGCCGGCGGGCAGGTCGCCATGCACGTCGGCGCGGTCGGCCCGGCCTCGACCGTCACGGCCGGGCACGCGGCGGGCGCCTCGGCGCTCTGCTACGGCTACGATCTCGTCGCGACCAACCAGGCCGATGCGATCGTCTGCCTGGCGGCCGACACGCTGACCGAGACGGTGATCCGCGCCTACCGCGAGCTCGGCGTCCTGGCCGGCGACGGCCGGCGCGACGGCTTCGCGCTGGCCGAGGCCGGCGTGGCGCTGGTGCTGGAGCGCCTGGGGCACGCCACGGCCCGCGGCGCGCGCATCTACGGCGAGGTGGTCGGCTACGGCATCACCTCCGACGCCTGCGGCGTCGGTCGGGTCGACCGCCGGGGTCGCGGGCTGGAGCGCGCGATGCGCCTCGCGCTGGCGGGCGCCGGGGCGGAGCCGGGCGACGTCGCGGCGGTCTGGGCGAACGCGACCGGGCAGCGCGTGGTCGACGCGGCGGAGGCCGCGGCCATCGCCCGCCTCGGCGTGGACGCCCCCGTCATCGCCGCGAAGCGCGGGCTCGGCGAGCCGATGGGCGCGGGCGGCGCGCTGAGCGCCGCGCTCGCCCTCGAAGGCTGGCGCCAGGGCGCGACCGACCGCGCCCCGGCCGGCCTGATCCTCGTCAACAGTTGCTCGCTCGGCGGGACGAACTTCTCGCTCGCGATCGCGCCGTATCAGGACTAAGGACTAAGGACTAAGGACTAAGTGGGCTCCGCCCCTGGCGGTCAGCCAACCCCGTATCCGTGGCGCGGCAACACTTAGTCCTGAGTCCTGAGTCCTGAGTCCTCTCCTGAGAGGACGTTGCCATGGAACTACGCCAAGTCCGCCTGGTGAGCACCGGTGCCTACCTGCCGGGGGAGCCGATCGACAACGCGCAGATGGAGCGGCTGGTGGGGCCGCTGCCGCCTGACATCCTGGAGGGCATTCAGGTCCGGGAGCGACACTGGATGGTCGACCCGGCGACGGGCGAGCACCGCGAGAACAACTCGCAGATGGCGGTCAAGGCGGCGCGGCAGGCGCTCGACCTGGCCGGCCTCGCGGCCGAGGACGTGGACCTGCTGGTCCTCTCGACGGCCAGCCCGGATTACCTGCTGCCGCCGCTCGTCACCTTCGTGCAGGAGGCGCTCGGCCTCGTGCGCTGCGCGACGATGGAGATCCGCTCCGGCTGCGCGGGCGCGGTCGAGGCGCTGGATGTCGCCCGGCTCTACCTGGAGCGCGGCCTCTACCGGACGGCGCTGGTCATCGGCAGCGAGGCAATCTCGCCGCTCTTGGTGCCGGTCTTCCTGGGCAAAGAGCCCGAGGCGATCCGCATGCGCGACCGCATGAACCCCTACAACTTCGGCGACGGCGCCGGGGCGATGGTGCTGCACGCCGCCGAGGACGACGGGGCGGCGGGCGGCATCCGCGGCGCGGCGCTGGCCTGCGTCGGCGGCGACCGCAAGCCGGGGATGCAGATCGTCGGGGCCGGGACGCACGCGCCGCTGCACAAGCAGGTGCAGGCGAAGCGGCTGGTGGACCTGAAGGTCGACGTCGTCGAGTCGGGGCGCTTCACGCCCTACGTGCTGACCGAGGCGCTCAGCGAGGTGCTGCGCGCCAGCGGCGTCGCCGCCGCGGAGATCGACGTCTGCATCATCCCCGAGGGCAACGCCGGCTACATGACCGACGAGTTGCGCGAGGCGGGCCTGCTGACGCCGGAGTGGGTCGCGCTGGAGGGCAAGATCTTCGAGAACCTGGCGCTGGTCGGCGCGACCGGCTCGGCGGCGGTGCCGCTGGCGCTCGATTACGCCTGGAAGACCGGCGCGGTCAAGCCGGGCGACAAAGTCATGCTGCTGGCGATCGAGACGAGCAAGTGGAAGTACGCCGGCATGGTGCTCGACTGGACCGCGCCGCCGTACCGGGCGGACGCTACGGACTGATCCGGCGCCCGACGCGGCCGGCGACGACAACGACGCGGCAGCCGCAGGGAGTACGCCAGACGGCGCGCAGGGGGGCGCCAGGAGGCAGCCATGGCACTCCGCAACCGATTCGGCTCTGTCGGCCGGGCGCTACGCAAGGTCTGGGGGCGCCGGGCAAGCGACGCCGCGCGGGCCACCGAGGCGCAGCGCAAGGGCAAGGCGCAGCGGGATACGATCGTAGACACGGCCGGGACCTCGCCGCCGCCCACCTTTCCGGGCAAGTTCAGGTAGCGGCGCCTCGGGCCGGATTGCGCAAACGGTCGGCGGCGCGGGGTCAGATCCCCTTGCCCGGCGTCGGGGCTGGTCCCCGTGCCGGCCCGGTGTGTCGACCGACCGCCCCGCCCGCGGCCGCCCGCCGCCCGCTGCGTCGATTTGCGGCCCATGCCGGCCGCCCCATCCCGTACAATGTGGCCACGTAGATGCCGGGTGGCGAGGAGGCAAGGCCGGCGTGGGGGCCGACCCCGGCGACTGGCCGGGCTCTCCGTCATCACCAACCCACCGGCCGACGCTGCGCCGGCCAGATTGCGGGCGAAATCATGCCGAGGCTGCGCGAGCACCCCTTCGAGACCGGCGAGATCGCGATCAACTACGCCGAGGGCGGGGCGGTGGACGGCCCGCCGCTGGTGCTGCTGCACGGGCTGGCGGCGCGCTGGCAGGCGTTCGGCCCGCTCCTCCCGGCGCTCTCGCTCGACTGGCACCTCTACGCGCCCGACTTCCGCGGCCACGGCGCCTCCGGCAAGGCCCCCGGCCACTACGGGCTGCCCGACTACGTCCGCGACACCCTCGCCTTCCTGCGGGCGAAGGTTGAGCCTCCCGCGGTCCTCTACGGCCACTCGCTCGGCGGCTGGGTCGGCGCGGTCATCGCGGCCGAGCACCCAGAGATGGTCCGCGCGCTCATCATCGGCGACTCGGCGCTCTGGACGGAGAGTCTCGACCCCGACATGAGCATCTCCTACCTTACCGACCTGCCGATCGCGCTGCGCTCGCTCGCCAAGTCGCTGACGCAGCTCGACCCCGACGCGCTGGCCGCGTTCCGCGACGGCCGGCTGGTCGCCGACTACGACCCCGACCGCCTCCTGCCCAAAATCACCTGCCCCGTCCTGCTCCTGCAAGGCAACCCCGCCCGCGGCTCCCTGATGACCGACACCGACGCCGCCCGCGCCCTCACCATCCTCCCCGACGCGCGCCACCGGCGCTTCGACGACCTCGGCCATGGCCTCCACGTCGAGAACGCCGAGCCGATCCTCGCCGCCGTATCCGAGTTCCTCGGAGGACTCAGGACTCAGGACTCAGGACTCAGGACTCAGTGAGCCGGGGTTGGGAAGGGCTATGCCTTCCCTTGCGGCACTATGCCCACCCGACTACGGCCACTGAGTCCTGAGTCCTGAGTCCTGAGTCCTTCATCGCGGCGCCCGCCCGAAGAGGCGGATGATGGCGCGGAGCGCGAGGACGAAGCCGACAAACCCGAGCGCGTAGCCGACGAAGGCGTACAGCCGGATATCGGGCGCGATGAGCGGCCCGGCCTGGGTCACGATGAGGACGATGGCCCCGATGATGGTGGTCACCGCGATGAGGGCGCTGATGCTCTCGTTGACGAGGCCGGTGATCCAGGACCGTTCGTCGGCGGTGGCGAACGAGCGCACCCGCACGCCGAGCGTGCCCCGTTCCAGGTCCGCGGTGATGGACTCCAGTCGATTCGGGAGCCGTTTGCCGACGGCGAGAGCCGCCGCCGCCTGGCTTTGCAGCGTCCCGGCGATGCTGGAGAGCGTGAACAATTCTTTCAGGATCTGTGGCGCGCGCGAGCGGGCGTGGCCGATGAGATCGAACCCGGGATCGATGAGCTTCAGCCCACCTTGCAGCGAGGCGATGGTCCGGAAGGCGGCGGCGACGTGGGGCGGCACGCCCAGCCGGTGCTGCCGCACGACGTCGAACAGCCTCGTAAACAGCGCCGCCTCGCCGCCGGCCTGGTAGCGCATCATCGTCAGGACCATGCCGATGTCGCGTCGCAGCGCGGTGACGTTGAGGGTGTCGGGGACATCGGCGAGCATCAGGAGCGTGTCCGCGGCGGCGATGTTGTCCTCGTTGTAGGCGGCCAGGAGCAGGATCGCGAGCAGTTCCCTCGTGTCGCGGTCGAGGATGCCGACCGAGCCGAAGTCGAGCATGCCGAGGGAGTGGTCATCGAGCAGGATCAGGTTGCCGGGGTGCAGGTCGGCGTGGAAAACGCCGTGGACGAGGATCTGGCTGAGGACGGCATCGAACAGACCCGCGGCGAGTTCAGCCCGCTGGCCCGCGGACAGCGTATCCAGGATCGGGCCCGCGTCGCCGACGGGACGGCCTTGCAGGTACTCTATCGTCAGCAGCCGCTGGGTGCGGCCCGCCCGAAGACGCGCGGCACCGTCAGGCCGGCGCCGGCCCGGGCCTGGTCGCCCAGGGCCTGCCGGATCATCTCGGTGTTCCGGTATTCGATGCGGTAGTCGAGCTCCTCGCGGAGGGAATCGGCGAAGCCCCGGGCCAGAGCGAGGGCGCCGAGTTCCCGACCCCATTGCGTTTGCGCTTCGATCCGTTGGGCCAGTCGCAGGAGGATATCGATGTCCGCCTCGACTTGTGCCCTCGCGGCCGGCCGCTGGACTTTCACCGCGACCTCGGTGCCGTCGGTCAGTTGCGCCCGATGCACCTGGGCGACGGATGCGGCGGCGAGGGGCTGCTCGTCAATCCGGGCGAACACCTCGCCGATGGGGCCGCCCAACTCCCGCTCGATGACCGCGCGGATCGTCCCCCAGGGTTCGGGGGCCGCCCGCGTCTGGAGTTGGGACAGCGCCTCCACGTATGGCCCCGGGAGGAGGTCGCGGCGCGTCGACAGCACCTGACCGAGTTTGACGAAGGTCACGCCCGCCTCATTCAAGGCGGCCACGAGGCCGAGCGCCGTCCGCTCGGTCTCGGCCTGCGCCGGACGGCGACGGCGGCGACGGTCGCTCAGGAGCGCCTGCAATCCGTGCCGCGACGCGATCGCGAGAATGTGCAGGTAGCGGCGGATCCGCCGCCGACGCTGGAGCCACTCGCGCACCAGTTGCGCCGGGTTCGGCACGCTGCCGGTGGGCCAGATGGCCTCGATGACGACGAGCGCCAGGATGCCGAACGCGAACACCCACGCGAAGGTGAGCACGATGAAGAGCGCCGCCACGTCCAGCGGTGCGGTCGGCTGGCCGGTCGTACCGACGATACCGGCCGTGGTCGCGATGTACGTGGCAACCGGGGCATTGGCGAAGAAGACCGCGAGCCCGACGACGAACGTCCGCGGCCAGCCAACCGATACCCCGATGATGCGCCTGGCGATGGCGCCCGTACACACGGCGTAGACCGCCGCGACGAGCGGCACGGCGATTGCCGCTAGCATGACCGGCCGCTCGCTCGAGCGGCATCGCCGCCGGCGACCGAAATGCGCAGCGGGGCCATCGCGCCCTCCCGGCCGGGCGACCCGCGCCCGCAATCGCTGCAGGTTCGGGCTGGTGACGGTTCCCCGGAGATGAGGGCAGCCACGGGATCGCCGGACGGCTTCTGGGCCTGCGATGCCAGAGGGGGGCGGCGGGGGTATCTCCCGCCATACCGACCGAGTACTGTCAGTCCCATTGAATCAGGCGGTGTAGAAAACTGCAGCGTGACGAGGCCCTGCGACGCGCGCTGGCCGCCCATCTGCCTCATCGATGCCGTGCCCTCCTCGTGTCCGTGTGCCCCGCGCGGTGCGAGCACATCTCGCGGACACAGGAGTTACGCAGTCGGCGGCAGATGGGCTACAGTCACATCGCCGGGGGTAAGTCGGGCGGGTGGAAGGCGGCGGCGAGGTCGGGGTGGCCGGTCTCGGCGAGGACGATCTGCGCGGTGTGGATGCCGGAGACGAGGACGCGCAGCGAGGCCGCGCCGGGCTGGGACCAGTGCCCCGCCAGGTAGAGGCCGGGCACCGGCGTCCGGTGGGCCAGGCGCTTGCTGCCGGTCTGGTCGGGCAGGTACTCCCAGCCGTAGATCGCCCCGCCCTGGTTGAGCGTGTACCGCTCCAGCGTCAGTGGCGTGGCCGTCTCGATCACGCGCACGCGGTCGCGCAGCGCCGGGTAGAGCCCGGCGAGTTCCGCCAGCAGCAGGTCGGTGTTGCGCGCGCGCACGTCCGACCAGGGCTGGCCGATATCGTACCTGGCGAGCGAGGTGAGGATCAGGACATGCTCGCCGGGCGGCGCAAGCGAGGGGTCGAGCAGCGTCGGCACGTTCAGCCAGATCCCCCCGGGAAGGCCGCGCTCGATGTCGGCGTAGGTCTCGTCGTGGTCCCAGTGGCGGTAGATGAAGGTCTCGTGCGCCGCGTCCTCCCGGCGCAGGTCCACGTCGGTGGCGGCGTAGAGGACGAAGGCGGAGAGCGAGGGCTTCATCCGGCGCAGGCGGCGCAGGTAGGGCGCGGGCAAGTGCTCCTCGCCGACCAACTGCTCGAAGGTCCGCTTGGCGTCGGTGTTCGAGATCACCGCCGGCGCGCGGACCTCCCGCCCGCCCGCCAGCACGACCCCGGCGGCGCGCCCGTCCTCGATCACGATGCGCTCGACCGGCGTGTTCAGCACCAGTTCACCGCCGTGGCGCTCCAGCGCCGTGACCAGGGCGTTCGCCAGCCGCTGGAAACTGCCGCGCGAGTAGTAGGTGCCCTCCATCTGGCTGAAGAGCATCTGCGTGAAAGTGAGGAAGGAGAGCCGGGAGGGCGGCAGCCCGACGTAGGGCCAGGAGGCGACGCATGCCGCGCGGGCGCGGGGGTCGCCGATGTGCTCGGCGAGCACCGCGCTGAGGTCGGCCTTGATGTAGCGGAAGAGGACCGGGAACTTCGCGACGACCGCGTCGAGACGCTTGAAGGAGAGTTGCGGCGGCAGGAAGTGCGCCTCGCCGTGGACCTGCTCGCAGAGGCGGAAGAAGCGCCGGATGTTCTCGGCCTCCGCGGGGAACTCCGCGGCGTGGGCCTCGATGAAGCGGTCGAACCCGATCGGCAGATGGAGCCGGAGGCCGGGGAAGGCGGCGGCGTAGTAGGACTCCACCGGCAGGAACGCGACCTCGTCGCGCACGCCGAGGTGGCGGAGCAGGCTGTCGAAGATCTGCCCCTCGCCGCCCTGGCCGGTGACGTGGATCGCCGGGTCGAAGATATAGGGGCCGCGCTCGAAGACGTGGGCGTAGCCGCCCGGCCCGGTCTGCCGCTCGACCACCAGCACCCGCCGGCCCGCCCTGGCCAGCATCGCGGCGGCGGTGCTCCCGCCGATGCCGCAGCCGACGACGATCGCGTCGTAGGTGTCGTGGCGGGGCTCGTGGTGCCGCTCCGGGTCGGGGATGCCGACCGGCATCGTGCCCTCCTCTCCGGACGCCCGCTAGACCAGCCCGGCGATGATGAAGCAGGCCAGCCCGAGGACGCCGGCCACCGTCCTGAGGGTGTGCAGGCGCGCCCAGCGGTCCTGCGCCTCGGCGTACTGCGCGGGGGGCGCGGCGGCGGACCAGCCGTGCAACTGCGCGCTGATCGGCCGGATCGCGCCGAGCGAGATCGCCGCGACGCCGAGCATGCCCAGGATGCCGAGGACCAGGAAGACCGCCCCGGCGGCCGACAACTCATAATGCACGAGCAGCGTCAGGAGCCCGGCGACCGCCGCCACGATGACGCAGGGCGGGTTGAAGCGGTCCACCCGCGGATCGACGCGCTGCAAGACCTGCAGGTTGGCGCCGGCCGGCAACTCCCGCACGATCGGCAGCAGCGCGAAGGAGATCATCACCAGCGTGCCGGCCGCGATCGCCGAGCCGAAGATGGAGAGGAAGTGGAGCACCTGCATCACGGTCGCCATCGCGCCTCCTCACGGGGCGAGTCGGGAGTCGGCAGTCGGCAGTCGGCAGAGGGGGCTCCCGCGGAGCAACCGGTCAGTGCTCGTACGCCGGTACTCCCGACTCCCGACTGCCGACTCCCGACTCCGCTACCGGGTCGCCGACCCCACGTTGGCGCGGTTGCCGCGGAAGAGCTTGCGCACGCGCGGCATCTGCCACATCCACACCCCGGCGATGGCGATGACCGGGAAGACGATGATGCGCAGGAAGAGGACGAAGCCGAAGGTGTGCGCCAGGGGCGAGTAGACCAGCACACCGATCAGCACGGCCGCGACCAGGTGGACGATGCGCAGGATGTCTCGCAAGTGCTTGTTGGACATGCCCCAACCTCCCTGTCCCGACGACGATCGGGCGCGCGCGCATCGCCAGGCTGTCCGCGCAGTCTACCACCGGCCGCGGGCCCGGGGAGGCCGGGCCCGCGCCACCCGGCACCGCCCCGACATCCCGCCGTGCGCGTCCTCCACCCTGCTATACGCGCCGGGCGCACGAGGATTTCGCCCCGCGCGGGTCGTCGGGTCAGCTGAGGACGACGGCGACGGCCTGGCAGCAGAGCGCCAGCAGCCCCGCCGCGGTGCGGACCGCGTGCCCGCGGTTCCAGCGCGCCCGGACGGCGGCCCAGGCGTCGGGCACCGCGTCCGCCGACCAGGAGCGGACCAGCCGGTTGATGCGCGTGTTGAAGCCGAGCGACGTGACGGCGACACCCAGCGAACCGAGCAGCCCCAGCGCGGTGAGCGCCGCGGCCGGCGTCGTCAGCGTGCGGTCGAGCAGCAGGATCAGCAGCGCGCTCAGCGCCGAGAGCGCGACGGCGGGCGGGTTGACCCGGTCCACGAGCGGGTCGAACCGCTGGTGGATCAGCAGCCCGACGGCCGGCGGCAACCCGCGCACCAGCGGGATGACGGCCACGAGGACCACGACCAGGATCCCGGCCGCGAGGCCCGCGGCGACGAGATTGACCACCCGGAGACTATCCGCCATGATGCCCCCCACGAATGACGTCCCCCGTGATGTCGCGCACCCGCGTGTCGCCGGGCGCCTCGCGCGTGGTCCGGGCGCGCCGATCGGCGCGCCCGGACCGCGTTTCCTCTCTCCGGCCAGCCGCCGCGACCGGGTCGCGTCAGCCCATGCCGGTGAATGTACGACACCACCGGCCCAGGTGTTTCGCGGAGGACTCAGGGCTCAGGACTCAGGACTCAGTATCCTCAACCCTGGGTGATCGCCACACTGTTAGGCGATGAGCCCGGCATACCCCACTGAGTCCTCAGTCCTGAGTCCTCAGTCCTTCTTCAGGACGCCTGGCGCTCGTCGGCGACGGCGCGGCGTGCCCGCGCGGGCGGCGCGACGAGCGGC
>DASSSV010000165.1:0-10964 GCA_035708265.1 Thermomicrobiales bacterium | reverse complement strand
GCGCGGCCCGACCTCCTGCTGGTCAGCTTCGGCAACCTGCTGGTGGGCCTCACCTTCGCCGGCGCGGTCACGACCTTCTTCCCGCTGTACGGGCGGGCGGTGGGGCTGTCGGAGGCGACGATCGGCGCGCTCTTCGCCGCGCGGGCGGCGGGGCTCGTGTGCTCCGCGGCCGGGGTGATCGCGCTCGGGCGCGCCGCGACGACGGTCCGGGGAGCGGTCGAACCGTCGATCGGGCGGGGTGACACGAGCGAGGGAGGGTGAGCCATGCAGACCACGGGGACGGGCCCGCACCTGACGATCGACCAACTGCTCGCGATCCGCGCGCTGGGCGGCGCCGAGGCGCCCCAGTGGTCGCCCGACGGGCGGGCCGTCGCCTTCGTCTCCCCACTCGGCGGCGCGCCGGAACTGTGGGCAGCGCGCCCGGCCGACGGCGCGCTGACCCGGCTCACCGTCGGGCTCGGCGACGTCGGGCACCTGGCGACCACCCTGCCGCGCTGGTCGCCCACCGGCGCCCACCTCGCCTACGTCTCGTCCAAGACCGGGGCCGACGAGGTCTGGCTCTGGTCCGCCGACGGCGCGGCGGAGTTCCAGTTGACGCGGCTGGGCGCGCGCATCGAGGCGCTCTCGTGGGCGCCCGACGGCGCCTGGCTCGCCGTGGCCAGCAACGCCCGCGGCGTCTTCGACCTCTACCGCGTCGCCGTGCCCGGCGGCGAGACGACCCGCCTCACCGACGACCGGCGCCACGAGGTCTATCCCGCGGTGGCACCGGACGGCAAGCAGATCCTCTACGTGCGCCTGAACGACGCCTGGACCGACCACGAGGTCGTCCGCATGACCGCGGACGGGCGCGACCCGGAGGCCGTCCTCGTCGACACTGACTTCTTCGACTACCACTATGGGCGCACGTTCGGCGCCCCGCTGCCGTCGCCGGACGGGCTTTATTTCCTCTTCCGCTCGCACCGCAGCGGCTGGATCAACGTCTGGGCCGCGCCGGTGGCGGGCGGCGAGCCGCGGCCGATCGCGCCGGCCGCCGCGGACCAGGGCGACGCCGCCTGGTCGCCCGACGGCCGCCAGATCGCCTACTGCGAGAACCACAACGGCACCGTCGAGCTCCGCGTCGTCGCGGCGGACGGGAGGGCGCCGCGCCGCGTGGTCGCCCCGGACCTGGGCGTCTGCGCGGGGCCGGCGTGGTCGCCGGACGGGCGGCAACTCAGCTACCTCCTCGGCACGCCGGCCGCGCCCGACGACGTCTGGGTCGTCGACCTCGCGAGCGGCGCGCGCAAGCAACTGACCTATTCGATGCTGGGCGGCGGGGTGGCCGCGCGCCTCGCGACGCCCGAGAAGGTCGCCTACCAGAGCTTCGATGGCGAGCCGATCGCCGCCTACCTCTATCGGCCACCGGCCGCACCCGGCCGGCGCTACCCGGGGATCGTCTGGGTCCACGGCGGGCCGACCAGCCAGTTCATGGACACCTTCCAGCCGCAGGTGCAGTACTTCGTCCAGCAGGGCTACGTGGTGCTCCTGCCGAACGTGCGCGGCAGCTCGGGCTACGGGCGGCGCTTCGAGGATCTCAACAACCGCGACTGGGGCGGCGGCGACCTGCGCGACGTGGTCGCGGGCGCCGACTACCTGAAGACGCTGCCCGACGTCGACGCGGCGCACCTGGGCGTCACCGGCACCAGCTACGGCGGGATCATGAGCATGATGGCCGTGGCGTTCGCGCCGGGGGTCTTCCAGGCGGCGATCCCCTGCTCGGGCTACGGCGACTTCCTGCACATGGCGGGCGAGCAGGAACTCCGGCACATCAAGCTGCTCGAGTACGAACTCGGCACACTGCCGGAGGCGGAGGAGGTCTACCGTCGCTGCTCGGCGATCTCTCGGGTGGCCGACGCCACGACGCCCTGCTTCGTCCTGCACGGCGCCGGGCGCTACCCCGGTTCCTCCGCCTCGCTCGACTTCGCCCTGGCGCTCGAGGCCCACTACAAGCCGTTCTGGTACCAGGTCTACCCGGGCGAGACCTACTACGTCGCCTCCCCGGCCAACGTGCGCCGGCAACTCCTGGACATGCGCGCCTTCTTCGACTTCTACCTCAAGGGCCTGCCGCACGGCCTGCCGGACGACGGCACGCGCCCGCTGACCCACCTGAGCGGCGTGGTCGCGGCGCCCGAGCGCGGCAGGGCTGCGCGACCGGTGTCGCGCGCGGGATCCGGCGCCGCGCCGCCGCGCGACGTGGCCGAGTGACGACGAGCCCCGGCGAGGAGGGAGGGTGCCATGTCCGGCACGGCAGACGAAGGCGGGCGGGGGCTGCAAGCGGAGGATCTGTACGATTGCGCTTCGTGCAGGAGGTCGCGCGCGCGCCGGACGGCGCGCGCGTCGCCTTCACAGGGTCGCGGCCGGACCCGGAGGCGAACGCTAACCAGTATAGCCCCTGGGTCGTCCCGGCCGCGGGGGTGAGCCGCGCGACCTTACGACCGCCCGGTCGCCGGACGGCGCGCGGCTCGCGTTCGTCGCGCGGCGGGGCGGGCGCGGCTCGGTGTGCTCGACCTGGAGCGCGGCCGGGAGCGGCAGTTGCCTGCTGGCGAGGAGTGGGACATCGCCCTCCGGCCTGGTCGCCCGATAGCACGCAGATCGCGTTCGTCGCCAACGACGACAGCGCCGACGAGCGCGACGAGTGCTGCGGCACCTGGACCGTCGACGTCGTCTCGGGCGCGCTGACCCGCGTCCCCGCGGCCGGCGGCGCGCCCGAGATGGTCACCGCCGGCGCCCACGCGATCGGTGCGTGGGCCGCGGCGGACGACGGCGCGACGCGGGCCTACAGCGCGTCCACGCCCACGAGCCTCGGCGACGTCTACGGCCAGCGGCGCGACCGGGCGAGCCAGCCGGCGCGGCCAACCGGGCGCGCTGACGAGCGAGGAGCGCGAGGGGCCGCGCCGCCTGCGAGGAGAGGTTGTTGTTGTCTCGTTCCGCCGCCCAGCGGTAAGCCGCCCGTGGAAACGGGCTAACCTCAAGAGGAAAGTCGCCCAAAATCGCGGCAGGCTCGCGTTCATTCATCTGGAGGCATCCCGCTGCCCGAGCGGTTCCCTGATGCGAGGAGGGCGCCGTCATGGCCTTGCCGCCCCGGATCGGAGCGCATCCCGCTGACCATGTCCCATTGTCGGGAACAAGCGCGGCACGCTGGTGCCGGATCGGAATACCACCCTTACCCTCCAGGTGCGCGATCTCGCCCCTCACCGCTCGGCACCGGATCTTCCCGTGTGATTGCGGCTGGATCGCGCTCCACATGTTCCTCACCCGCAAACAGGTCGGTAGCCTCATCGTGGCCAGGCCGGACGCCCGCACGGCCTCGCTCGTTGTCGGCGATATCCAGCCCCGCCCCCGGTCTTCCGGCGCCCCGCTCACCGTCGAGCGGATGGCGCTCGGGCCGAACGCACGGGTGCTTCTCGGTCACGTCGCCCGCAAAGATGCCCGCGTGAGCGACGATCGGACGCAACTCGTCGGCACCATCCCGTCGGGCCACGGTTTGACCGATGTCCAGGCGATCAATCCGGACAGCCCGGCGCGCTATCTCCCCGGTACTTCAACCACGGCGGGCTCGACCGCGCGACACCGACGTTCGAGGTGGACGACTGCCCTTGGCCCTAGGGGGCTGAGAAAAATCACCTTACGATAGGTAGGGGGTTCTGCTCACGCGCTTCGGCGGTGCGGGGGGTAAAACGGAGTATACAAAGCGTGATTACCCCCTCCCCCGCGACCGATTGGGCCGACAAGAGTCATTGCAATGAGCATCGATATAGCGTTTCAGCCTCGCGAGTCCGGCCGAGCGGGCGTACACGACGCGGCGCCCCACATCTGCCACCGCGGCAACATCGCGTAGGCCCTGGCTCGCGAAAGCGCCTCCTGAAAGTCGGACGGGACAAGCCCTGCCGTGCGCTCAGTGCGGTTCACCGCGTGTCCTCGGCCGGTATACGGAACGGGCGACGCCGGGCCGTAGGTTCCGACTCGCGACTATTACAGCGTGGCCGCAGCTATGCTTAGCCAGGTGCTCGACACCACCGATTACGCCTTCAACTGGACTGCTCTCCCGGTTCTCGCGACGGGAATCGTGATGGCCAGCCTGGGCGTCGTGGTGGCGATCCAGGAGCGCGGTTCGCGGGTCAGTCTGGCCTTCCTCTTCCTAACTTCCACCGCCGCACTCTGGCTGCTCGGCGTCGCGGCGATGTACTCCACGCCCCGCGAAGCCACCGCGTGGCAATGGGCGCGGATTGTCCAAGTCGGGGTGGTCCTGATCCCCAGCGCGATCTTGATCTTCACGCTGGCGGTCGTGCAGCGGTTTCGCCGATTCCGCGCCTGGGCCTGGGTCAGTATCGCCTGCTCTGTCCTCGCGTACCTCGGCGTCATGCTGACCGACCAGTTCACGACCGGGGTGCGCCGCTACTCCTGGGGCTTCTATCCGCAGTACGGCCCGCTCAGCGTCCCGTTTCTAGTCTTCTTCGCCGCCTCGACGGCGTTCAGCCTGTACCTCTACTGGGCCGGCTACCGGCAATCCCCCCCCGGCTCGTCGCAGCAAGGCCGGCTCAGAGCGTTCCTGGTCGCCCTCGGGGTCGGGTACGTCGGCTCGGTGGACTTTCTCGCCGCCTATGGCGTACCGCTCTACCCCTTCGGATACATCCCGGTGGGTGTCTTCATCGTCCTCAGCACGCGCGCCATCCGGCGCTACCACCTGGTCGACATCACCCCCGCGTTCGCCGTGAACCACATCCTCGCCATCATGGCCGATGCACTGGTCGTCCTCGACCGCGACGGCGTGATCCGGGTCGTGAATCCGGCAGCGGGCCAACTGTTCGGGAAGCCGGAGGCGGAACTCGTCGGCGTGCCGATCGCCGCCGTCGACGACCGGTTCCTGCCGCCGCAGCATGCCGAAGCCCTCCTCGGCGGCGAGCGCAGCGCCAACTATGAAGTCGACCTCCCGGCGGCCCGGGGCGGGCTACGCACCTTCGGCATGGCCGCCTCCCTGCTGCGAGATGCGACAGGCCAGCCCGCGGCCATCGTCTGCCTGGCCCACGACCTCACCCGGCGCAAGCGCATCGAAGAGGAAATCCGCGAGTTGAACACCGAACTCGAGCGGCGGGTCGACGAGCGCACCGCGCAACTCGAGGCGGCCAACAGAGAACTCGAAGCGTTCAGCTACTCCGTGTCGCACGATCTGCGCGCCCCGCTGCGGAGTATCAGCGGCTTCAGCCAGATCCTGCTGGAAGACTATCCCGACAAGCTGGATGCGGAGGGCCGGGACGCGCTCCGGCGGATCCAGGCGGCCGTCCAGCGTATGGGCCGGCTCATCGACGCTTTGCTCGCGTTGTCCCGCGTGACCCGGAGCGAGCTGCACCGCCAACCGGTCGATCTGAGCGACCTGGTCAGGGACGTCGCCGCGGAGCTTCAAGCAGGCGAACCGGGGCGTCAAGTCGCGCTCGTGATCCAGCCCGGGTTGGTCGTGAGCGGGGACCGGCAGCTCCTGCGCGTAGCCCTGGCGAACCTGCTCGACAACGCCTGGAAGTTCAGCGCGCGGCGCGCCGACGCGCGCATCGAGGTAGGCGCCGAACGCCGTGACGGCAAGTGGTGCTACTTCGTGCGCGACAACGGCATCGGCTTCGACATGGCTGACGCCGACAGGGTGTTCCAGCCCTTCCAGCGCCTGCACGACCCGGCCGAGTTCCCGGGGACCGGGATCGGGCTGGCGACTGCCCAGCGGATCATCCGCCGGCACAATGGTCAGATCTGGGCCGAAGCCGCCGAGGGGCGGGGGGCGGCGTTCTACTTCACCCTCTAGCGCCTGGCCCGGCGCTCGCCCGATGCCGGTCGCCGCGGCTTGACGGGCGGCGTCTGCCTGCTATAGTGGCAGAAAGCGGCGATGTCGGCTCCCGAGCGCGGTGCCCAGCCGTCGCCCTCCGCCGTCGGACGTCGGCCCCCGCACGGCGCGGTGACTCGCCGCAGTGGCGGACAGGGGCGGCGGCCGGGGGAGCCTCTGCCGCTGACGGAGCGGGGAGGGAGGCCATGCCACTCTCGCCCACGCGCGCCGGTGTGGTCGCCGCCCCTGTCCGGTGCGGCGGCGCCGGGTCGGCGCCGCCCCCCGGGCCCGGCCGATCGCCGGCGCGCCGCTCGACGCCCGGATCGCGCGGGCCGCCCCCGCAGCGCGATCCCGGGGCGACCGCGTCCTCTCGGGCTGCCTGGCATCCATGCGTTGTCGTCGCCCGCTACGCCTCCCCGGGCCCCGGCACGGGCGTTGTCCCGGGCGGGATTCTCTACAAGGTAGAGGATGTCGGCGACATCGAGGCGACGTACCCTCGTCTCCCGGAGGGCTTCCGGTTGCGGGCAGTCGTGCCGGCAGCCCCTTCTCGACACTCGAAGTCAAGGAGGTATCGGGCACCGTCGGCGCGGTTGACGTTGGGCCCGGCGCGGAAGCGGGGGCTCACGTCGCCTCCTCAGCCGTTGATCGCGGGGTGGGCCCGTGCGCGTGCCGCGCTACGGGAAGAAGATTGGGGCCGGCCGTGGTGAAGAGGAAGAGCATCCTGCTGGTCGAGGACGATCCGGGCGACGAGGCGCTCATGCTGCGCGCGCTCCGCAAGAATAACATCGTGAGCGACGTGGCCGTGGCGCGCACCGGCGCCGAAGCCCTCGACTACCTGTTTGGCACCGGCGCCTACGCGGGGCGCGATCTGAGCGCGAAGCCGGCACTCGTGTTGCTCGACCTGAACCTGCCCAAGATCCATGGCCTCGAAGTATTGCGGCGCCTGCGTGTCGACCAGCGCACGAAACTCCTTCCCATCGTCATCCTCACGTCCTCCGCGGAACGGCAGGATCTGCTCAGTAGCTACAGCCTGGGCGCCAGCAGCTACGTCTGCAAACCGATCGACTTCACCCAATTCGTCGAAGCCGTGCGCCAGTTGGGGCAGTACTGGCTGGTCCTGAACGAGCCACCGCCCGTGTAAAGGCACTCTGAGATGGGAACGCCGCTGAGCGTCCTCATCGTCGAGGATTCCGAAGACGACGCCCTGCTCCTGCTGCGCGAACTGCGTCGCGGGTACCAGCCGATCAGGCACCTGCGGGTGGACTCGGCCGCGGCCCTGACCGCGGCGCTCGATCGGCAGGCCTGGGAGATCGTGCTCGCGGACTACGCCCTGCCGCGCTTCAGCGGGCTCGCCGCGCTGCGGCTGGTGCGGGAACGCGAGCTGGATCTGCCCTTCATCCTGGTGTCGGGCGTCGTCGGCGAAGAGATCGCCGTCGAGGCGATGAAAGCCGGCGCGCACGACTACATCACCAAGGGGAACTTCGCGCGCCTGCTCCCGGCCGTCGAGCGCGAACTGCGCGAGGCGCAGGGGCGTCGGGCTCGGCGGCAGGCGGAGCAGGCCCTGCGGGAGAGTGAGGATCGCTACCGGCTGCTCGCCGAGAACTCCCGCGACCTCATCGGGCTGCTCGATCTGCAGGGCGTGTATCTCTACGCCTCGCCCTCCCACCTGCAGGTGCTCGGCCTTCCTCCCGCCGAGTTGGCCCGGCGCAGCCTCTTCTCGATCGTGCTTCCCGCCGACGTGCCCCGCGCCCGCGCGGCGATCCAGCAGCTCAGCGCCACCGGCGCGAGCCAGACGGTCGAGCTCCATCTGGGCTCGCGGACGGGCGGCTGGGTCGCCGTCGAAGCGATCCTCACCGCGATTCCCGCCCGGGCCGACGCCGGCGAACGCATCCTGGTGTCGGCGCGGGACATCACGGAACGCAAGCGGGCCGAGGCCCAGGTGCGCGCCCTGAACCGGCTGCTCGAGGATCGGGTCGGTGAACGCACCGCGCAGCTCCAGGAGGCCATCCGCGACCTGGAACGGCAGATCGCCGAGCGCGAGCGGGCGGAGGAGGAGCGCGCCCGCCTGAGCGCGGCGGTCGAGCGCGAGCGGGCCACCCTGGCGGCGGTGATGGCGGGCATGAGCGACGGGTTGATGGTGCTGGACACGGCCGACTGCGTCCGCTACTGCAACGCCCGCGCGGCCCGCTACGTCGGGTTCGATCCCGCCCGGGTCATCGGGCAGCCGGTAGAAGCGGTCGTCGGCGAGATGGCGGGGGCCATGGCCGACCCGGGGGCGGCGCGCGCCCGCCTGGCGGGGCTCCTCGAGCGGTCCGACGAGGCGTCACCCGTCGAGGTCTTCGTCGTCAGGCCCGAGCGGCGGGCCCTGCTGGTGAGCGCGTTCCCGGTCGTCGACGGGACGGAGGTCAGCCGGGGCCTCTTGCTGCGGGACGTCACCGGCGCGAAGGCCCTCGCGCTGCTGGAGGAACGGGAGCGGATCGCGATGGATTTGCACGACGGCGCGCTCCAGTCGCTCTACGCGGCGGTGCTGAGCCTGGGCGCACACGAGCGCGTGGCCGGGGAGCGCGACGCGGAGACGCGCCGCGTCCTGTCGCAGGCCCGAGCGCAGATCCACCGCGCCATCCAGGACATCCGCAGCCATGTGCTCCGCCTGCGGTATCAGGGCGGGCAGCCCGGCAGCCTGCGGGCCGGGCTGGAAGCCTTGGCCCGAGAATTGCGCGTGCTTGCCTCGATTCGAGTCGATCTGCAGGCCGACGACGATTGGATTCTGGACCCCGGGAGACTCGATAACATCCTCCGCATCGCCCACGAGGCGACATCCAATGTGATCCGGCATGCCGACGCGCGCGAGGTGACGATCCGGCTGGTGCGACTCGACCGGCAGTGCGTGCTGACGATTCGCGACAATGGCCGCGGGTTCGTCCCCACGGTCGCAGTCGGACAGGGAGCGCGCCCGACAAGCGGGCAGGGTCTGCGCAACATGATCGGGCGGGCGCAGACGCTCGGGGGCCGCCTGACGGTCCTGAGTACACCGGGCGACGGCACCGAGGTCCGCCTCGAGGTGCCGGTGGACAGTGTCGTGGCTTAGCACAGAGGGGACGAGATGGGGGGATCCCGTACGAAGCTGCTCCTGGTCGACGACCACCAGGTGGTCCGGATCGGCCTGGCGACCCTCTTCGGGACGGTGCCGCAGGTCACCGTGGTCGGCGAGGCCGACACGGCCAAGGGCGCCATCGCCGCGGCGTGCCGCTACAAGCCCGACGTCGTGCTGATGGATGTCCGGTTGCCCGATGGCAGCGGCGTCGAGGCCTGCCGCGAGATCCGCGCCGCGCGACCGGACACCCGGGTCATCATGCTCACGTCGCACCCCGACGAGGAGGCCGTCATCGAGTCGGTGATGGCGGGCGCCGCCGGCTACCTGCTGAAGGACGCCGACCCGGAGCAGTTGATCGATGCGGTGGTGGTCGTCGCCCGCGGCCGCTCGCTGCTCGATCCGGCGAGCACCCAGGCGGTGCTGGCCTGGATGCAGCGACAGGGGGCACAGGCCCCGCCGGATCCGCTCGCCGAGCTGTCCGAGACGGAGCGGCGCATCCTCCCCCTGATCGCCGAGGGCAAGACCAATCGCGCGATCGCCGAGGAACTCTTCCTCAGCGAGCACACCGTCAAGACCTACATCAGCAACATCCTCCACAAGCTGAACCTGACCCGGCGGGCCGAAGCCGCGGCGTTCATCGCCCGGCACGAGCTGCAGCTCGAGCCCTGAGCAGACCGCGGGGGAACCCGCGTGAGCGGCGGGTGCGGTAACCGCGGGCGCCGCCGGAGGTGGGTGCGCCGCTCGTCGCGTTGACGCGGCAGGCGCTGCCCACCCCTGCCTCCGCGCGCAGCTAGCGCCCCTGTTCGGCCGCGTAGTCCGGTGCGGATCCCCGGCCGTGCGCTCGCCAGACCGCCGCCCGGGCGCGACCTACCCCGCCGCGATCATCCGCAGCGGCCATCCCTTTTCCGGACGCATCCCACCGCCTCAAGGCCTTCCTGTCTGCCCAGCCGGCTTCGGGCTTCTCTCCCCGCTCGGGGAGGCAGACCTCCCCCGAGCGGGGACCTCCGAGACGCCCGTTCGGCCGCCGCGGCTTGCCCTGACGGGGCGCCGCGCCGCCCTGGTCGGCGACTCCCGGTGTGCCCGTTCGGGTGCCCCGGGCCCGCGCCCTTGTCCCGTTCGGCCACCGGATTTTTCCACTGGTCGGCACGCGAAGAACCCTCCGGTTGCCGATTACTTATGCGCGCCGGTTCCGCTAGGCTGGTATCAACGACGGGCGGCCGGGGGCCGCAAGGACGATGGATACACGGACCGAGCGCGCACCCACGGGATGCAAGGAGCGGGGCCATGAACGAGAAGGAACGGCGTGGCGCCCCGCTCAGCACACCCCGGGCCGGGCAGATCTCCGACGAGCGGGCCGCGGCGTGGCCGCCGGACCTGCTGGCCGAGTTCAGCACGCGCGAGTGCCGGCATCTCGTCTTCCTGCGCTGGCTCTACCGGCAGGGCCGGTTGACCGAGTGGTATCGGGAGTAGCGGGAGTCGCGCCCGGGGTGCGGGCACCGCGGGGCTCCCGGGAAGGAGGTGGCGGGACAAGGGCGGGACTAGAGCATGGGCGGGGCGACGGGCCCGCGCCAACCCTCGGCGGCTCGCGCCGCACCGTAGGGTCGGTATTCTGTGAGATACGAGCGTCGTGGACTCGCATCCTGGTGCGACCGTGCGCCGGGTGTGGGAGCAGGGAGGGATCCCCAGGCGGGGATCCCGGGCAAAGGAGGACACCATGTCCAATCGGCTGCCGCTTATCCTGGAACTGACCAAGCCCGTGCTGCTCGTCGGCGACGAAGGGCCCCGGAGCGAGTTCGACCCCAAGGCCCAACTGAGCAGCAACACCCGGAGCTGCCAGAACACCCAGTCCTTCAACCTCGCCGGTCTCCTGTCGGACATCGCCGCGGACGTCGCGGTCGACGACGTCATCGCCTGAGGATGACCTCTTCCGACCGGTTGACACCACTGGTTGACAGCAGTGAGGGATCCCAGGCGGGGATCCCGGACAAAGGAGGACACCATGTCCAATCGGCTGCCGCTTATCCTGGA
>DASSSV010000164.1:0-2757 GCA_035708265.1 Thermomicrobiales bacterium | reverse complement strand
GAGTAGAGCAGCTCCTGGTACGGATTCGCGTCGCGCGGGAACACGATCGCGCGTACGGCGCGGGTGGAGTGACCCGATGCAGCCGGAATGCTCATATCCCGCTTTCTACCCAGCAAGGTAGGCATCGGCGAGCACCTCCGGGAAGCTGCCCCGGGCAAAGCGCGCGACGGAGTCGCGAGCAGCGCCGCGCATCTGCTCGAGCCGCTCGCGGTCCGCTAGAGCGGCGCTGATGCTGGCCCCAAGCAGATCGGGCCGCCCGGGATCGACAAGCCAGCCGTTCTCCCCGTCGGAGACCATCTCGGCGATGCCGCCGACGTCCGAGCCGATCACCGGGGTGCCCGACGCGAGCGCCTCGAGCACCACCACGCCCTGGGGCTCCGAGCGCGAGGGCACCACCTGCACGGCTGACCGCGCGTAGAGCGCGCGGAGCCCGTCGCGGTCGACCCAGCCCTTGAACTGGACGTTCGCGCCAGACGCTTTCGCCTGGGACTCGAGCTGGCCTCTCAGCGGGCCGTCGCCGGCGACCACCGCGCGGTGGCCGCGCGGCAGGTCGGCCAGGGCACGCAGCAGGACGTCGACGCCCTTCTCCTGGGAGAGACGGCCGACGAACAGCACATCGATGTCCCGCTGGTCGCCGACCGGTCTGAAGAAGTCGGTGTCCACGGGGTTGGGCGCGACCTTCAACCGCTCCGGCGGGACCCCGTCAGCGCGTGCCGTGCGGGCCATGTGCCCGGAGACGCAGACCACCGTGTCGCTGCCCCGCAGCGCCGCGCGATTGGCCGCGCGGTAGAGCGCCGTGGTGGCGGCTCCGTAGGGGCTGCCGCCGGACGCGAGCCGGTCGCTGATCAGGGCGTGCACGACGAACACCGAGCGCGCGCCGTGAGCTCGCGCGGCGCGCAGGGCGGGCCACGCCAGCGTGGAGTTGTGGAACACGATCACGTCGGGGGCGGCGTCAGCGAGCGCGCGTTCGAGCCCGCGCCAGATGACGCACATCGCGGCGAGCTCGGCGCCCGGTGCGGGCAGCCCGCGCCAGAGACCGTGGCCCACGCTCGCCCAGACGCGCGCTCCCGCGGGGGGACGGCCACGCAGGCGATCCGTGACAGCAACGACCTCGTGGCCGGACGTCAGCGCCGCGTCGATCTCGGCGCGCGCCCTGGCCTCCACGGCGCCGGCGCCGTCGAGCGAGTACACGGCGTGCACCACGCACTTGCGCTTCACCCCGCCGCGGCGCGTAGGGGTTCAAGCATGGCCCCGAGGCTAGCGGCCGTGTCTTGACCGCGGCGCGGCGGGGCGCCGGCGGGCGTGCGATTTCGCTGGGTGTCGCTTGGCCGCGTGGCGCCGGGTCACCCGGTGCCCGCGCCTCTGGCTGCGATGACGCTTTGTCTTCCGGGGCCGGTGCTTGCGAACCGGCTTCTTCTTCACGGGGCGCTTCGGTGGCGCGGCCGCCTGTGAGCCCGTCGACGGCGCGCCCGCGGTGGCGGGCGCCGGTGGCGCGGTCGGGATCGGCAGCGGAGGGGCGGTCACGCCGCCGGCCCCGCTCGGCGGAGCGGGCGCAGGGTCAGGGAGCGGCGCGGGATCCGGGGTCGGCGCCGGATCCGGGGCAGGCGCTGGATCCGGGCTCGGCGCGATCGCCCCGCCCACGCTGTCGCCACCCTCGCCGAAGTGGCGCCGGTACGCGTCGAGGCTCGCGGTCCCCTCCGCGAGCTGGGTCGCGTACCCGTACTTGTAGAAGTACGCCTGGTACGCGACAGGGTTGTCACGAACCACGCCGGCGATCCCGTCGACGTACTCGGGGTCGTCTCCCCCCGAGAGCGACGTATCGGCAGGAGCCACACCCCATTCCGGGATGCTGAGCGGCTTACCGTGGGCCCGCGCGAAGTCGAGTGCGTCCTTGATCCCGTCCGTCCAGCCGAAGATCGTCGCCCAGCGCGGCCATCCGACCGGAACGCCGGAGTCGTAGGCGTCGATTCCCACGATGTCGACCACGTCGTCACCGGGATAGAAGTCGGCGAGCGGAATCGGCCGGACGTGAGCGTTGATGCACCAGTCGAAGCTGAAGTTCGCGCCGGGCACGGACCTCATCGCGATCACCGTGTTGCGCCAGAACTGCCGCCAGAGGTCGTATTCGGCCTGCGTGTCTCCGATCGAGTCGCTGTTCCAGTCCCCGTTCGCCTCCGCCGAGAGCCTGATCACTGCGTCCCCGAGACCGGCGGCCACCAGGTTGCGGGCCAGCGCCTGAGCATGGGGTTCATAGTCGCCGGCGGCGCCCGCGGTGCGCCAATCGGTGCCGATCTCGGATTTCGGGAACAGGTTCTGTGAGATCACGAGCTGCCTGTTGGTGCCCGGGGCCGTGGCCCACGCCCTCCAGTTGTTGTCCGGATTGGATGCGTGCAGGAACCAGGGGTTCTCCCACTCCGACCAGGTCGTGCTCGAGTCGCTGAAGACCATCGCGCAGTCCACGTCGCGTCCCACCAGCGAGCCGAACTGCTGAAGCGTCGCGATCGAGTGGTCGGTGTAGGCGCAGACGCGCTTGGCGTCAGGTGCGGCGGCTGACGCAGTCTGCGCCGGCGACAGCGCGATGGTGGATATGACGCCCGCAAGGAGCGCTTGAAGCCAGGGTTTTCTCATACGTCCGTCAATGCAGCGGGGGGAGCGGTCCCCCCACCCTTCGATCGACGGCAGCCGGAAGACCCTTAGGCCTCTATGAGAAGAGCGGCCGTTCGAGCCATGGAAATACGTCCGGGGTGCCGTCGCTCA
>DASSSV010000163.1:0-5017 GCA_035708265.1 Thermomicrobiales bacterium | reverse complement strand
TGCTCGCGCTGGTGCGCGGGCAGACCTTCGCGCGCCCGAAGTACGTCGAGGGCGACGAGGTGATGGTCTGGCCGGACCTGGTGGTGATCGAGGCGATCGCCGCGCTCGTCTTCACCCTGCTCCTGCTGATCCTCTCGGTGTTGATCAACGCGCCGCTGCTGACGGTCGCCAACCCGACCAAGACGCCGAACCCGTCGAAGGCGCCGTGGTACTTCCTGAACCTGCAGGAATTACTCCTGCACATGGACCCGATGCTGGCCGGCGTGATGGTGCCGGGCCTGGCGCTGGTGCTGATCGCCTGCATCCCCTACATCGACCGCAGTCCACTGGGGCAGGGCGTCTGGTGGTACGCGCCGAATAGCAAGAAGATCGCGATCTTCTCGACGATCTACACTACCGTGCTGATGCTCGCCCTGATCCTCCTCGACGAACCGGAGCGGTTCGACGCCCACGGCAATCCGCGGCTCGTGCTCGGCTTCTGGCCCGGCTTCGGCATCCTCAAGACCCTCAACGGGATGGGGTTGCCCTACTGGTTCTACAGCGACTTCGTCGCGATCGCGATCATGATCGGCCTGCCCGCCATCCTCGTCTGGCTGGTCAAGCGGCGCTATGACGCCGACATGCGCGGCGTGATGATCGCCCTCTTCACCGGCTTCGTCGTCTCCTACGCGATCCTGACGATCATCGGCACGGCCTTCCGCGGGCACGGCATGGAGCTGTGGTGGCCGTGGCAGATCCCCCGCGTCCCCGAGGGCGCGAACATCCTGACCGGGTTCGGACTCTGACGCGGCGGGCCCCGCGCGGGCTCGCCACCGGCAACGGCGCCGCGCGACACGCAGGCGTGCGGGCAGGCAAGGGTGGATGATGGTTGCGACGCGACTCCTCAGGGCGGTGGTGGCCTTCTCGGCCGTCCGCTGGCTGCTGCGACTCCTCTTCGGGCGGTTCGACTCCTCCCCGCGGACGACGCGGCGCGACTTCCTGCGCTGGACCGTCGCGGGCGCGGGGACCTTCGTCCTCGCCGAGTCGGCGGCCGCCTTCGTCGCCTTCTACTGGCCGCTGAAGACCGGCGCCTTCGGGAGCAAGATCACGGTCGACCCGTCGAACATCCCGCCGGTGGACAAGGATCCGATCGTCAACCAGGAGGGCCGCTTCTGGCTGATCAACAACCACGACGGCGCGCTGGCGCTCTACTGGAAGTGCGTCCACCTCGGCTGCACGGTGCCGTGGAACTCCAGTGAGAACGACTTCCACTGCCCGTGCCACGGCTCGGTCTACAACCGCCACGGCGAGCACATCGCCGGGCCGGCGCCGCGCGCGCTCGACTACATGGAGATCACGATCGAGGGCGGCAAAGTGGTCGTCAACAGCGGCAAGATCACCTCGCGGCAGGACTGGAAGCCGAGCCAGTCGGTCAAGCTGCCCGGGTTCACCTACTCGGCCTAGCGGCGCCGCGCGGAGGGAGCGGGAGGGGCGCCGGCGTCCGGCGGCCGTGGCGATCGGGGCGCCACCGGCCGTGACCGGCAACGCATAGCGGAGGGTCTGTGGACACGATCGGACGGCAGGTTACCGCCTTCGTCACACTCTTCATGGTCATCGCGCTGATCATCCTGATGTACACCATCTTCGAGCCGCAGCGGCGCGCGTCCGCCGCGCAGCAGCAGAAGACGGACTCGATCGAGCGCGGCGCCGAGCTCTTCGCCTCCAACTGCGTGGTCTGCCACGGCCCGGAGGGCAAGGGCATCGCCGGCGCCGGCTTCCCGCTCAACACGGCGCAGAACCACAACGGCGACGCCAAGCGGCAGCAGTATCTGACCGACACGATCTCCAACGGCAAGCTGAACGTGACGGGCAAGCTGCCGGTGATGCCCCAATGGGCGGAGGCCAACAACGGCCCGCTGAACGACCAGATGATCGGCGACCTGGTCAACTTCATCACCTACGGCGACTTCACCGAAGTGCCGCAGCTCCTGGCCAGGGCCGGCACGCCGGTCAGCGCGCTGCCGACGCCGCCCGGCCTCGGCACGCCGATCCCGCCGGACGTGGCCGCCAAGTACCAGAACACCGCGGGCGGCGGGGGCGGCGAGGCGTCGCCGGCGGCCCCCTCCAACGACCCGGGCGCGGCGCTCTTCCAGAGTAAGGGCTGCACCGGCTGCCACACGATCTCGCCGGAGTACCCGAACGGCGGGCAGGTCGGCCCGAACCTGTCGCACCTCGCGTCGAAGAGCAAGATCCCCGATACCAATCCGACCCTGCCGGTCACGCAGGACGGCCTGAAGACCTGGATCCGCAACCCACCGGCCGTCGCGCCCGGCACGGTGATGCCGCCGTTCGGCCCCGATCAGATCTCCGATCAGGAGATGGGCGAGCTGACCAAGTGGCTGCTCACGCATAAGTAAGCGAGTGACGAGTCGTGAGTGACGAGTGACGAGTGGAACGACGCGCGGATAACTCGTCACTCGTCACTAGGGAGAACGACCATGGTCTTCGGAGAGGTCGGCGAGACGATCGAACTCGCCGTGGTGTTCGTCACGATGATCCTCGGCATCCTGCTGATCATGTGGATCCAGCGCTCGACGTCGCGCCACTGAGAGGGTTGCGAGTTGACAGTTGATCGGTGATAGTTGATGCCAGGGGCGCGGCCGGCTATCGGGTGCGTCGCCGCCACTATCAACAATGAACGCTCAACTCTTGACTCCCTCCCGAGGTGCCGATGGCCGAGCAATTCTTCTGGTGCCCCCGCTGCGAGCGCACTCTCCTCGCCGCCGACCTCGACCCCGACGCCGGCTGCCCGCATTGCGGCGGCCCCGTCGAGCGGATTAGCTGGCTGACCGCCGCGCTGCGCAAGGTCTCGCAGGGGCCGGAGCGCCGCTCCGACCTTCAGCAGAAGCACCTCGCGCTGATCCAGGCGATCTGGACCGCCGACGGTATGGGCCAGCGCTACTTCGAGATCTGCCAGCCCGGCGGGATGTACTACTCGCGCTTCGTGCGTCGCGTGACCGAGTTGATCTGCCGGGGCATCGACGAGGGCTGGATCGGTCTGACGCTCCCCGCGCAGCCTCTCGTCCCCGACGCCGCCTACGCGATCGAGTACCGCGACCCCGAACGCTTCGTGCGCGAATTGCAGGCGCTCTTCCCCGAGAAGCGCGGTCGCGACCAGCACCCCGCGGACGAGCGAGACGACCGGCCGACCCCTTCGTAGGGGCCGGCCCCGACGAATGCGTGGCGGTCGCCGGCTCCCGTACTCGGCAGTCACGGCCTACGCCCCACGGTCCACGGCCACACCAGAGGGAGGAGAGCATGTCCGCGCCCGAGACCGGCACCGCGACCATGAATCCCCACGAGCGCGTCGAGGCGGCGCTGGCCGGCGCGCCCGTCGACCGCGTGCCCGTCAGCCTCTGGCACCACTTCCCGGAGCGCGACCAGACCGCCGAGAGCCTGGCCGACGCGACCTACGCCTTCTGGCTCGCTTTCGAGTTCGATTTCATCAAGTTCATGCCGCCCGGCGACTACCCGACGATCGACTGGGGCGCGCGCAGCGAGTCCCGCGGCGCGCGCGCCGGCACCCGCCAGACGACCTACTTCCCGGTGACCGAGGCGGCCGACTGGGCGCGCATCCGGCCGGTCGACGCCGGCGCGGGGTTGCACGCCGAGATGAACCGCGCGATCGCGCTCCTGCAAGAGCGGCTGGAACATCGCGTGCCGGTCCTCCAGACGGTCTTCAGCCCGCTGACGATCGCGCAGAAACTCTCGGACGGCCGCGCCGTGCAGCACGCGACCGAGGAGCCCGAACTATTGAAGGGTGCGCTCGAGGCGATCGCCGAGACGGCGCGCGGGATGGTGCGCGCGGCGCTCGCGGCCGGCGCCGACGGCATCTTCTTCGCGACCCAGTGCGCCAACGCGGCGACGATGCCGGCCGACGCCTACGCCGAGTTCGGCACGCCCTACGACCTGGCGGTGCTGGAGGCGGCGCAGGAGGGGAGCCGCTTCACCCTCCTGCACATCCACGGCCTCGACATCTACTTCGATGCGCTGGCGCGCTACCCCGTCCACGCGATCAACTGGCACGACCGCCGCACGTCGCCGGCACTCACCGAGGGGCGCGACCGCGCCGGCAAGGCCGCGGTCGGCGGCATCGATGAGCACGGCCCGGTCGTGACCGGCGCGGTCGCCGACGCGCGCGCCGAGGTGGAGGACGCCCTGGCCGCAACCGGCGGCCGCCGCGTCATGATCGCGCCCGGCTGCGTCATCCCGATCGACACCCCGCGCGACAACATCGCCGCCGCCGTCCGCGCCGCGCGCGGCGAGTGAGGGCGGGGGCCGTGGGGCGTAGGCCGTAGGGCGTTATCGGGAGCGCCGGCCGGTCCATGCACCCGCACGGCCCATGGCCCGCGCCCCACGCCCTACGGCGTCGTCACCGGGCGCACGTCGAGGTCGCGGATCCAGCCGATGTCGCCACGCTCGGTCTGGAACTTCATCCAGAGGACGTCGCCGACCTGCTGCGATTCGCCGAGGTAGTGGAGCTTCGTGCCGGGGGCGACGAGCGCGATGCGCCCGGCCGAGGTGGAGGGGCCGGCGCGCAGGTTGACCTGCTCGCCGAAATCCGCGACGATGTGCGTCGCCCCGAACGGGGGCGCGGCGGTCGGGCTCGCCGCGGCGAGCGCGGTCGGCGTGGGCGGCGGGCCGAACGCCGCCGGCGAAGCCGCCGACACGGCGGTCGGGCTGGCCGGGGCGGGGCCGGGGCGCGTCGCCGTCGCGCCGCGCGCGGCCGGGGAGGCGGCGAGGGCCACGACCGGCGACGCCAGCGCGGCCTGCGGCCCGCCCTCACCGCCGGTGAAGTCGGTCAGGTAGGGGTCGAGGCGGAAGAAGATCCAGACGAAGGCGGCGACGGACAGCACAATCGCCAGCGCCATCGAGACGCCGATCATCATGCCGCTGTGGCGCGCGTGCTGGCGCAGCCGTTCGTTCAGCCCCGTCTGGTCGACGACGCGGCCCATGCTGACCCGCCCCCGTCGCGATG
>DASSSV010000162.1:0-3320 GCA_035708265.1 Thermomicrobiales bacterium | reverse complement strand
CTCCTCGCCGGTGCGCCGTCTGTCGCCCATCTCGCCGCCCGTGTAGCGGGGCGCTCAGGGGACGCGACGCTGCGCCCGGTGGGACCCGACTCCCGGCATGGGTCGCTGGAAGATACTCCCAGTGTACCACAGGGGGCCGCGGGCGCGCCGCGGCGCGCCCCGCCCCGTTGACCGCCGTTGACCCGCGTTGACCGCCCGGCGACCGCGGGTTGACCGGCGTTGACCGCCCCGTCACCGCGGCGTTCACCCCCTCGTGCTACGATGGGAGGCGTCGTCCGGGAGTCGCCGGGCTCCCGCCAGCCGCGGCTGGCAGCCCCCGCCGCCCGCCGCCTCGCCCCCCGGAGGCCCCATGTCTAGCGAGTTCCCCCAGCCCGCCCCCCCGCCGCCCGCGCCCGACGCCGCGGCGACCCACGCCGCGCCGCCCGGCGCGCCGATCCTCGTCGTCGCCGAGGAGGCGGCCGACCGCGAGCGCCTGGCCGCCGTGCTGCGCCGGGCCGGCCACCGCCCGGCCGTCTGCGCCCCGGCCGACGTCGGGCGGGCGCTCGCCGCGGCGCGCCCCGCGCTGGTGTTGCTCGTCGTGCCCCGCCCCGGCGAGGTGGCGCTGGCCCTCCACCGCCGCCTGCGCGCCGCCCCGGCGACGGCCGGGCTGCCGGTGGTGCTGCTCAGCGCGCTGCCCGCCGCCATCGTCGCCGACCGCACGGTGGACTGCCCGCCCGCGGGGCTGCTCCACCGCCCCTGCCCCCCCTCGGCGCTCCTCGCCGTGGTGGCGCGCGCCCTGGCCGCGCCGGGCGGGGCCGCGCCCGCAGACGCGAAGCGGCACTACACGGTGCGCTACCGCGGCGTGGACGCGCGGGGCGGCCGGCGCTTATCGTGACCGACGCCGGGGGCGACGCCTACCTCTACAGCGACGGGGCGCTGGGGCCGGGCTACCCCGGCCCGGACGCGGCCGGGCGGCTGGTGCGGCGGGCGCGGCGGGCGAGCGCCGGGGCCACTTGGGGGCGGTGCCGCGCGGCGCGCCCTCCACCCTGGGCGGGCTGCGCCGCCTGGTGGAGCCCGCGCCGCCCGCCGACGAGGGGGGGCGCTGAGCTGCCCCGGCGTCTTTCGCGCGCCCGCGGCCAGCGGCACGCCCCCCTCGGGCTAGGGCGCGGGGAGCCGGAGCGCGACCGCGGCCAGCAGCCGCGCGACGTCGAAGGGCTTGGACAGGACGGCCACGCCGGGCGGCGGCGCGGCGGGCGGGGTGGCGGTCAGCAGGATCACCGGCACGGCTATGTCGGGGTGGGCGCGGAGGTAGGCGACGAGGTCGCTGCCGCTGAGGCGGGGCATGCGCTCGTCGGTGAGCAGCAGGTCGGGGCGGTCGAGGTCGAGGCGCACCAGCGCCTCCGCGCCGTCGCGGGCGCGCAGCACGCGGTAGCCCGCGTCCTCCAGCACGGCGGCGAGCACGTCGAGGATGCTCGGATCATCCTCGGCGACCAGGATCGTCGTGGGCACAGGGCACCCCCGGCACGCGGCGGAGTCCGCGGCGACACGGCGGCGACGTGGCGGGGGCGCGCCCATGTGGGCGGCCGTCGGCCGACGTCGCAAGAGCCGCGCCACCGGCGCGCCGCCCGCGGTGCCCATCCTCGCGGCGGCCGGTGCCCGCCGACACCGGCCGCCGCGTTGCGCTGTGCGGGTCCGCGTCCTGCGCCCGGCCGACTGGCCGGAGGCCCGGTCCAAGCTGCGCGCCCGCCACCCGGCGAATGCGGCGGGCGGGGCGGCGTCGAGCAGGAGCACTGGCGCGTCCCTGGCGGGGATGCGACGCGCGGGCCGGTCCGGACCGCCCGCGCGCCTCGTCTCGCTAACGAAGGGGAGTACTGCTGCTACCGGGATGTCGCCTCGTCGGGCATCCCGCGGCGGCGATCACTGCCGATCACTGCCCGGCCAAGGCCGCGCCGATGGCCTTGCTCAGGGCGCTAGACGTGCTCGTCGCGTTGCAGGTGTTGGGGGCCTGCTGGAGGGACAGGACGTTCACGCCGCAGACGTTGGCCGCCACGCCGACGGGCACGGCCACCGAGACCGGGACCGCGAGCGCGAGGTTCTGCACGTTGACGTTGACCAAGCCGGACTGGTTGTTGCTGGCCCCGCCGCCGCTGCCGGTCATGGCCGCGGCGACCGCCTGGCTCAGCGCCGTCGAGTTGCTGGTCGCGGTGCAGGTGTTGCCGGCCTGCTGGATCGCCAGGATGTTCAGGCCGCAGACGTTGGCCGCCACGCTGATGGGGACGGACGCCGAGACCGGGATGGCCAGCGAGAGGTTCTGGAGGTTGACGTTGACCAGGCCGGACTGCTGATTCGTCTGGGCTGAAGCGGCCCCGACCGTGCCGACCAGCAGGGCGAGGGCACAGGCCAGTGCCGCGACCGTGAGCCGCGGATTCATTCGGTGCATCGAATCCTCCTCTAGTGGGTGCGGGCACCACCCCTTCCGTTAGCTGGGCCCCCGCTCCGCGCCGCGGGGCGGGGGCTTGGTCGGCCGTTACGCAGGCCATGTGCCACGGGCCCCCTCGTGAAGGCGGCAGCGCCCGCGGGCGGGCCCTCGGCGGCAGCGCGCGGCGGCCCCGGCGCTCGACGGGGCCACGGCGAAGAGCCCCAGCAGGCTCGGCGCGAGGGCCGGCGACAGCAGAGCACCTTCATCGGGTCTCCCTCCTTAGCGGGGGTGCCGCCCAGCGGCCCGCCGCACCGGTGGCGCGGTCCGGCCCGCGCGGCGGGCGCGGGCGTCGGTGCCGCGGGAGGACTTTTCCCCGCCCCGCTGGGGACTTCTCCCCATACGCCCCCGTCCCCTCGGCCCCTAGACTGGGGAGAGCGGGGCGTGTGCCGCGCGCCGCCATCTGCGGGGGATGCCGCCATGACGAGCGAGGGCGTGTGGGCCGAGCCGGGCGCGGGGCCGCCGCCCGCCCTGCGCGTCGTCGTGGTCGAGCCGTGGGGCGTCGTGCGCGCCGCGGTGTGCGCGGTGCTGGCGGCGACGCCCGCCCTGCGCGTCGTCGGGGCGGCCCCCGACCTGGCGGCGGCGGTGCGCGCGCTGGAGTGGCTGCCGGCCGACGCCCGCGCCGACGTGGTGGTCACCGCGCTGCATGTGCGCGACGCCTGCGCCCTCGACGTGGCGCGCGAGGTCAAGGCGCGCGGCCTGGCGCGCCGCGTGGTGCTGCTCTTGCGCGAGCTGGCCGACGCCGACGTCGAGGGCCTCCTGGCGCTGGGCCTGGACGGCTACGTGCTGGAGGCGGAGAGCGGGGCGGTGCTGGCCGCGACGATCCGCCAGGTGGCCGGCGACGAGGTCGCGCTCTCCCCCGCGG
>DASSSV010000161.1:0-3237 GCA_035708265.1 Thermomicrobiales bacterium | reverse complement strand
TCAGGGCCAGCCCGCCGGCAATCAGGAGGCGTTCAGGCGTCGCTCTGTACGCTGGCGACGCTCGGGATTGTCACTCAGTCTCCGACAAGCCGGTGCAGGGGAGGCGCTCGGTGGAGAAGTTCCAGGCCAACCCGACCAAGGCGACGCACCGCGCCCTCCATCGCAGCCGGCGAGATCATCTGCTGTTCGGCGTTTGCGGCGGGCTCGCCGAGTACTTCGCCTTGGATCCGGTGCTCGTCCGGCTCCTTTTCGTCCTCGCCGCCCTGGTAGGCGGCAATGGCCTCCTGGCCTACGTGGTCCTGGCGATCGCGCTGCCCGAAGCGGGGGCGGTGACGATCCGGGGGCGAGCGGCGCTGCGGACCAATCTGGTGCAACTCCAGGCGTCCGCATCCGAGCTCGGCCCCGGCCTCTCGGCGTCGTCGGGCGACTCCCACCGCTGGACGCGCGGCCAGGAGCTCGCCGGCTTCGCCCTCCCGGCGCTGGGGCTGCTCTTCCTGACCGGCGACCTCGGCTGGCTCGGCTCGTTCGACTGGGCGCTCTTGTGGCCGGTCGGTTTGATCCCGATCGGTGTGGCGATCCTGACCCGCCGCCGGCCGCCGTCTTAGCGGGGCAGCGCGCTCGACCACTGCCCGAGCCGTCGCGAACCGCACCCACGCGCCATCCGCCCGGGCCCGCCTCGCCTCCCCGCCGCGCATTCCACGGTGAAACCGCGCCATCGCTGGCCCGGCGCCCCCTTCGAGCGCCCCAAGTGCCTGAGCCTCGACGACTTGCGCTGGATGGAGCGCCGGGTGCAGGTGACGAAGCACAACTGCATCCAGGGCTGGACGGCGATCGGGGAGTGGGCGGGCCTGCCGCTGCGGGCGCTGCTCGCCGCCTGCCGCCCGCTGCCGGGCACGCGCTATCGCGTCTGCTACGCCTTCGACGACAAGTCCCAGACGGCGGCGCCGGGCCAAGTCCCAGACGGCGGCGGCGGGCGAGGAGGGCGGCGGCTACTTCTACGGCACGATCGGCCTCGACCTCGCCCACAACCCCGAGACCATCCTCGCCTATGCATTCAACGGCCAGCCCCGCACTATCGAGCACGGGGCGCCGCTGCGCCTGTGCTGCCAGGTCCGGCTCGGCTTCAAGATGACCAAGGGGATCCGCACCATCAAGCTGGCGGAGAGCTACGAGGGCGTCGGCGAGGGCTAGGGCGGCTGGCGGGAGGACCACGAGCAGTACAGCCAGTCCGTGGCGATCTGAGGCGGCGCTCCCGCGGCCCCGCTGTCCGGGCGCAAACGCCCTACTCCGCCGCGACCGGCTCGGGGGCGAGGCGGTAGCCGACGCCGGGCTCGGTGAGCAGGTAGCGGGGATGCTCGGGGTCGGGCTCCAGCTTGCGGCGCAGCCGGCGCACGTAGGCCCACAGGTAGTCGCTCTCGTCCCGGTACTCCGGCCCCCACACCCGCTGCAGCAGCACCGTGTGCGTGAGCACCTTGCCCGCGCTGCGCGCGAGCTGCACCAAGAGCTCGTACTCGGTCGGCGTGAGCCGCACCTCCTCGCCCGCCCGCGCCACCCGCCGCGCCGCGTAGTCGATCCGCAGGTCCCCCGCCCGGAACGCCTCGTCCGCCGCCGGCCCCGCCGCCGGGCCGCCCCGGCGCAGCGCCGCCCGCACCCGCGCCAGCAGCTCGTCCACGCCGAAGGGCTTGGTGAGGTAGTCGTCCGCCCCCAGGTCGAGCGCCCGCACCTTGTCCTTCTCCTGGCCGCGCGCCGAGAGCATGATGATCGGCACGGCGCTGCGCGCCCGGATCGCCTGGCAGACGGCGAAGCCGTCCGGCCCCGGCATGGTGACGTCGAGCAGCACCAGGTCGTAGACGCCCGCGCCGAAGCGCGCGAGCGCCTCGGTCCCGTCGGCGGCGGTCGCCGTGTCGTAGCCGCGCGCCCGCAGGTTGGCCCCGACGTACTTGAGCACCTCCGGCTCGTCGTCCACGACCAGGATCGTCGGCTTCTTCATGGCCCCTCCCTCCCTGCCAGCGGCAGGGTGAAGCGGAAGGCGCTGCCCGCGCCCTCGCTGCTCTCCACCGTGATCGCGCCGCCGTGCGCCTCCACGATCTCCCTGCAAATCGCGAGGCCCAGCCCCGTCCCCGGCGTGCGGTGCTTGACGCGCGGCGAGCGGTAGAAGCGCTCGAACAGGTGGCCCCGCTCCTCCGCGGTGAGGCCGCTCCCCCGGTCGCGCACCGTGAAGGCGACCATGCCGCCCTCGGCCGCCGCCTCGACGGCGATCGGCGCTTCTGGCGGCGAGTACTTGGCCGCGTTCTCGAGCAGGTTGCGGAGCACGCGCTCGAGGTGGCCGGGATCGGCCCAGACCGGTGGCAGGTCGGCGGGCGCGGCGACGGTCAGCGGGTGGCCGCCGATCACCGGGCCCGCCTGGCGCCGCCCGCGCTCGATCAGCGCCGCCGGGTCGACCGCGACCCGCTCCAGTTGGGCGGCGCCGCCCGCGTCCAGGCGCGAGATCTCCAGCAAGTCGCCGATGAGCCGGCCCAGCCGGTCGGCCTGGCGCTCGATGCTCTGGAGGAAGTCGCGCTGCGTCTCGGCGTCCCACTCCACGTCCGGCTGCAAGAGCGTGGAGGCGTAGCCCTTGATGTGGGCGAGCGGCGTGCGCAGCTCGTGGGAGACGAGGGCGAGGATGTTGGCCTTGAGCTGCTCCACCTGGCGGCGGGCGCGCAGGTCGCGCAGCACGAGCACGCCGCCGAGCGCCGCGCCCCGCTCGTCGCGGATCGGCGAGCGCGCCGGCTGGACCGGGATCGGGTCGCCGTCGGGCCGGCGCAGGTAGACCCCCTCGCCGGCCCGGCCCTCGTCTTCGTCGGCCGCCGGCCGGCCCACCGCGTCCACCAGCGGGAAGACCTCGGCGACGGGGCGGCCCTGCGCGTCCGCGCCAGCCAGGCCGGCCCAGGCGGCGGCGCGCCGGTTGAGGCGGGTGATCGCGCCGGCGAGATCGGCCGTGACGACCGCGTCCTCCAGGCTGTCGAAGATGGCTTCCAAACTCGAACGCTCGACCTCGGCCTGGCGCAGCGCCGCCCGCTCGCGGGCGTGCAGCTCTGCCTGGGCGAGGGCGATCGCCGCCCGGTCGGCGAGGCGCTCCAGCACCCCCTCCGCGCCGTCCGGGATGGCCCGCGCCCGCCGCCAGCCCACCAGCAATGCGCCGCGGGCGTCGCCGCTGGTCCCGAGCGGGGCCAGCAGCAGCGAGCGCACGCCCGCCTG
>DASSSV010000160.1:0-7255 GCA_035708265.1 Thermomicrobiales bacterium | reverse complement strand
CGCGGCGAGTCGGGCAGACGGCAGAGGCAGACGGACGGCGGATGTTCGCCTTCCCCCATCGCTCATCGCCCATCGCTCGGCGCACCCTCGCCACTCGGCACTCGCCACTCGTCACTCTCGTGGGGTACAATCGTCGCGATTTCCCCGCCGGCGGCGTGCTCAGCGCGGGGGCGAGAACGGAGCGGGCGCGATGGTTGACCTCACGAGCGCCGATCCCGAGGTCGCGGCGGCGATCGCGTGCGAGCGGCGCCGGCAACGCGAGAAGATCGAACTGATCGCGTCCGAGAACTACACCAGCCCGGCCGTCCTCGCCGCGGTCGGCTCGGTGCTGACGAACAAGTACGCCGAGGGCTACCCCGGCAAGCGCTACTACGGCGGCTGCGAGTGCGTCGACCAGGTCGAGCAACTGGCGATCGACCGCGCGAAGCGGCTCTTCGGCGCGGAGCACGCCAACGTGCAGCCGCACTCCGGCGCCTCGGCCAACCTCGCCGCGTTCATGGCGGTGATGGACCCCGGCGACCGCTTCCTCGGGATGAGCCTGCAGGAGGGCGGGCACCTGACGCACGGCCTGGCGGTCAACTTCTCGGGCCGGCTCTTCGAGGCGCACCACTACGGCGTCGACCCCGAGACCGAGCAGATCGACTACGACGCCGTCGCGCGCGTCGCCCGCGAGGTCCGCCCGAAGGTGATCGTCTGCGGCGCCAGCGCCTACTCGCGGATCATCGATTTCCGGCGCTTCCGGGAGATCGCCGACGAGGTCGGCGCCCTCCTCATGGCCGACATCGCCCACGTCGCCGGGCTGGTGGCGGCGGGCCTGCACCCGAGTCCCTTCCCGCACGCGCAGATCGTCACGACGACGACGCACAAGACGCTGCGCGGCCCGCGCGGCGGGATGATTCTGTGTACCGAGGAACTGGCGAAGCAGATCGACAGGACAGTCTTCCCCGGCTTCCAGGGCGGGCCGCTGATGCACGTCATCGCGGGCAAGGCGGTCGCCTTCGGCGAGGCCCTTCAGCCGGCGTTCCGCGACTACGCGGCGCGGATCACCGCCAACGCGCGGGCGCTGGCGAGCGCGCTGGAGACGCAGGGACTACGGATCGTCTCGGGCGGCACTGACACCCACCTGATGCTGGTCGACCTCACCTCGCTCGGCATCAGCGGCCGGCGCGCGCAGGAGGTGCTCGACGACGTCGGCATCACGCTGAACAAGAACACCATCCCGGGCGAGACGCGGCCGCCGACGCAGACGAGCGGCATCCGCATAGGCACGCCGGCGGTGACGACGCGCGGCTTCGGCGTGCCGGAGATGGTGGCGATCGCCGAGTTGATCGCGCGCACACTGCACGACCGCAAGGACGAGCAGGTCCGCGCCGCGGTCCGCGCGGCGGTCGCCGCGCTGGCCGGCCGGTTCCCGGTGCCAGGGGTAGACGATAGACGATAGACGGGAACTGGCAGAGGATGGGAGGACGTGAGCCGCTGTCTCCTATCGTCTACCGTCTATCGTCTATCGTCTCGCACAGCGGAGCGAGCCATGCCGATCTACGAATACCGCTGCGCCGATTGCCGGCGGCGGGTGAGCGTCTTCTTCCGCAGTTTCAGCGCCGTGGGCGAGCCGGTCTGCCCGCGCTGCGGCGGCACGAACCTGACGCGGCTGATGTCGCGCGTGGCGGTCCACCGCGGCGCGGCCGGCGACGACGACTTCGGCGACGACCTCGGGACGGACGACGAGTTCGGCGGGATGCTCGACGGGCTGGACGAGAACGACCCGCGGGCGATGGCCCGGATGCTGCGCCGGATGAGCGACGAGACGGGCGAGCCGCTGGAGCCGGAGATGGAGGAGGCGCTGGGCCGCATGGAGGCCGGCGAGGACCCCGAGCGCGTGATGGCGGAACTGGACGAGTCGCCGGGCGGCGAGGGAGACGTCGAGCCCCCGGACGAGGAATTCTGAGACGGCGCGGGCCTACTGCAACAGCAGATCGAAGCGGAGCTCTTCGTCGTCGCGCCCGAAGAAGCGTTCGAGCGTCTCGTTGGTCACCGCGGCGAGCGCATGGCTCAGCGGCCCGCCGACGAGCGCGCCGATGACGACGCCGCACAGGCTGCCGATCGCCGCGCCGGCCAGGAAGGGGAGGAGTCGCACTCGCTCGCGTTTGGCGTTCATCCGCCCTCGCCTCACGATCCGAACCTCGGGTCGCTACTGAATCACCAGGAGCGTCTGCGCCTCGGACCAGACGTCCTCCAGGCGGTAGAACTCCCGCTCCGCTTTGCCGAAAATATGCACCACCACGTCCCCGAAATCGATCAGGATCCAGCCGCCCTCGGCGCTCCCCTCGCTGCGGCGGGGGTCGAGGTCGACCTTGTCGGCCGCCTCGCGGATATCGCGGGCGATGGCGCGCAAGAGGCGCTCGTTGTCGCCCGAGCAGAGCACGAAGAAATCGGCGACGACCGTCAGTTCGTGAATATCCAGCACCACGATGTCGCTCGCGTGCGCGTCGGAGGCCGCCTTGGCCAGCAACCTGGCGAGGTCCCGCGGTTCGATGGTCGTGCTCCGCTCCACCCGTCCCTCATCACGGCGCGCCCGCGCGATGGGCGCAGTATACGGCATCCGGGGTGTACGTACAACAGGGGCGCGGGCACTGGCTGGACCGGCCCGCTCGCCGACCGCCGCGCGCGGTGGGCCTGGAAGGATTCGAACCTTCGACCTTGAGGTTATGAGCCCCTTGCTCTACCCCTGAGCTACAGGCCCCGACGGCGCTCGCGCCGCCACACCTCGGGGCGCGGCGCATCATTAGCAGGGAGTGTACCACATCGCCCCGCTGGCCTCACTGGCGGGCCGCTGGCGGCTGACGCCGCGGCTTCGGCCGCCAGATCCTCGCCCCCGCCGCCCCCGTGATAGCATAGGCCCGCACGCGGCCGGCGCGGCGCTCGCCCTGGTACCGCCCGGCCGCCCGATAATCCGGCTACCCGACTGCCCGACGACCCGACTCCCCGGAGGCGCGCATGGCCGACTGGCACTACGTCTGCGAACGCTGCGGGCACACGGAACGGCTCGACGCCGCGGTCTGGCGCTGCCCCGCCTGCGGCGGCATCCTGGGCCTCGCCGGTCCCGACCGACTCGACCCCGCGACGATCTCCCGCGACGACCCGACCCTCTGGCGCTACGCCGCCGTCCTCCCCGCCGCCCGCGCCGACGCCGCCGTGCTCGGCGCAGGGCTGACGCCGCTGGTCCGCGGCACGCTGGCGGGGCGGCCGGTCTGGTTCAAGTGCGACGCCCTGCTGCCGAGCGGGTCCTTCAAGGATCGCGGCGCGGCCGTCCTCGTCGCCCACCTGCGCCGGCTCGGCCTGCGGCGCATCGTCGTCGACTCCTCGGGCAACGCCGCCGCCGCGATGGCCGCCTACAGCGCGGCCGCCGGCCTGGCCTGCACCGTCTACGCGCCCGCGACGGCGGCGCCGGGCAAACTCGGCCAGGCGCGCGCCTGCGGCGCGATGGTCGTGCCGGTGGAGGGCGACCGCGAGGCGGTGGCGCGCGCGGCGCAGGGCGCGGCCGCGGCCGACCCCACCGCCTTCTACGCCAGCCACAACTGGCACCCGGTCTTCGTCGAAGGCGTCAAGACCTGGGCGCTCGAAGTCTGGGAGCAGCTCGGCGGGCGGTCCCCGGCGCTCGCCTTCGTCCCGACCGGCGGCGGCAGCGCCTTCGTCGGCGGCTACCGCGGCTTCGCCGCCTGCGGCGCCCTCCCCCGGCTGGTCGCCGCGCAGCCCGCCGCCTGCGCCCCCGTCGCCGCGGCGGCCGCGGCCGGCGCGGACGAGGTCGCCCCGGTGACGCCCGGCGCGACGGTCGCCGAGGGGACGAAGATCGGCGCGCCGCCGCGCGGGCGGCAGATCCTGGCGGCGCTGCGCGCGAGCGACGGCTGGGCCGCGGCGGTGACCGAGGAGGAGATCGTCGCGGCGCTGCGCGACTTCTGGGACCAGGGACTCTACGTCGAGCCGACCGCGGCCGTCGGCGCGGCCGCCTGCCGCGCCCACTTCGCGGGCGCGGCGGCCCCGCCGGACGGCGAGATCGTCGTCCTGCTGACCGGCTCCGGCCTCAAGGCCACCGAGACGATCGCGTCGCTGCTGACGGAGTGACCCGGCGTGTCTGGCCCCGGCGCCGCGACCGCGCCGGGGACGCCCCTTGCGTCGGCGCGCGCACCTGCGATACTCGATACCATCGCGCGTCCAGGCCGCCAGCGAAGGAGGGCACCATGTCCGCCGCCACCATCGCCCTGCCCGCGGTCGATTCCGTCCAGATCTTCACCATCATGGACAACACGTTCGACATGCTGATGGCGAGCACCGAGGTCGCCCACCGGCTGCCGCTGGGGCCCAATCCCTTCGAGCGCCCGGCGCCGATCGCCCAGCACGGCTTCTCGGTGCTGATCACGGTGACGCAGGGCGACAAGCGGGGCGTCGTCCTCTACGACACCGGCGTCGACCCGCGCGGCCTGCTCTACAACCTGGACGCCATGGAGATCGACGCCGCGGACATCCAGGCGATCGTGCTGAGCCACGGCCACGCCGACCACGCGCTGGGCCTGCCCGGCCTGATCGAGCGGCTGGGCCCGCGCCACCTGCCGCTGGTGCTCCACCCCGACGCCTACCTGGAGCGCAAGCTCGTCCTCCCGAACGGCGACGAGGTCCAGATCCCGCCGCCGCGCAAGGCCGACCTGCGGCGCGAGCAGATCGAGCTGATCGAGGAGGTCGGGCCGTCGCTGCTGGTGGACGGGATGGTCCTCGTCTCGGGCGAGGTCGGCCGCACGACCGAGTTCGAGCGGGGCTTCCCGCCGCACTGGGCCAAACGCGACGGCGTCTGGGAGCCCGACCCGCTGATCCACGACGACCAGTGCGCCATCGTCAACGTGCGCGACGAGGGGCTGGTGATCGTGACCGGCTGCGGCCACTCCGGCATCGTCAACATCATCCGCCACGCTCAGGCACTGACCGGCATCGACCGGATCTACGCGGTCATCGGCGGGTTCCACCTCACCGGCGGCCTCTTCGAGCCGATCATCCCGGCCACGGTCGCGGCCCTCCAGGCGCTCGGCCCGCGCTACCTCGTGCCCGGCCATTGTACCGGCTGGTCGGCCACCCACCAGATCGCGCGGGCGATGCCGGACGCCTTCATCGCGAACAGCGTCGGCACCAACTTCGTCCTGTAGGCCGCACGGCGGCGCCGTCAGCCCCTCCGAGCCACACCGGCGCAGGCGGCGCCGGCATCCCGGCCGCCTCGCCGGCCGTCCATCCGGCGACCTACGTGCGGGCGCTGCACCCGAGGAACAATATCGTGATGAGATGAGTTCCGTCATGTGTGGTCAGGCGTGCAAGAACGAAAGGGGGTGCATGATGGCGGACCAGAGGAACGAGCAGGCGGCATCCACGCGACCGCGTCCGGTCATGCGCTGTCGGGGGTCGCCTGGTTGGACGGGCACTTCGAGCGCAGCCGCGCTATCTACGAGGCGATGGCGCAGGCCGTGGTGCTCGAACCCGGCTGGCGCGTCCTCGACGCCGGCTGCGGCCCCGGCGGCTTCCTGCCGACCCTCGCCGCGCTGGTGGGTCCGGAGGGGGCGCTGACCGCGCTGGACCTCGACGCGGAGAATCTGGCCACCGCCGAGGGCCGGGTCGCCGCCGCGCCGCTGGCCTGCCCCGTCGCGTTCCGGCAGGGGTCGGTCACCGCGCTACCGTTCCCGGACCGTCGCTTCGACGCGGTGTGGTGCGCGAACGTCTCGCAGTACCTCACCGATGACGAGTTCCTAGCGGCGCTGGCCGAGTGCCGCCGCGTGGTGCGCCCCGGCGGCCTCGTCGCCGTCAAGGAGACAGACGGTGTCTCGGGCCACTACTACCCGATGGACCCGGCCGTCGGGTGGCGGGCCCTCGCCGCCGTGCTGGCGGCCGGGCAGGTTCAGGCACGGGGCATCGTGCGCGCGGCGGAGCTGCGCCGGTGGCTGGAGCGCGCGGGGCTGGAGGAGGTCCGGCAGCGGCTCTTCCCGGAGGAGCTTTGGGCACCCCTGCCCCCCGCCGTGCGGGAGGCCGAGGGGACGCAGTTGCGCTTCATCGCCCTGGGCACCGAGCGCGCCGACCTCCCGGAGAGCGACCGCGCCTTCTGGCGCGCGCAGGTCGATCCGGACAGCCCCGACGCGATCGTCAACCACCCCGACTTCGTACTGTCGCAGCGGCTACGTCCTGGCCGTCGGCCGCGTGCCCGCGGGGGGCTGAGTACCCACACGGACAGCCGCAGGCCCCGGCCGGTCACGATCGCCGGAGCAAGTCGAAGAGCCGGTAAGGAAGGGGCATGGTTCTCTGCTCATGCCCGCTTGAATGGTGCGCTGGCATGAAAGGCGCGGCCGCGCGCTCAGGCGACGCTGAGCACCCGCGCGGCGCGGCGCGTGACGATGATGGTGTGCTCGAACTGCGCGGCCCAGCCGCCGTCGGCGGTGCGGACGGACCAGCCGTCGGGGGCGACGATGATCCGCGGGGAGCGCTCGACCAGGATGGGCTCGATCGTAATCACCAGGCCGTCGCGCAGAAGCGGGCCGGTGCCCGCGCGGCCGACGAACGGCACGCTCGGCTCCTCATGCAGGTGGTGGCCGACGCCGTGGCCGGTGAAGCCATCGCGGATGACGCCGAAGCCGCGCGACTCGGCGTACTGCTGCATCGCGTGGCCGATGTCGCCGACGCGGTTGCCGGCGACCGCCGCCGCGATCCCGGCCTCCATCGCCCCGCGCGTCGTCTCGATCAGCCGCCGCCGCGCCGGGCCGACGTCGCCGATCGCCACGGTGATCGTCGCGTCGCCGACATACCCGTCCAGCCGCATCCCGGCGTCGATGCTCAGCACGTCGCCCTCGCGCAGCGCGTAGTCGCCCGGGACGCCGTGCAGGACGACGTCGTTGACGGAGGTGTTGATGCAAGCCGGGAAGCCGGCGTCGACGTGGAAGACCGGCTCGGCGCCGAGGTTGGCGATGTAGGCGGCGGCGTAGTCGTCCAGCGCGCCGGTCGTCACGCCCGGGCGGGCCAGTCGCGCCAGTTCTTTGAGCAGTCGGGCCGTCGCGCGGTTCGCCCGCCGCAGCCCACGCACGTCGGCCTCGCCCTTGACCACCATGATGCGCCTCCCCGGCGGGCCGCTACCCGCGCAGCGTCGCCTTCAGCCGCTTCTGCAGGGTGCCGGCGATGCGCTCGCGCAGGCGCGTGACCTCGTGCTCGGCCAGCGCGCGGTCGGGCGCGGTGA
>DASSSV010000159.1:0-11471 GCA_035708265.1 Thermomicrobiales bacterium | reverse complement strand
TCCTCGGGACAGCCCGCGGCCAGGCGCAGCATGTGGCGGTAGACGTGCTCGTAGACGTCGCGCTCCAGGGCGGCGTCGTGGAAGAGCGCGTGCCAGTCCTCGTAGAAGCCCGCGGTCTCGTTCTCGATGGCCGCGGCGAGGACGTCGCGCCAGGTCGCGTAGCGCCCCGTGCCGTCGGCCCCCCACGGACCGTAACCCCGCGTTGCGCCGAGGTCCGCGCGCGCGACGGCGTCGCGCGTGTCGAGCGCCGCGGGCAGCAGCGCCGGGCGCTCCAGCGCGGGCAGCGCGGCCAGCGTGCGCCCGGCGACCCGCTCGCTGACGGCGAAGTGCTCGCCGTCAGCTTGGCCGGTCGCGACGACGCGCGGGATCGGCAGCCCGGGCGAGGCGAAGCGCTCCCCGGCGAAGGCGTCCTTCGCGAACGATTCCTCCGCCTGCGGCGCGGCACTGAACCGCACGACATAGTCCCGCCCGTCCGCCGTGAACCCATAGGCGCGCGAGAAGACCCCGCCCGCGATCGGCGCCACCTCCCCGGCGTCGGCCGCGAACCGCTCGCGCAACAGCGCGCGCACCCGCCCCGCGTCAGCAGATGGAGAGGCGGAGGACGGAGGACGGACGACGGAGGATTCCCCCGTACCCCTTCCGTCTTCCGTCTCCCGTCGTCCGTCTCGCTCGTCACTCGTCACTCGTCACTCGTCACTCGTCACTCAGATGATGCCCGCCGCGCGCAGCCGGTCGAGTTCGGCGTCGTCGAGGCCGAGTTCGCCGCCGTAGACCGCGGCGTTGTCGGCGCCGAGCGGCTTGCCCGGCCAGCGGAGCGCGCCCGGCGTCCCGGAGAGGCGCGGGACGACGTGGTGCATCCGCACCGTGCCTTCCTCGTCGGATAGGTCGACCGTCAGCTCGCGCGCCCGCCAGTGCGGGTCGCGCTCCACGTCGGCGATCGTCTGCACCGCCATCGCCGTCAGCCCCTCGCGCTCGATCAGCGCCAGGTTCTCGGCCAGCGTGCGCGCGCCCATCGCGGCGGCGAGCGCCGCGTCGAGATCGGCGGCGTGGCGCACGCGCACATCGTTGGTGGCGAAGCGGGGGTCGGCCAGCAGGTCGCCGAGGCCGTAGGCGCGCAGGAAGCGCTCGGCCATCGCCGGCGTCGAGCCGCTGACCGCCAGCCAGGCACCGTCGGCGGTGGGGTAGACGCCGCGCGGCGCGGTGTCGCGCAGGCGGCTCCCGGTCCGCTGGCGCACGATCCCGAGCGCCGCGTACTCCGCCGCCTGGGGCCCGAGGATCGAGAAGAGCCCCTCGAAGAGGGCGATGTCGAGGACCTGGCCGCCCGCGCCGCGCGCGTCGCGCGCGTAGAGCGCGAACATGACCGCATTGACGCCGTAGAGCGCGGCGACCATGTCGGCCAGGGGCAGCGGCGGCAGGAGCGGCGGGCCGTCGGGCTCGCCGCTCATGGCGGCGTAGCCGCTGGCGGCCTCGACCAGCGAGCCGAAACCGGGCCGCGCGCTCTTGGGCCCGTCCTGCCCCCAGGCTGAGACGCGGGCGATCACCAGGCCGGGGTGTAGGGCGTGGAGCGCCGCGGGCCCCAGCCCCCAGCGCTCCAGCGCCCCCGGCACGAACGATTCGAGCAGCACGTCGCAGCGGGGGACCAGGAGGCGGAGGAGCGCCTGCCCCTCCGACGCCCGCAGGTTCAGCGTGATCGTGCGCTTGTTGCGCGCGTAGACCCGCCACCAGAAAGGCTGGCCGTCGGCGCTCCAGGCGCGCAGCGGGTCGCCCCGGCCCGGCTGCTCGACCTTGAGCACGTCGGCGCCGAAGTCGGCGAGCTGCATCCCGAGCATCCCGCCGGCCACCAGGCGCGTCAGGTCGAGCACCCGCACCCCGGCGAGCGGCCCGGCGGAAGTGAGAAATGAGAAGTGAGAAGTATGAAGTGGGGAGGTGGGCAAGGAGCGGCTGTCTTTCTCGCCCTGCGTTGCCTCTCCTTCACCCTTCTCACTTCTCATTTCTCACTTCTCACTTCCGGTCACTTCCCGTCAGCGACCCACCAGGTGTGCGCGTTCCAGCGCAGGTTGATCGCGTTGGGGAGCATGTTGTGGACGCGCTTGTTGAGCGCGTTGGTTGTCTTCCCGAAGTCCATCACCAGCGCCGGCAGATCCTCCACGATCAGATTCTGCGCCTGGATGTAGTAGTCCTTGCGCTTGTTCTGATCGAGCTCGCTGAGGCCCTTGGCCAGCAGGTCATCCACCTGCGGGTTGCAGTACTTGTAGGAGTTGAAGCCGCCGTTGTACGAGTCGCACGCCCACATCGTCGTCTGGTCGGGGTCGACGCCCCAGGAGAAGCCGACCAGGAAGATGTCGAAGTCGTGCGTCTCATTGATGCGCGTGAGGTAGGCGTTCCACTCCTCGGTCTTCGGCGTCGCGTCCACGCCGATCGCCTTCCACATCTGCTGCATCACCGTGATGTACTGGCCGCGCTGGGTGTTGCCGGCGTTGGTCCACAGCGTGAACGACAGCTTCTTGCCGTCCTTCGCGCGGATGCCGTCCGATCCTTTCGCCCAGCCGGCCTGGTCCAGCAGTTGGTTGGCCTTGTTCAGGTCGTGGGGGTACTTGTCCTTGATCTGGTCGGGCGCGTAGGCCCAGGAGAGCACCGGCATCGTCCCGACCGCCACTTGCGAGAGGTTGAAGTCGACCGCCTGGACGATCGACTCGCGATCGAGCGCGTAGGCGAGCGCCTGGCGCACGGCCTTGTCCTGGAAGAGGGTCGTCTTGGCGGTGTCGAGGTTGTAGCCGTAGTAGAGGAAGCCGAAGCTGTCGTAGGCCAGGGCGTTGACGTTCGGCTGCTTGGTCATGTCCTGGTACTGCGACGCCGTCACGCCGCCGTAATCGGCCTCGCCGGTCTGCAGTTGCGCCGCGACGACATTGCCGTCCTTGACGACCTTGAAGATGTACTGGTCGAGCGCGGGCGCCCCGCGGAAGTAGTTGGGGTTCTTGACGACGGTGAGGTGGTCGTCCTTGACCCACTCCTTGAACATGAACGGGCCGGTGCCGATCGTCTGCTTGGCGTCGCCGGTGCTGAAGGGGTGCTGCTTGATCTGCGCGACCGGTACGCTGCCGAGGATGTGCTCGGGCACGATGGCGTACATGTTCGAGGTGAGGAAGGGGGCGACGACCTTCTTCATCTTGAAGACGACGGTGTGGTCGTCCGGTGCCGTGACCGAGGCGACGCGCTCGGTGACCACCGAGAGCCGCGGCGAGGCGAGATCCTTGTTCATGAGCGTCGTGTAGGTGAAGACGACGTCCTTCGAGGTGAAGGGCTGGCCGTCGTGCCACTTCACGTCGGTGCGCAGCTTGAAGGTGTAGGTCAGCCCGTCGGCCGAGATGCCGCCGTTCGCCGTCGTCGGCACCTCGGTCGCCAGGTCGGGGAAGGGCAGCGCGGTGTCCGGGTTGACGCCGACCAGCGCGTTGAACATCATCGAGATCGCCGCGCCAGACGAGGTGTCGCTGGAGAGCATCGAGTTCATCGTCTTGGCGTCGGCGAAGGAGACCTCGGTGACGTGGCCGCCCTGCTTGCCGATCGGCTCCAGCGTGCTGTACTTCCCGCCGCTGGGGTAGGGGTACTGGCCGGCGGCGGCCGGGCTGCCCGCGGCCGAAGGGCTGGCGGCCGCGGCGGAGGGGCTGGCCGCGCCGCCCGCGGCGGGCGTCGCCGCCTTGGTCGCCGCGACGGTCGGCGTGGTGGTCGCGGCGGCGCCGGCCGCCGTCGGGGCGGTGGTGGCCGCGGCGGCCGTCGGCGCGGCGGTGGCGGCCGGCGCGCTCGTCGCGGTGGGGTTCGACCCGCCGCAGGCGGCCAGGATACCGGCGATCGTCGCCGCACTGACCCCGCCGGCGACGAGGCGCAAGAAATCGCGCCGGCGCAGACCCTGGCGCTCCCAGGCCGTGGCGAGGGACCAGAACTCGTCCGCTCTCATCGGGGTTCGTCTCCTTCGCTGCGAGGGCCCGCCGGCCGGCGCCACCCGGCGCCCGGCAGGCTCGCCACGTCGCCGCCCGGCCCACGCGCCGGGCGCTCCCCCCATCTCGCGCGGTGGCCCCCACCACCCGCGCGGCTCGCCGCGCTCCAGCGTTCCCCCGGTTCACCTCCTTCGCGCGCCCGACCTTCCGTGCGGCGCCGCGCCTGCATCGTAGCACGATTGGGCCGCGCCTCGCGGGCGCTGGGCGGCATTGTCGCATGGGTTCTGCCCGGCTGCCAGCACCGGCGGTGTCCCGTCCCTCTTGAAGAGACGACGCGCCGCCCCACGCGGTTCCCGATCGAAGCGGGAGGCGCGGGGCGGCGCGGGGCAGGGTGGCGCGTTACCCTTCGGTCACGTTAAGGGCGCTGCGCAGCCCTTCCCCGAAGTAGTTGAACGCGCTGACGGCGATCACGATCAGCAGGCCCGGGTAGATCGCAAGCGCCGGCTCGGTCCAGACGAAGTTCTGCGCGCCGGTCAGCATATTCCCCCAGCTCGCCTCGGGCGGCTGGATGCCGAGCCCCAGGTAGCTGAGCGCCGACTCGGTGATGATCGCGGCGCCGACGAGCACACTGCTGGCGACGATCACCGGCGAGACGGCCTGGGGCAGGAGGTGGCGGAAGATCACCCGCCAGGGCGGCGCGCCGAGCGCCTTGGCAGCCTGGACGAACTCCGCCTCCTTGTAGCGCAGGAACTCGCCGCGGACCAGCCGGGTGACCGTCATCCAGCTCGTCAGCCCGATCGCGATCTCCAGCTTGGTCAGGTTGGGGCCGAAGAGGGAGAGGACGACCAGGAGCAGCAGGAAGGTCGGGATGGCGAGCATCGCGTCGGTGAAGCGCATGATGACCTGGTCGACCACCTTGCCGTAGTAGCCGGCCAGCGCGCCGAGCAGGACGCCGACAGTGTCGGAGATCAGCACGGCGATCAGGCCGACCATCAGCGAGACCCGCCCGCCGTAGATCAGGCGCGCCAGGACGTCGCGGCCGGTGTCGTCGGTGCCGAGCAGGTGCTGCAAGGTCGGCCCGCTGAGCATCTGCGAGAAGTCGAGCGTGTTCGGCGAGTAGGGGTAGAAGGCCGGCCCGACGAAGGCGATCAGGTAGAGCAGCACCAGGACCAGCAGCGAGATCCAGCCCGGCTTATAGCGCAGCAGCCGCCCGATGTAGTAGCGGAGCGGGCTGCGGTGGGTGGTGGGCGCCGACCTGGCGCCCATGACCTGCGCCGTCGGCGTCGTCTTGGAGATCATTGCAAGCGTACCCTCGGGTCGATGGCGACGTACAACAGGTCGGTGCAGAGGTTGATGATGATGACGGCGGTGGCGACCAGCACCGTGATGCCCATGACGACCGGATAGTCGCGCGTGAACGCAGCGTCGATCGCCAGCCGCCCCATGCCCGGCCAGCCGAAGACGCTCTCGGTGATCGAGGCCCCGGCGACGACGACCGGCAGCGTCAGGCCGATGATCGTGACGATCGGCATCAGCGCGTTGCGCAGGACGTGGCGGTACATCACCGCGCGGGCGGCCAGCCCCTTCGCCCTCGCCGTCCGCACGTAGTCCTGGTGCAGCGCCTCCAGCACGCTGGCGCGCACGAAGCGGGTGAAGAGCGCCACGTTCGGCGTCGCCAGCACCGCCGCCGGCATGAGCAGGTGCTTCAAGAGGTCGAAGACCGAGGGCGGCTGGTTGACGGTGTACATCCCCGCCGACGGCAGCAGGTGGAGCGCCACCGAGAAGACGATGATCAGCACGATGCCGAACCAGAAGACCGGCAGCGCCAGCCCGACGAAGCAGGCGGCGCTGACGACGTTGTCCAGCGTCGTGTAGGCCCGCGCGGCGGAGTAGACGCCGAGCGGCACGGCGATCAGCAGCGACAGGACGAAGGCGGTGCCGGCCAGGATCAGGGTGTTCGGCAGCCGCTGGCCGATCGACTCGAGCACCGGCCGGTCGTCGGTGTAGGAGATGCCGAAGTCGCCGTGCAGCAACTGGGCGACCCACTTGGCGTACTGCACCGGGATCGGCTGGTCGAGCCCGAGGTTCGCCCGCATCCGCTCGATCTCCGCGGCCGGCAGCTTGGTGTCCGTCATCACGGCCGACGGCCCGCCCGGCGCGGCGTGGATCAGGCCGAACGTGATGATGGTGACCAGGATGAGCAGGATGCCCGCCTGAATTAACCGCCCGACGACGTAGCGCCCCATGCGCCCCCCATGAGTTGGTAGTTGGTAGTTGACAGTTGTTAGTGGCGGCGAGGCCGCCCTCCATCAACTGTCAACTATCAACTACCAACCTCGCGCCGCTACCCGTTCAGCGTGACCTTATACGTGTAGTAGAGCATGTCGCGCATGCCGATGTTGGTGAAGCCCTGCACGCGCTTGCTGAACGCCCGGAACTCCTGCGGGTAGAGCACGAAGACGTCGACCTGGTCGTTGTAGAGCGTCTGCTGGAGCTTGGCGTAGATCGGCTGGCGCGCGTCCGGCGTCGATGCCTCGCGCCCCTGCTTGAAGAGCTGGTCGACCTGGTCGCTGTGGTACTTGTCGGAGTTGTCGTCCGAGTAGCCGCCGGTGAGCGCGTCGGGGTCGGGCGGCGTGATCCACCACTGCACCGCGAGGTCGTACTGGCTCTTGTTGGACATATCGTACCACTTGTTGAACTCTTCCGAGTCGATCGACACGTCCATGCCGAGCTTCTGGTACGCCTGCTGGGCGGCCAGCGCGAAGTCCTTGCGCGTGGGGTTGCCGACGTCGAGGAGGATGTTGAACTTGAACGGCTGGCCGTTCTTGACCAGCTTGCCGTTCTGCATCTGCCAGCCCGCCTGCGTCAGCAGGTCGGCCGCCTTCTTGGGGTCGTAGGGGAAGGGCTGCTGGTCCTTCGGGTAGGCCCAGCCCATCGGCGGCGAGATCGGCCCGTTGGCCAGCGAGCCCTTACCGCGCTCCACCGACTTGAGGATCGTCGCGCGGTCGAGGCCGTAGGCCAGCGCCTGGCGCACCTTCACGTCGGTAAAGAGCGGGTTGCTGTTGTTGATCGCGATGAAGTAGTAGTTGGTCTGGTTGGCGGTGTTGACGACGACGTTGGGCAGGCTCTGGAGCGCGTCGGTCTGCGACGGCTCCAGCATAACCACATCGACCTCGCCCGTGCGCAACTGGGCCACCTGCGTGTTCACGTCGGGCAGGATCTTGTAGACGACCGTGCCGATCTTCGGCGCGCCGTCCCAGTAGTCGGGGTTGGCGACGAGCGTGACGTGGTCGCCGGAGGCGAATTCCTTCCACTTGTAGGGGCCTGTCCCGACCGGGTTCTTGATGAAGTCGGTCGCCGTGTTGAGGTCCTGCCCCTGCAGGATCTTCTTCGGCACCATCATGATGTTGTAGCCGAGCATCGTCAGGAACGGCCCGTACGGCGCGGTCAGGTGCAGCTTCACCGTCAGCGGGTCGACTACCTCGGCGCTGTCGAAGGGGCCGAGATTGGTCCGGAAGGCCGCGTTCACCTTCTTGTCCATCGTCGTGTCGAAGGTGAACTTCACGTCGTCGGCGGTGAAGTCGCTCCCGTCGTGCCACTTCACGCCCTTGCGCAGGTGGAAGGTGTAGGTCTTGCCGTCGTCGGAGATCTCCCACTTCTCGGCCAGGTCGGGCGACGGTTGCAGCGTGTTGGCGTCGGGGCGGACGAGCTGGCCGAAGAGGTTCTTGTCGAGCAGGATGGTGGAGAGCCCGCCCGGCAGCGTGATCGGGTTCGGCGTCGGGTTGGAGATCAGCGGGATGACCAGCGTCCCGGCGAGGCCGCCGGACTGCCCCGCCGACACGCTCGTGCCGGCCGGTTTCGTCGCGGCCTGGCCGCCGCTCGACGACCCGCCGGCCCCGCTCGGCCCGGAGGAGCCGCTGCCGCAGGCGGCGAGCACGGCGCTCACGATGCCCCCGAGACCGAGCAGCCCGCCCGCGCGGAGCAGTTGGCGGCGATTCAGCCGCGCGGCCGGCGCGGCATTCCGATAGTCAGGCACGGCGTCGAAGGACTGGCGCGTAGCGTCAACGGCGTCCCGCGATGGCCCGGGCATCTCTTCGCTCCCTTCGTCGTTGAATGGCGATCTGGCCGAGAGCATGCTCACGCTAGGGACCGACACCGACGGTGCAGTAATAGCACGGTGCTATCATAGCGTCAATCAAATGGTCGGCGGGTTGACATCTCTCGCAAGGCATCCGTGAGGCAGGCGGGGCCGGCCTCCGCCGACACTGGCGATAGGGGTAGCGGGGTTGAAGGTCCGCAGGTTTGACGGGCGGCGCAAGCGCGTGGCGGCGGGCTCGCCCGAGGGGAAGGAGGCCGACATGGCGGATCGGGACCGGGAGCGCGTCGAGACCGCGCTGCGCGAGCGCGTCGATCCGGTGCGGCTCCAGCGTCACCTCATCCGGTTCAGCACGCTCTTCCGCGACTCCGGCTCGCCCGACGAGCGCGCCGCGGCCGAGTACGTCCGCGACACGCTGGCCGGCTACGGCGTCGCGGCGCAAATCCTGACTTTCCCATCGCTGATCTCCTGGCCGCTCGCCGGCCGGCTCGCGCTCCTCGACGGCGCGGGGCGGGAGGTCGAGGAGATCCCGGTGCGCACGCGCTCCTTCGGCGCGCCGACGCCGCCGGGCGGGATCGAGGCCGAGCTGGTCTACGTGCCGTTCGCCGCGCCGGAGCCGGGCGCGATGATCTTCTCGCACCGCGCGGTCGCCGGCGACTACACCGGCCTCGACGTCGCCGGCAAGGTCGTCATCACGATGGACGGCGGCCCGGACGGCATCCGGCGCGCCCAGGAACAGGGCGCGGCCGGGCACATCCACATCTGGCCCTCCGACGAAGCCGTGATCCACGAGATGATCGGCACGAGCGTCTGGGGCACGCCGACGCCGGAGTCGGCCCGGCGGCTGCCGGCGATCCCGGCGCTCGGCGTGACCAACGCCGACGGGATGCGGCTGGCGGAGCGCTGCCGCGCCGGGACGGTGCGCGTCCGCCTCGCGGGGGACGTCAGGACGGCGTGGATGGAGGTGCCGCTGGTCGCCGCCGACATCCCCGGCCGGCGGCCCGACCGCTTCCTCCTGGTCGGCGCCCACCTCGACTCCTGGTACGAGGGCGTCACTGACAACGCGACCGGCGACGCCTGCCTGATCGAGCTGGCGCGCGTCTTCCACGCGCAGCGCGCCGACCTGACCTACGGCCTGCGCTTCTGCTGGTGGCCCGGCCACTCGACCGGCCGCTACTCCGGCTCGACCTGGTACGCCGACACCCACTTCGCCGAGCTGCGCGCGGGCTGCCTCGGCTACCTGAACACCGACTCGCCCGGCGTGCGCGAGACGACCGAGTGGGACTGCCGCTACAACATGGGCGAGGTCGAGCACATCACCGCCGCGGTGGTCGGCGCGCTCTCCGGGCAGGAGCCGCACGTCCGCCGCCCGCTCAAGGCCGGCGACCAGTCTTTCCTCGGCGTCGGGCTGCCGAGCCTCGGCGCGTACCGGATGCTGGCCGTGGACCACCCCGACCGCAAGGCCGTCGGCGGCAGCGGCGGCGCCTACTGGTGGCACTCGCCCGAGGACACGCTCGACAAGGCGGACGCGCGGATCCTCGCCGACGACACCCGCATCTACGCGACGATGGCCGCGCGGCTGGTGCTGCCGGAACTGCACCCGTACAACTTCGTGCCGAGCGCGCAGGACTTCGCCGAGCACCTGGCGGCGCTGCAAGAGGCCGCCGGGCGGCACCTCGACTTGTCGGACACGCTCGCTGCGGCGCGCGAGCTGCGCGCGGGTGCCGAGCGCTTGGCCGCGGTGACGGGTGGCCCGCTCGACGCGGGGCAGGTCGAGCGGTGCAACCGGGCGATGCTCGCCCTCTCGCGCCTGCTCAACCCGGCGCTCTTCACCATCGACGGGCCCTACGAGTTCGACCCGGCCCTGCAACTGCCGGTCCTGCCCGGCCTGGCGTCCCTGCGCGAGCTGGCCGCGCTCGATCCGGCGTCGAACGACTACCAGTTCCTCTTGACGAAGCTGCGCCGCCAGCGCAACCGCATCCACGACGCGCTGCTCCAGGCCAGCGGCCTGCTGTCGGAGACGCTGGCGGCGGTGTAGGGCGCGGCCCTCACCCCCCGTCCCCCTCTCCCAATGCTGGGAGAGGGGGAGCCCGGCTCGGACAGAGTGCTGCTTGTCCACATTATCGGCTGTGAGAATGGCTGGGCGCGACCTGCTAACCCACCTGGTCGATAGTCTGAACGAGCAGCGCGATGTCTCTATTGCGGCCTCTCCCCACACCCAGAATTGGGAGAGGGGGCGGGGGGGGTGAGGGCTTTAGTACCATTCCCTCGACGGGTGCGTGCCAGGAGTGCGTGTGGGGCGGCGGGTGGACGGCGGCAGGCTGCCGCGGCGGGCGCTGCTGGCCTCGGCGGCGGCGCTGGCGCTCGGCGGCTGCGGCAACTGGCCGGCGCCCGCGCCGATCCCAACGCCGGCGCCGGGCGGCGCGGGCGCGCGCCCCGGCCCGAGTCCGGTCGCCTCCCCCGCGCCGCGCGGCGGCCGGGCGACGGTCGGGCTGGCGCACGCGCCGGCGACGCTCGACCCCGCGCTCGCCGTCACGCCGGTGGTGGCGACGCTGGCGCGCCCGGTCGTCGAGGGGCTGATCGCCTGGGACGACGACGGCCGGCCGGTCCCCTGGCTGGCCGCCGCGGTGCCCACGCGCGACAACGGCGGCGTCTCGGCCGACGGCCGGGTCGTGACCTACCGGCTGCGCCCCGACGTCGCCTGGGACGACGGCCAGCCCTTCACCGCGGCCGACGTCGCCTTCACCTTCGCCGCCTTCCAGGACACCGCCAACCCCTTCGCGGGGGCGCTCGCCGCGCCCTACGCCAGCCTCCGCGCGGTCGACGCGCTCGACCCCTACACCGTCCGCCTGGCCTACGACCGCCCCGACGCGACCTACCTGGCCGTCTTCCAGACGGTCTACCCGGCGCACTTCTTCAACGGCCGGACCCGGCTCGCCGACGCCCCCTACGGGCGCGGCCCGGCCGGCACCGGCCCGTTCCGCTTCCAGGAGTGGGCGCCGGGCGACCACCTGACGCTGGCGCGGAGCGCGAGTTACCGCGTCACCTCGCAGCCCAACCTCGACGAACTGGACTTCCGCTTCTTGCCCGACGGCGGCGCGGCGCTCGACGCGCTGCGCCGCGGCGACGTCGACCTGCTGCTCGACGCCGACCCGGCCGGGCTCGCCGCCCTGCACGACGTCCCCGGCCTGGTGGTGGAGGAATACAGCGCTCCCGGCGTGCTGGTCCTCGTCCCGAACGTCGCCAACCGCGCGCCGGGCGCGCCCGCGCCCCCGCTGGCCGACCGCGACCTCCGGCGCGCGCTGGCGCTGGCGCTCGACCGGCCGGCGCTGGCCGCCGCGCTGCCGGGCGGGCTGGCGCGGCCGGCCGCCGGCCCGCTCGGCGACGACGCCCCGCCGCCGCAGCCGCCCGTCCCGGCGCCGGACCCGACCGCCGCTGGTCGG
>DASSSV010000158.1:0-3743 GCA_035708265.1 Thermomicrobiales bacterium | reverse complement strand
CAACTTGCAACCTGGAACCTGCAACTTGCAACCCATTCCCCAGTCAGTCTGTCTCTACCGCCCGGATCATCCGGATAAACTCGTAGCGCCCGCCATTCGTAGCCTGCCAGTAGCGGCCAGTGGCCTGGAAACCGGCGCGTTGGTAGACGCGGATGGCGCGCTCGTTGAACACGGCGACGGCGAGGCTGAGCTGCTTGGCCGGCCGCCGGGCGCTTGTAAACGCTAACCCCGCTTGCAGGAAGGACAGACCGAGACCCCGGCCGGTCAGGTCAGGGCGCAGGCCCAGTCCAATCTCCGCTGTCTCACCCTGCGTTCGTACCTGCCAGTAGCCGACAAGGCCGCCTGCCTCATCGGTGGCGGCGAAGTACGTCTCGCCCCAGCCTGCCGGGTCGAGCAACTCGGCAAGGTCGTCCGGATCGCTGGCGAAGTCGTAGAACGTGTAGGGTGCGGCATAGTGCCAGGTGGCAATCGCCCGTGCGTCTGGCTCGGTCATTGGCCGAAAGTGGATGCACACGTTAACCCTTCCGCGACCAGGCTCGCTGATCTGCGGAGGAACCGGGCTGCCGAGCCATTCGCCCGTCACTGCAACCCTGCCTGCCGCGCCCGCACAATCGCCTGAGCGCGGTCGGCGACCTGGAGTTTACTGAAGATGTTGCTGACGTAGTTGCGAACGGTCTTCGGACTCAGGTTCAGCCGCTGGGCAATGCCCTGGTTGTTTACTCCCTGCGCCATCAGCCGCAACACGCCACGCTCGCTTTCGGAGAGTTCGGGGAAGGCGACGGCACTGGCGGAGGGGCGCGCGGCGAAGAAGGTCATCATCCGTGTAGCGAGGGCGGGACTGAAGATCGCCTCGCCGTGCCCCACGGCCAGAATCGCCCGTACGATCTCGTCGTCGTCCATATCTTTCAGCACATATCCACGCGCGCCGGCCCGCATCGCCGCGAAAACCGAGTCGTCGTCCTCGAACATCGTCACCACTAAAATCCGGCTCTCGGGGCGGTCGGCGACGATCTGCCGAATGGCAGTCAGCCCGTCGCCGCCAGGCATCTGGAGGTCCATGAGCATGACGGTGGGGCACAGTTCGGCCGCCAGACGCACCGCTTCCCGGCCCGAGGTGGCCTCGCCCACCAGGCGCAACAAGGGCTGACTGCCAAGCAAGGCGCGCAGCCCCTTGCGGAAGATCGGATGGTCGTCGGCGATCAGCACCGTCATCGTCTCGTCATTCATAGTCAGTGTCTCCAGGGGATCTGCGCGCTCACGCAGGCACCGCCGCCGGGCGCTGCGGCTACCGTGAGCGTGCCACCGAGTTCAGCGGCGCGCTCGCGCATTGAAGTCAAGCCAATGCCACCGTTGTGTTCGGCCGGCAGGCCCACCCCATCATCGCGGATGGTGAGCAACACGGCGTCGGTAGCAAGTTCCAGTCGCACGGTACAGCACGAGGCGTGCGCGTGTCGCGCCACGTTATGCACGGCCTCGGCGGCGATACGGTAGAGCGCCACTTCGAGGGCCGCAGAGAGCGGCGGTAGCGTCGCCGGCAGTTCCAGCATGAGCGTTGCCGGCGCGGCCACTGTATCGAGGCTCCGCAGCGCGCCCGCCAGGCCGTGTTCATCAAGCAGTGGCGGGCGGAGACCGTACACCAGATGTCGGATAGTGGCCGTAGCCTCACGCACGTCGTCGCGCAACTCATCAATCATCGTCTCGGCCATCTCGGGCCGCTCACGCAGCACGTTCCGGACGGCGCCAAGCTGCATCCGTAGCGACGCCAGGGTGGGGCCGAGGCTGTCATGCAGGTCGCGACGAATACGCCGCCGCTCCTCCTCGCGCGTGGTGACGAGCTGCTCACGCGCGGTCTGAAGCGCGTCGGAGAGGCGGGCGGCGTGCAGAGTGATGCCGACCTGGCTCGCCAGATCGCGGAGGAGTCGGAGGTCGTCAGCCGAGAGTACCTCGCCGGGCCGGCGCGCCGCCGCGTGCAGCGCACCGACCACCGCGCCGTGATAAGTCAGCGGGATGGTCAGGCGCTCAGCCAGCGGGGGGGCGGTTCCATAGGCCACCGTGCTCGTCGCCGCGCCCAGGCCCATCTCGATCGCGATGTAGGGCAGCTGTAGCGTGGCGGCGATGGTGGCCGCGACCGTCGGGAGGATGGCCGCTGGCGTCGGGTCCGGTTCGTGGTCGAGGTGCTGGCGTACCGCGCTGAGGACCGCGTAGGGGTCGTCGTGCCAGCCGGTCAGCAGCCGGTCGAGGTGGACCGCCAGCCAGGCATGCACCGGCACGCTCGTCGCGGCGGCGGCGAGGACGCCGAGCAGGCTCAGCCACCAGGGCGGGAGGGTGCGCGCGCCGGTGAGGCCGCCCCGGGTCACGACGAGGGTGTAGACGCTGCCGGCGTAGAGGGCCAGCAGGCCGTAGCGCAGGCCGCGCCCGAGCCAGGCCGCCGGGGGGCGCTCCCGGCCGCCCCGCCCCCGTGCCGTGCTGGCGAGGGGCGGCGCAGTGCCGGTGGCGGGGGCGGGCGGCGCGCTCACGGGGCGCTCAGGCCAGGGCCGGCCGCGGCGCGGCGCGCAGCAGGAGGACGATGATGGCGGCCATCCAGGCGAGGGCGAGCACGCCGCCCAGGCGCAGGGGGAAGGGGGCGAAGATGAGGCCGGGCAGGCTGGTCAGGGCGGCGAGCGCGGCGACGACGATGCCGAGGACCACGCCCCACTTCTGCACCCGCCAGATGCCGGCGGCGGCGACGGCGCAGAGGACGGCCACGACCAGGTTGACGACGAGGAGGAAGTACGGCGGCCCCGGCCGCCCGCCGATCGTCCGGGCGGCCGGGTCGGCGCCGCCCGCCAGCTCCGGGATGGCGAAGACGGCCTGGGTCAGGGCGAAGAGCGCGAGCAGGACGGCGACGGCGGTGTAGGACCGGGGGCGGCTCATCGGGGGCTCCTTTCGCGTCGGGTCAACGGCCGATGGCGCCAGGATACGGTCCCATTGTCCCACGATCATGAGGCCAGTGTCCCATCCTTTCGGGACACGTCCCGCGGGCGTGGGACGGGGCGCGGGCGCTCTTGGAGACGGCGCACCGATGTCGCCCCGCTTGCACGTCGTGAAGCCTCCTGCTCACCCGGGCGGGAACCGGGCGCGTGCGATGCCGGGCTTGTCTCCGGCCAGGCCGGCGTCGCGGGCGCGGTCGGCGCCCAGGAGCTTGGCGACGATGGTGGAGACGTGGTTGCGGCCCGTCTTGCGGCGTGGGCCTCCCTGCGGCGTCGCTCAGCGCCGAGGAAGCGGGCGCTGCTCACCATACCGCACATTCGGCCAACACTTCGGGCGCAGCTCTCGCCACGGCCGAGCGGGGCTCCCGATCATGTGATGATCCGGGCGGAATTGCCCCGGAACGTGGCGACCGAGGGCCGCGTCGGGCCTCCTCCGACCCTCGGAGCCGTCCTCACGGTCACATTCCGGGGCGTCTTCCCTATTCCGGGCCCTCGATCATCGAAAGCTCGGGTGAGCCGACAGGTCGGCTCGTGCCGCCTTTCGACGATCGTCTCGCGCCCGTGTTGCGCGTTGACGCGGGCGGCTCTGCCTTGGCCGCTGCCCGCCGCAGCAAGCTGCTCGAAGATGGTCAATGCACCGCGCTGTCGCGGAGAAAGCGCCGCGAGCAGATCATCGTACGGCGGCACGAGCCAGCGCGTTGCGAGGTTGGTTGTGGCGAGGGTTGCCGTGTGGTCACAGCCGCCGGCTTCCGCGACCCGCCGACCACCGCCGGG
>DASSSV010000157.1:0-3344 GCA_035708265.1 Thermomicrobiales bacterium | reverse complement strand
GTCTTCGCCATCATCCCCTGGGTTTGAGGCTGCCGGCGGTGGCGCCCGCGGTTGAAACCGCGGCTGGAGGCTCGCTCCGCTCGCCGCGAAACCCGCCTGCGCGGGTTGAGCACGTGACCCAGTCCGCGGAGGCGGACTTCGCGGCGCCGGGGTACCCACCGCAGGTGGGTCTGCCCTTAGCGGCGATTGCAATCGCCGACGCGCCGCCCCCACCCGCCCGCACACCATGCTACCATCACTACTGGCAATATCGCAGAGGTCCTGTCCCGGAGGCGCGCGTGGCCGTGGCGAAGGCAACTACCGGGCCGGTCGTCGACATCGTCGGGGAACGGGTGGCGCTCGGGCCGCTCCGGCGCGACCTCGTGCCGCTCTACGGGCGCTGGGTCAACGACTTCGGCACGCAGCGCACGCTCGGCGACGTGCCGCGCCCCCGCACCGCCGAGGAGATGGCGGGCCTCTACGAGCGCGGCACCACGGCGGCGGACGGCGCGCAGTTCACGATCTACGAGCGGGCGACCTGGCGGCCAATCGGCATCGCCGAGTTGCAGGGCATCGACCACCGCGCCCAGACCGCCACCCTCGTCCTCTTCATCGGCCCGCCCGGGTGTCGCGGTCGCGGCTACGGCACCGAGACGGTGCGGCTCATGCGCGACTACGCCTTCGACGCGCTCGGACTGCACAGCCTCGCGCTGACGGTCTTCGCCTACAACCGCGCCGGCCTCCGCGCCTACGAGCGGGCCGGCTTCCGCGAGTGCGGCCGGCGCCGGCAGGCGCACCTGATGGGCGGCCGCCTCTGGGACGAGGTTCATATGGAGTGCCTGGCGGCGGAGCCCTCCGGGGAGAGGCGAGAGTAGGACGCGGGGCGCCTCAATGGCTGCACCCGCCTCCGCGGGTTGGACGTTCTCAGGCCGCGCAGGCGGCCTTCGTGCGCGGGGTGCCCGCTTGCGGGCCTCGCCCCCAGCCGCGGCTTCAGCCGCCAGCCCCGGCTGCGCACGCACATCACGAGGAGGAGATCGGCGTGGCAATCGAAAAGGTCTCGATCACCCTCGACGCCGGTGTGGCCCAGGAGGCGCGGCGGCGGGCCGAGCCGCGCGGCCTCTCCCGGCTCGTCAACGCCGCCGTGCTCCTGTACGTACAAGTCCTGCGCTTGCGCGAGTTCGGCCTCGAACTCGCGGCGGAATATGGCCCGATCCCGGAGGAGGTCAGGCGGCGGGCGGCGGACGAGTGGCAGGCGTAACCCGCCACCGTCGCCCCCGACCCACCTACCTCCCGTTCCCCGCCTCCCGATGCTCGGCCTTGTCCACCCCCTCCATCAGCCCTTTCATGTAGCCGATGGCGAAGAGGCGGCCCATCGACTCGTAGCCGGGCGCGTTGTTGCCCTCGCCGACCATCGTCGGCACGTGGTCGCAGCGCATCGGGCCGTCGAAGCCGACCTCGTCGTAGGCGCGCATCGTCTCGAACATGTCGGTCTGCCCCTCGTCGTGGAAGGTCTCGACGAAGCGCTCCGGCGTGCCGCGCACGTCGCGGAAGTGGACGAAGAAGATCTTACCCTGCCGCCCGAAGCGCCGGATCTCCGCCGGCACGTCGGCGCCCATCGCCGAGAAGTTCCCCTGGCAGAAGGTGATGCCGTTGGCCGGGCTCGGCGCGATGTCGATCACGCGCTGGAAGGCATCGGGGTTGGTCAGGATGCGCCCGATGCCGCGGATCGGCGAGAGGGGCGGGTCGTCGGGGTGGACGGCGAGCTTCACCCCCGCCTTCTCAGCCACCGGCACGACTTTCCGCAGGAACGCGGTCATGTTGTCCCAGAGCTGGTCCTCGGTGATCGTGCCGTACTCGGTCGGCGGGGCGTCGCGCATCAACTCGTGGTCGTAGCCGGTGACGAGCGCGCCGCCACGGCCCGGCGTCGTCATCGAGGTGCGCAGCCAGCCGAAGCCGGCCATGAAGTTGTGGCACATGACCGGGATGCCGACCCGACCCATGTTGTCCACCAGCTCGCAGAAGCGCTCGATCCGCTCGTCCCGGTTCGGCAGCCCGAGCTTGATCGGCTCCATCACGCTCGCCGGCGCCGACTCGATCACCGACAATTCCAGCCCCGCATCGGCGAAGCGCTGCTTGAGGCGCAGCAGGTGCAGGTAGTCCCACGGCGGCGGCCCCTCGGGCGAGTCGGGGATGCCGGTGACCGCGTGGGTCACGCCGACCTGCTTGACGAGCGTCCACAGCGGCGTGGGCTGGGCCGGCAGCGCCTCGGCCAGTTTGATCTGCAACGTCATCGGTGCAACCTCCCGAAGTACGAGGTACGAAGTACGAAGTACGAATTAAGCGTGGCCGGCAACTATTCGTACTTCGTACCTAGTCCTTCGCACTTCTCTCCGCGTCCTCTCTCCTCGTCCCTCCGCGCCTCCGCGGTGAACCGTCCCCCGCTACTTCTTGACCGCTTCCTGGAAGGCTTGCTCCATCTTGGTCTGGGCGGCCTTGGCCGCGTCCTGCGGCGACTTGTTGTTGACGACGAGGTCCTGGACCATCTCGGCGTAGATCAGCTTCTGGTCCACCGCGCTCAGTTGCGTCAACAGGTCGGGCGTCGCCTGGGCCGGGTACCAGGGCGCCCGCGCGTCCGCGATGATCTGCGGGAAGCTGTCGAAGTACGGCCGGTCCTTCCAGAACTTGGCGGTGCTCAGGTCCTTGTAGACCGGGTACCAGCGCCCGCCGACCTTCTCGTAGACCGCCTCGACCTTGTCCGGCTGCATGATCGCCTCGATCATCGCCTTGCCCGCGTCGACATTCTTGCTGTTGGCGAAGACCGACCACGACCAGGTGCCGACCGTCGGGAAGGAACCGGCCTTGCCCTTGGGGAAGGGCGCCTGGTCGGTGTCCTTGAGCAGATCCTTGTCGTGCTGATCGAGGTAGGCGAAGATCGAGGCGGGGTTGAAGACGAAGGCCGACTGCCGCGACTGGTACGAGGCGTTGTTCTTCGAGTCGTCCCACGACGGCGAGTCGGGCGGGATGAGTTTGTCCTGCCACCACTTCTGCACGCGCGTCAGCGCCGAGACCGTCCCGTCGTTGTTGATCGCCGGCTTGCCGTCCTTGTCGACCAGCGTGCCGCCGTCAGCGTAGATCATCTGCGTGATGTTGCCCGCGCCGTCGGGCGTGCGCCCGCAGGTCAGGCCGATGCCGAAGAGCTTGGGCGGGTCGTTGATCTTGCGCGCGATCGCCTCGAGGTCGTCGAGAGACTTGGGCGCCTCGCGCTTGCCGGTGGCCTTCTCGCAGAGGTCCAGCCGCGCGTACATCACGCTCAGGTCGGACTCCATCGGGATCGAGTAGGTCTTGCCATTGGCCTGGACGTGGAC
>DASSSV010000156.1:0-6224 GCA_035708265.1 Thermomicrobiales bacterium | reverse complement strand
GCGGCTCGCCCACGAAATCCCTCCTTTTCCGATCAGCGCTGTCCGACAATCTCCCTTATGCGTCAATCACGCCGGGATGCGCACCGTGACGACGTAGGCGCGATCCAGTCGCGCGACCCACTCTGGCGCCTCCCAGACGCGCCGGGCGTAGTAATCGCGCGCCGGTTCGGCCTCGCTCGTCTCGCGCAGCCCGAGGACGACGCCGCCGGAGCATCCGAAGGTCTCCGCGACGAGGGCGACGAAGGCGTCGTACTCGGGTTGCTCCGGGCCGATGTTGGCGTAGATCAGTAGCGCGTGCTCCTCGCCCCGGCACCACGGCCCGCACTCGCGGCCGGCGCGGTGCTCGGCCACCTGGTCGGGTGGGGCGCCGGGACGCGAGCGCTCGGTGTGGATCTTCATCGCCCCTCCGCCAATTGTCGGACATTCGCCTCAGCCACGTCTCGTCGCCAGGAAGTCCACGACTTCGTCCAGCGCCGCCCCGGCGTCGCACTCGTGCACATAGTGGATGAGGTAGGCGTAGGGCGTATCCTGGGCGGCGGTCGGACCCGTCGGCACTGGGAGTTGTCCCGCCCAGCAATCCCAGTCGGTGTAGCCCTCATCCGGGCGCTTCACCGCCTCCTGCGCGCGCTCGACCGAGAGGACGATCACCCGATGCAGGCGCCCGATCACACCGATCGTCGCGGCGCACTCGTCGGGCGAGAGGTCGTCGCTGGAGAAGACGACGTCGGCGTGGATCAACCCCTTGCAATAGTAGTTACAGGTGTGGGCCATCTCATCCCTCCGCCAGCGGATTCACGCAGACACGCACCAGGTAGGCGTGCGGGGTCACTTCGTGCGGCAGCATATGGGAGTAGCCGGTGCGTGCGGAGAACGCCGCGCTCGTCTCGGCCTCCGGCGCCGGCTCGACGCCGACCACCGCGCAGCCCCACAGCGCCTCGTAGCGCCGGCGCGCGCCCTCTTTGACCAGGTCGCGATGCGTGTAGTCGAGGTCGCACCAGCAGACGAAGGCGTGGATACCGTCGCGGCAGTAGGCGGAGCACTCGTGGTGCGGGATCGCGGCGATCAGTTCGGCCTCAGTCATCGGCACCGGCTTCCTCCGATGAAACGCCGCTGGCGGCGGAGGCGCGCACCACGTCGAAAATCATCATGGCGAAGTTGGCGCAGTCGGCCGCCTCCGCCAGCAGCGTCTCGTGGTTGCTCGCGCCCTCTTGCAGTCGATCTTCGATCTCCGCGGCCAGTTCCGCATGTTCCTCCATCAACCTCCATGACAGGAAGCGCAGATCGGCGTTTTTCCAGCCGCCCTTGTGGTTGTTCTCGCGCAACTGGCGTTCCATCTCGGCGGCGAAGGCGCGCACCTCCGCGCGCGGCAGGAGTTCGAGCAGCAGATCGACGGCGTCGCCCTCGGTGTCCCAGTCGTTGGGGTCGATGGCGAAAGCGTCGCCGAACCGGAGCGCGGCTTCCTGATAGCCCGTCTCATAGTTCCACGTGGCGTCGAGGCCGTCATCCGGCTCGACGAAGGTCCGTGGTTGCCGGAATCGTTCGCGCCGCGCCTCTTCGCCGAGGTAGAGCCGCGCCAGCTCATCGGCCGCGAGCGTGACCGTGCGGCCGTCGTCCAGTTGGAGCACCACGCTCTGTTCCCAGTTGTCCCCGACGGCCAGTCCCACCCTGCTCATCGTCTCTCCGTATGCGCATCATACAGCCCCAACTCCGGGCTGTAGCGGAGGTCCGCGAAGTCGGCCACCGGCCCGAAGGAGGGATCGTCGAGGAAGTAGCGCCCGCGACAGCGCCAGTAGGCGGCCGGTTCGCCGGTGGCGACGTCCAGCAGCGCGTCGTCCATCTCCCCACGGAGCGCGTCCCGCACGGTGCGCGCGGGCACCTGCTCTACCTTCTCCAGCGCCGCGCCGCAGCGCGCGGCCACGTCCTCGGGCCGGTAGATCGGCATCAGCCCTCCTCCTCGATCAGCGCCCAGGCGACGCAGCGCTCGGCGTCGCCCAACCAGGATACCGCTATGTCCAGGGCCACACGGTCATCCACCGGCTCGTCAAGGCGACGCACAACCGCTTCGACTTCAAAGTTCCGGCGATCCAGCGCGATCGTCGGCCAGAGCATCACCGCCAGCCAGGGGACGCGCGGCGGTGGCCCGGACGGCGGCGGGAGCGGCGCCCCGGCGGCCGCGCCGACCTCGGCCATGAGTTCGGCCATCTGCCCCCAGGCGTCGGCCGACGCCGCCGCGCGCCAGCAGACGAGGCCGGTGACGAGCGGGATGTCGCGCGCGCCACTGAAGGTGAAGATCGCGCTGCCGGCGGCCTCATCCTCGCCGCGCACGATGGAGAGGCGATAGCCGGAGAAAGGCGGCGGCAGCGGGCCGCCGTCCTCGGCCACCAGCGGGGCGAGGCGCGCCAGGATGTCGGCACCGACCTCGGCGCGCGGCGACTCGCGGATGTGGCCGGTGTTGAGCGTCAGGTGCGTCAGGGTGTCGGCCATCCCTTCACGCCTCCTCGCCCGATGGGCTCTCGGCGGCGTCGGCCGCCTGGCGGCCCTGGACGTCGGCCAGCGCCCAGCCGTCGGGCGTGCGCTCGATCAGCGCGCCGGCGGCGTAGCGCCGGCCGGTGAGGGCGCAGACGCCCGGATAGCGCGCCCGGATCGGGGCGGGCTTCGTGCTCACGGGGATCGCTCCTCTCGCTAACTTTGGAGCGCCAGCGCGCCCCGGATCCAGATCACCGCGACGACGATGGCGAGCAGCAGCACGGCGACGATGACGAGGGCCAGCCCGATCTTCAGGATGATCCCGAGCCAGTCGCCGACGCCGTAGTCCTTCGCGCCCACGTCACCCCTCCCGGTGGGGGGCCGTCCCCACGGCCCGCTACCGGGACGATACACGGCGGCGGCGGCGCTGTCCATCACCCATCCGGCCCATGCCGGCCTCGATGAACCGCGCCGCGCGCCAGTTGCGGACGATGGCGTCGACCTGGAGCGCCGTCGGCTGCTCGAAGCGCACCAGTTCGACGTCGGCCTCGGCGCGCCGGCGCTCCAGCCGCCAGGGGTAGTGCTCGGCGATCCAGCCGATCAGATCGGCCAGGCCGGCGGTGTCGAGCGCCCCGGCCAGCGCGGCGACGACGTAGGCCGCGGCGACCGCTTCGCCGAACGGGCGCCCCTCGCGGGGCACGCGCCGGGGCGTCCTGAGCCAGCGCAGGCAGGCCAGCAGGGCGTCGTCGTTCGCGCTCACGACGCCTCCGCCGCCGCCAACTGGCGCCGCACCCAGGCCAACATCTCCTGGTAGCGGCCCTCCTCGGTGTAAGCGCCCCCGTAGATCTCGTCGTTGCGCTCCGCGATCTCCCAGGCGAGCGTGTAGGCCATGCCGTAGCGTTGCCCCTCCAGTGCCGTCTCGTAGGGGCCCTCTCGACTACAGAGAGAGAGTAGCGCCGCCTCACGGTCCTCGCCGCGCTGGAGGCGCTTGTAGAGGCTGTAGGCGCCCACGGCGCAGACCGCGCCCGAAGGGTAGGCCATGTCGCCGGCGATCAACTTCTTCTCCGGTAGAGCGAGCAGCGCCGCCTCCAGATCGCGCAGCGTCGCGAGTCCGCGCTTGCTCGTCAGCGCGCGGCGGAGGTTGTGCTCCCACAGCGCGGCGGGGATGCCGCCCTCGTCGTCCCAACCGTAGTCGAACCGCGTACTCATTCTTCCGCGTCTCCTCCTTCCCACGACCATGAAAGATACTCGCGGCTCAACGCCTCCACCAGCCGCGTCATGCGCGCGGCCGCCCGCTCGGCGGTGAGCCCGGCGATCCGCTCGCCGTCCGGCATCGTCAGCGTCCAGCGGTCGCGCGCGTCCTTGCGGCAGTCCACCGTGGCGACGACCTCGGTGTTCACGCCGGGCTTGCCGGTGCGGATCTCGGCGACGAAGCCGTGCGGCGTATAGACGTTGCGCAGCGCGACGTAGGGCCGCCCGTCCTCGCCGCTCATGCCAACCTCCCCGCCCGCGGGCGCGCCGGTCGCCGTCCCCGCGCGGGGTGGCGGCGGCGGCAACGCGCGCACGATGCTTCTTCCGCCGCCTCCCGCTCGCGCAGGAAACGCCGGACGCGCGCCTCCGAGTCGGCCAGCAGCCGCCGCAGGCAGTCCTCGCAGACCGGCACCGCGCGCCCGCGCGGCGTCCGGTCGTCCCAGCCGTCCGGGTCGTGGCCGCAGCGCGCGACCGTCGCGCCGGGGGCCAGCAGATGAAATCGACCGTCGCGACCGATGCGGTCGGGGTAGGTCATCGTCGCCCCTCCGCGCGTCGGGATCGCGGCGGCGCCACGATCATGCGGCCCAACAGCCTCCAGTACAGGTACTCGTCCAGTTCGGCGCGCCGGCGTAGATCGCGCCAGATCTTCAGCGTCACGACCCCTCCAGCATGAGCGCGCGGCGCACGGCCGCCGGCGTCGCCAGACCGGCGCGGTCGTTGGCGCGGATCAGGTCGGCGAAGACGGCCATCGCCTCGGTGTAGCCGATTCTCGCGTGGGGCGCGCCGCTGTTGACGTAGCACGCCGCCGCAGCCGTGAGGTCGGGGGTCGGCGGACCCGGATGCCCGGCCTCGCGCAGCAGCGCGCCGACGACGCAGTAGCCGTCCTCGCAGACGTAGGAGCGTCCGGCCTTGGCGTCGAACACGCGCGTCGCCGCGCGCTCGCGCACGTCCCGCTCGAACAGGTCCGCGACCGTCAGGCTCACGCCACCACCTCCTCTGCCATGAAACGCGCGGCGATCCCCGCGCCGCCCACCGTGTACGTACACTACCCTCAAGTATACCACAATCTCCGAGGTTTGCAACTTTTGCGAGTCAGCGCGCGCGACGTCGCAGCGGCGTCACGCCGTCGGGCGGCGCCGGCGCGACGGCGAGCACGGCGTCGCGCCCCAGGGTCATCGTCTGACCGGGGGGCGCGATCGTCGCCAGGATCGCCGGCCAGTCGGCCGGGCGCCAGCAGTGGTATTCCACGCCGGGGCAGCGCGCGAGGTCGTCGGCCCACCAGCCCTGCTCCTCGCGGACGCGCCCGCGCGCGGTCTTGAGCTCGGCGAAGACGACGCGCGGCGGGCGCACCGCGACCAGGTCGGGGTAGCCGCCGGCGGTGCGCCGGCTGTCGGTCTCGTGGTGGACCCACCAGCCGCACTCGCGCAGGAGGTCGATCAGGAGCGCCTGGAAGGCCGCCTCCGCCTCGGCGTCGGCGGGCGGCGCGGGCGCGTGCAGGATGGCGAGCGGGTGGCGGCGGCGGCCCTCCACGAAGTCCCGGAGTGCGCGCAGGCGCTCCAGCGCGCGGCGGCGGCGGCGATACTCCTCGCCCATCGCCCTACCCCGGCAGCAACCGGTCGAGCCAGGGCACGGCGCGCTGGATGGCCTCGTAGCCCCAGATCGCCGCCGGGATCAGGAGGCTCGCCACCTGCTCGGCGTAGGCGAGGCCGCCGCGCAGGATCTCGTCCAGCTTCTCCCGCGTCACGAACCAGGAGCCGCCGATGCGCACCCCCGGCAACTCGCCGCTCCGCAACAGTTTCCGCACCTGGTAGACCGGCAGCCCCAACATCGCGGCGACCTCGTCGGTGCGGTAGGCGACCCGCGGCGGCTTCCCCTGGCGCTTGCGCCCGCACATCCGGCCACTCCCTCCCTATTCGCGACGGCAATTTGACGTTGACGTAAACGATACGGATTACGGTGTCGTCCGACGAATTGTAACGCGCGCCGCCCGACCTGGCAAACGGTCGGGCGGCGTCGCGGTCCTATTTTCGGCGGTACATTGGTCCCAGGACCTCGGGGCTACTCGGCCCCGTCGAGCGCCAGGAGGCGCGGCGGCCGGCCGCGCCGGCGCGGGCCCTCGATCAGCCCCTCGCGCGCCTCGAAGACGGCGGCGAACCAGGACCAGGCGGCGCGGAGCAACTCCTGCTCCTGGCGCTCCAGCGGCGTCGGCGGCCCCAGGAGTTCGGCCACCTCGGCGGGGGCGCGCTCGCCGATCAGCGGCGTCGCCGCGTTGAGGCCGTCCAGGAGGCTGCGGTAGGCGGTGCGGTAGGGCCTGAGCGCCCTGGCGCGGGCCAACTCGGGCGGCACGCCCACCGGGGCGCGGCCGGCGGCTTCCGGCCCGCGTGGGCCGTACTGGCGCGCGTGGGGCGGCGTCTGCGTCGGCGTGGGGCGGGGCGTGTACCGGCGCACCTCGGCACCGCGCGACGGCGGCTCGTCGCGCGCGTACTCCACCTTGCCGGCCGAGTCCT
>DASSSV010000155.1:0-7090 GCA_035708265.1 Thermomicrobiales bacterium | reverse complement strand
CCGCCGGCCGGATGGGAGAGCAGCCGCCATAACCTCGGGATCGCCGCACAGTTGTGGTCATGGGCACTCCGGGATGGCACGGGGGAGGCCACCGATTCTTCGGGCGGCTTCACGCTGCCCAACGGCGCTATGCGCGCCCCGGACGCCGCGTGGGTGAGGAAATCCCGCCTGGGCGGACTCACCGCCCGGCAGAAGGAGGGCTTCCTCCCCCTCTGCCCCGACTTCGTCATCGAAGTCCGCTCGCCGTCCGACCGACTGAGAGCGGCGCAAGCCAAGATGCGCGAGTACATCGAGCAGGGGGCGGCATTGGGGTGGCTCATCGACAGCCCGAACCGCCGGGTCTACGTCTACCGCCCCACCGCCGAGGTTGAGCGCCTGGACGACCCATCCACGCTGTCCGGCGACCCGGAACTGCCCGGTTTCGTCCTCGATATGAAACTGACCTGGACAGCGAGCGACGAATGACGAGCAACCGTCTGGATCTTGCCCTCGAAGCGAGCGACACGACCGCTCCCCAAACAAGCACGCCCGGCGCCGCGTCCCCGCTCGTCACTCGTCACTTGTCACTCGTCACTCCGCGCGTCGCCTTCTTCACCCCGCTCAGCCCGGTGGAGTCCGGGATCTCCTTCTACAGCGAGGAATTGCTGCCGGTGCTGGCGCGCGCGCTCGACCTCGACGTGTATGTGGACGGCTATACGCCGGCGAATGCGGCGGCGCTGGGGGCGGTGCGCGTGCGCGACGCGCGCGAGTACGAGCGGGCGCGGCGACGGCGGCCCTACGACGCCGTCATCTACCAGCTCGGCAACAGCCCGGCCCACGCCTACATGTACGACCGCGGGCTGCGCGAGCCGGGGATCGTCGTGCTGCACGATGTCGTGCTGCACCACCTCCATCTCTGGATGGCCGTCAATCGCGGGCGGCGCAAGGAGTACATCGCCACGCTGGAACAGCTCTACGGCGCGCGCGGCCGGGAGATCGCGCGGCTGGTGCAGCGCGGACAGACGCCGCCGGCGCTCTTCGACTTCCCGCTGGTCGAGCCGGTGCTGGAGGCCGCGCGGGTCGTCCTCGTCCACAACGCGACGAGCGCCGAGCGGGTGCGCGCGCTGCGGCCGGGGACCGACGTGCGCGTGGTGCCGATGGGCGTGCCGCTGCCGGGCTTGCCGCCGCGCGAGGAGGCGCGGGCGCGGCTCGGCGTCCCGCCAGAAGCGTTCCTCGTCGTCTCGCACGGCCACATCACGCCGTATAAGCGCCTCGACGTCGCGCTGCGCGCCTTCCGACGGCTACTGGTCGCCCGCCCGGACGCGCACTTCCTGATCGCCGGGAGCGGCGCGCCCAACTCGCTCGCCGCGCTCGACCGCCAGATCGGCTACCTCGGCCTCGGCCGGCGCGTCCGGCGCCTCGGCTTCGTCCCGGCCGCCACGGTGGCGGACCTCCTGGCGGCGGCCGACTGCTGCGTCAACCTGCGCTACCCCTCGGCGGGCGAGACCTCGGCCAGTCTGCTGCGGATCATGGGCGGCGGGTTGCCGGTGCTCGTCAGCGACGCCGGCTCCTTCCGCGAGCTGCCCGACGACTGCTGTGTCAAGGTGCCGGTCGGTCGGCTGGAGGAAGAACTGCTGGCCGAGTACCTGGTCGAGTTGGCCGACAACGCGCCGTTGCGCGCCGCCCTGGGCTGCCGCGCGCGCCGCTTCGTCGCGGAGCGGCACAGCCTGGAGCGCGCCGCGGCCGGCTACCTCGACGCGCTCGGTGTGGTCGTTGGGCGGGAGATGTTGCTACCGGAGGGTGCGATTCGCCCCCCTGTCCCCCCAATCCCAGGGGGAACCTCACCCGGCGTTGGCGTGCCGTCCGAGGAAGCGACCGCTGAAGGCACGCCCGCTTCGTGCTCCCCCCAGGATTGGGGGGCTGGGGGGGCCGTCGCGGTCCGCAACCATGTGGCGCCGGATGGCGTTGTAGGCGGGGCGGGCGAACCGACCGACCCCGACCTCCTCGTAGCCGTGGCCGACGCCCTGGACGAGCTGGGCCTCGCGGGGCACGGGCCGACGGAGCGGGGCGTGGCGGCGGAACTGGTCGCGCTGGGGTGCGGGGCGCCGGCCGATGGGGCGGGAATGAGGGGAAAGGAGCGCGGGTGGCGACGAGTCGTGTCACGGGCGAGGCGGCGATGAGCGAGGCGGCGGTCGCCGCGGTGCGGGAGGGCGCGCCCGCGGTGGAGGGACAGGTCGAGCCGATCCGCACGCCGTACCGCCTCACCGTCGTGATCCCGGCCTACAACGAGGCGGCGGCGATCGGCGGGGTGCTGGCGCGGGTCGGCGCGCTGCTGCCGGAGGCCGAACTGCTCGTCGTGGACGACGGCTCGGCCGACGACACCGCCGCGCTGGCGGAGGCGGCCGGCGCGCGCGTGGTGCGCCAGCCCTACAACAAGGGGAACGGCGCGGCGGTCAAGGCGGGGCTGCGGGCGGCGCGCGGCGATGTCGTGCTGCTGCTCGACGCCGACGGCCAGCACGACCCGGCCGACATCGCGCGCATCCTCGAACCCCTCGGCCCCTACGACATGGCGATCGGCGCGCGGACGCGGCGGTCCAACGCCAACGCGGCGCGTGGCTGGGGCAACTGGGCGCTCAACCGCCTCGCCTCCTACCTGACCGGCATGGACATCGCCGACCTGACGTCCGGCTTCCGCGCGATGAAGCGCGAGCACATCATGGAGTTCATCCACCTGCTGCCGAACCAGTACTCCTACCCGATGACCAGCACGCTTGCCTTTATCAAGGCCGGCTACAGCGTGAAGTTCGTGCCGATCGAAGCGCGCAAGCGGGCGGGTGGGCGCAGCGCGCAGAAAGTCTGGCAGAACGGCGTCAAGTTCTGCCTCATCATCCTGCGCATGATCACGCTCTTCAGCCCGATGAAGATCTTCCTGCCGATCAGCGCGCTCCTCTTCCTCCTCGGCGCGGCCTACGCCGTCTACACCGCGATCACCCAGGTCCACATCACCAACTCCTCGACCCTGCTGATCGTGACGAGCATCGTCATCTTCCTGATGGGCCTGATCTCCGAGCAGATCGCGGCCCTCCGCTTCGAGCGACATCACGAGAAGTGACGAGTGACGAGTGACGAGTGATGAGGGGCGGCTGATCGTGGATGGATGGCGAGCGGCGAACGGGGACAGGTGAACACTCCAGCGAGTGGTGAGATCATGCCCATGGTGCCAGCGGGCGATCCCCGCTCATCGCTCGTCACTCGTCACTCATCACTCGTCACGCGCCTGCGCCGCTGGGCCCCGCGGCTGCTCGGCTTGGCGCTCTTCGCCTGGGTGCTCGTCGCGGTCGGGCCGGCGAAGGTCTGGGCGGGGCTGCGGCAGAGTGACCTGCGGCTGCTGGTCCCGGCGCTGCTGCTGGCCGTGCCGTTCATCTACGTCAAGGGGTGGCGCTGGGCGCGCATCCTGGCCGGGCTCGACATCGCGCTGCCGGTCGGCGCGGCCTTTTGGCTCTACGCCATCGGCATCTGGCTGGGGCAGGCGACGCCGGGGCAGGCCGGCGACTTCGCCAAGGCGTGGTATCTCCGCTCGCGCGGCGCGCCGCTGGCCCGCGCGCTCCTGAGCGCCCTCCTCGATCGCCTCTTCGACTTCGCCGCGCTCTTCGCGCTCGGCGCGGTCGCGCTGGCCGCCTTCGCTGGCGCGGCGGCGAGCGGCGGCAGCCTCGCGGTGGCGCTCGTCGCGCTCGCGCTGGTCGTCGCCGCGCTGGCCGCCGCGATGACCGCGCGCTGGCGGGCGCCGCTGCTGGCCGCCGCGGGCCGGGTGACGCCGCGGCCACTCCGGGCGCGGCTGGCGCGCAGCGACGCACTCCGCTCGCTGGCCGACGCCCGGCTCGACGCGCGCCACCTCGCGCCGGTGCTCGGCCTGACGCTGCTCTCCTGGGTCGTCAGCCTGACGCGGGTCTACCTGGCCTTCCGCGCGGCAGGCGTGGACCTGCCCATCGCCGATTTCCTGGCGATTGCCGTGCTCGTCACCGTGGCCGGGCTCATCTCGATCGGCGGGGTCGGCACGCGCGACGTGGCGCTGGTGGTGCTGCTGGCGCCCTACGGCTACGACGGCGCCCACGCGCTCGCGGCGTCCTTTTTGATCCTCGCGCTCAATCTCAGTAACATCATCCCCGGCTTCCTCGTTTGGATGAGGGAGCCCCTGCCGGCGCGGCGCGACGCCGGCGGCGAGGAGGGGCTGGCGTGATGGACCGGGCGGGGGCAGGGTGAGCGGCATAGCGGTGGCGCGGGGCGGTGTGGCGCGGTCCGAGCGTCGCGCCCTGCTCTACGACTGGGCGGTCGTCCTGGCGCTGGTCGCGCTGATCCTCTGCGCCGGCTACGTGCGCGGCGCGCTGCTCTGGCCGCAGCAGGTCGGGCTGGACGAGTCGCCCTACGACGACGAGGGCGTCTACGCCATGGCCGCGCAACTGATGGCGCAGGGCAAGCAGCCCTACCGCGACTTCTTCTACGCCCACCCGCCGCTCGGCCCGGCGATGTTCATGCCGGCGGTCGAGTACCACTTCAACCCGTGGGGCAGCCCGACCTCCTTCATGATGCTGCGCTATATGGCGACGGCCTACGGCGCGGTCACGGTCGGGTTCGTCTTCCTGCTGGCCTGGCGCCTCTGGGGCTTACCGGGCGGTATCTTCAGCGCGCTGCTGCTGGCGGTGGACCCCACCGCGGTCTCGGTCGCCGGGCGCCACGTCATGCTCGAAGCGCCGCTCTTCTGGCTGATGGCGCTGGCGGTGCTCTTCTATGTCTTCGCGCGCGCGCAGGAGCGGCCCCATTTCTTCCCGCTGCTCTGCGCGGGGTTCCTCGCCGCCGCGGCGGGCGCGGTGAAGGTCCAGGGGTTGCTCGTCCTGGCGGCGTTCCTGCTCGACCTGCTCGCCAGGCGGCGGTGGTCGCAGGTGGCGGCGGTGCTCGGCGGCGCGGTCGTCCTCTGGCTGCCGCTGTGGGGCTACCTCATCTCCGTGCGCGACGGCAACCCGCTCGGGCAATTCGTCTGGTTCCAGGTGCTCCGCCCGCCCGACGGCGTCGCCGGCCTCGGTGCGCGGGCGCGCCAGCTCGCGACGTCGGCCTGGCTGACGTTGCTGGCCGCGGCGCTGGCCGTGCCGGCGCTGGTCCTCCTCTACGCGCGCCCGGCCGCGCCGCGCCGGCGCACGGCGCCCGTGTCCCAGGCGCCGCTGACGAGCCCGGGCGGCGTCCAGTTGCGGCGGCTGCCGGGCGTCGCCGAGCCGGCCGTGTCGATTCAGGCCCCGCCGCCTCCGCCGCCCGGGCCGGTCGCCGCCCCGGCCGTCCCTGCCTCGACGGCGGCAGAGGAACCCGCCGCGCCCTGGCCGAACCCCGCCTGGTCGATGCTGCCGTGGTGGATCGGCCTGATGGTGCTGACGCTCCTCTTCTCGCGGACGTACTACGCGCACTACGCCGCGCACCTGACGCTGCCGCTGGCGATCCTGGCCGGCGCGCTGCCCGCGGGGATCGTCCACGCCTTCCGCTTCGGCTGGGGCGGGCGGGTGGTGAGCGTCGCGCTGGTCGCGGCCGGCGTCGGACTGCTCGCGCCCGCGGCCTACCGCGCCGTCGCGGACGACTTCACCACACACCCCGACCGCATTTACGAGATCGTCGGGCGCTACGTCAACGACGCGATCGGCCCCGACCAGGGGGTCTTCGCGCTCGACGCGCAGTTCCCCTTCCTGGCGGCCCGGCGCCCCGCGCGCGAGGCCAACGATCGCTTCATCGTGGACGGCTATGGGATGCTGCTCTATCACGGCCTGGGTATCGACGGGACGCCCATGCTAGAATTGGCTCGCCGCGCGCTGACGCAGCCGGTGCCCGGCGACCCCTACCAGGTGATGTGGCGGCCGGATCCGCAGAACCAGATCGAGTCCAGCATCGGGCGCAGCGACCTGGTGGTGATCGACGCGATGTCCGACGGGCGGCTCACCGACGCCACCCACCGCTGGCTGGACACGCACGGGCGGCTGGTCGAGAAGCAGGAACGCTATGCCATCTATCGGATCGCGCGGACGCCGTAGTCGCCCGGCCGGCGCCTGCGAGGGGGGGCGGCGACTGAAGTCGCGCCTGAACGGCCTGCGGGCCACGAAGCCCACGCCCAGAGGGCACCCGGCGGGCTGGGACGCGGCTCGCTGGCCCGAGCTTCGCGCATACCCGATGTCGCGCCACAGTACCCTCATCCGCCCACGAGGCGACCGGATGTCGGCGGCCGATTGCTGATGGCTGACCGGTCCCGCCTGGCGCGCCTCGCCCCGCTCGCGCTGCCGCCCCTCGCCTTCCTGCTCTACGCGGCCACCGCCCCCGGCCTGACGCGCGGCGACGCCGCCGGCGTCTACGCGACCGCCGCCGCGCTGGTCGAGCACGGCCGCCCGGCGATCGACGGCGCGATCGGCGCGCTCGCGCCGGCCGCGCACGGCGCCGACGCCGGCCCGGCGGCCTACGGCCCGCTCGCCTACGCCGCGGGGCACTTCTACCACGACGCGCCGCCCGGCCCGGCCCTGCTCGCGACGCCGGCCTACGCGCTCGGCCTGGCGCTGGCGCCGCTGCTCGGACCCGACGCGCCGGCGCTGCTCGTCGCCCTGCTCGGCCCGCTGGTTGGCGCGCTCGCCGTGGCCGGCGTGCCGCGCCTGGCGCGCCGAGCCGGCGCGCGCGGGGTCGCGACCGCGCTGCTGACGCTGGCCGGCGCGCTCCTCCTCTGGCCGCTGACCGCCGCGCCGACCGCGCCGCTCCTCGCCGCCGCCCTGCTGCTCTGGCTCCTGCCGGCGATCCTCCCCCTCCTTTTTCCGAGGGGAGCCACGCGGGGCGAGGCGGGTAACTCCCCCCAGGATTGGGGGGTGGGGGTGGCCGTCGGCCTCGGCCTGGGCGCGTACCTGCTGCTCGACACCGGCGCGGGCCTGCTCGCCATGCTGGCGCTGCTGGCGCTGGTCGTCCGGTCGCGACGGCGGCCGGGGCGCGCGCTGGCGCTGCTGCTCGGCGTGGCGGTGCCCGCGCTCGTACTGGCGGCCTACGGGACGGCCGCGTTCGGCGAACCCTGGCGGCTAGCCTTCCGCTACGCGGTCGACCCGGC
>DASSSV010000154.1:0-19961 GCA_035708265.1 Thermomicrobiales bacterium | reverse complement strand
CGACGCCGCAGCCGCCCCCCGGCAGACGCAGATGTCAGGCGAGCATCCTCGCCGGGCGCCGCGCGCGCCCGCCGCAGGAGGCCCGCGCACCCGACGCCACCGGCACATCCGGCAGAGCCTCGCAGCACGCTACCCCCGCCTCGGGCGGACCAGCGTGGTATCGCGGTAGTAGATGGGAGAGGGACGATGCAGGGACGGGACTCGACGAGCAGGCTGACCCGCGTGACGCTCACCCGGCGCGACCTCTTGCGCCTGTCGGGCCTCGCCAGCCTCGGCGGCATGGCGGCGCTGGTGACCGCCTGCGGTGGCGGTAGCGCCACCCCCACGACGGCCGCACAGCCGACCACCGCCGCGGCCAAGCCGACGACCGCGCCCACCCAGGCCGCCGCCGCGACCGCCGCGCCGACCGCCGCGGCCGCCCAGCCCACCGCGGGCGCCTCGCAGGCCCCCGCCGCGAACACCCCGTCGAAATTCAAGGAAGCGCCGACGCTGGCCGACCAGGTCAAGGCCGGCAAGCTGCCGCCGGTCGAGCAGCGCGTGCCGAAGAACCCCCTCGTGCTCACCCCGGTGGAGAAGGCGGGCACCTACGGCAACACCTGGCGCACCGCGCTGGTCGGCGGGCAGGACACCGCCTGGCTGACGCGCACGATCGGCTACCAGAACCTGATCCGCTGGGATCCCCAGTGGCAGAAGACGGTCCCGAACATCGCCGAATCCTTCGAGTCGAGCCCCGACGCCAAGGAGTTCACCTTCAAGCTGCGCGACGGCATGAAGTGGTCGGACGGTCAGCCCTTCGGCGTCGACGACGTCCTCTTCTACGCCGAGGACGTCTACGGGAACTCCGAGCTGACGACCAGCAAGGGCAGCAACCCCTTCACGGTGACCAAGGTCGACGACCTGACCTTCAAGATTACCTTCCAGAAGCCGAACGGCCTCTTCCTGAAGAACCTGGCCACGCCGACCGGCCAGCCGAGCGGCGAGGAGTGGGCGCGCTACCCCGCGCACTACCTCAAGCAGTTCCACAAGAAGTACGCCGACCCGGCCAAGCTCGACCAGCTCATCAAGCAGAACAACGCCGATAGTTGGGTCAAGCTCTTCCAGCTCAAGGGCTCCGGCGTCCCCGGCACCCCCTACGACGCGCGCTGGTCCAACCCGGACCTGCCCACGCTCTACGCCTGGAAGATCGTCGAGCCCTACGGCGCCGGCAACCGGGTCGCCACCGAGCGCAACCCCTACTTCTGGAAGGTGGACGCGGAGGGCAACCAGCTCCCCTACATCGACAAGGTGGCCTACGACGTCCTGCAGGACCCGCAGCCGCTGATCCTCAAGATCAGCAACGGCGAGGTCGACATGCACGTCCGCCACGTCAACAACGCCCAGAACAAGTCGGTCTTCGCCCAGAACCAGCAGAAGGGGAACTACCACTTCTTCGACGAAGTCCCCGCCAGCATGAACACGACGACCATCGCCTTCAACCTGACCCACAAGGACCCGGCGCTGCGCAAGCTCTTCCAGGACAAGAACTTCCGCATCGCGCTCTCCCACGCGATCAACCGCCAGCAGATCATCGACACCGTCTTCGTCAGCCAGGGCGAGCCGTGGCAGACCGGGCCGCGCAAGGAGTCGCCCTACTACAACGAGACGCTGGCCAAGCAGTACACCGAGTACGACGTCGCCAAGGCCAACCAGATCCTCGACCAGGCCGGCTACAAGAAGGGATCCGACGGCCAGCGCCTCCGGCTGGACGGCCAGAAGATCTCGTTCAGCGTCGAGGTCACGTCGATTCTCAACCCCTTCTGGACCGACGTCCTGAAGATCGTGCTGCAGAACTGGCAGGCCGTCGGCGTCAACGCGCAGCTCAAGCCCGAGGATCGCTCGCTCCTCTACACGCGCAAGGGCGCCAACGAGCACGACTGCGTGATCTGGGGCGGCGACGGCGGGATGACCGACGCGATCCTCGACCCGCGCTGGTACTTCCCCTTCAGCGACGAGTCGAACTACGCCGAGGCGTGGTACGTCTGGTATCAGAAGCCGTCGAACCCGCAGACCCAGCCGGAGGAGCCGCCCGAGGCGACGAAGAAGCAGATGGACCTCTACACCGACGGCGTGCTCGGCACCGGCGACGAGGCCAAGCAGACCGAGGCGTTCAAGCAGATCCTGCAGATCGCGCAGGACCAGTTCTACGTCATCGGGATCAGCCTGCCCGGCAACGGCTACGGCATCCAGAAGAACACCTTCCACAACGTCCCGAAGTCGATGCCCGGCGCCTGGCTCTACCCGGACCCCGCGCCGACCGACCCCTCGCAGTACTACCTCGACAAGTCGTAGCGAGGGGCGGCCCCCGGCGCGCCCAATCGCTGGCGCCGGGGCCGCCCGCCGGGGAGGCGGCGATGCTCCAGTACATCCTCCGGCGCGTGCTCCTGATGATCCCGACGGTCTTCGCCATCTCGATCGTCGTCTTCATCATCATCCAGTTGCCGCCGGGCGATTTCCTGACGACGCTGGTCGCCACGATGTCGAGCCAGGGCGAGACGGTGGACCAGCAGGCGCTCGACGCGCTGCGCCAGCAGTACGGGATCGGCCAGCCGGTCTACGTGCAGTACTACAAGTGGATGAAGAACATCCTGCTCCACGGCGACTTCGGGCGGTCGTTCGAGTACAACCAGCCGGTGACGAGCCTAATCGGCACGCGGCTGGCCCTCACCGTCGTCATCTCGCTCGCCTCGCTGATGCTGACCTGGCTGATCGCCTTCCCGATCGGCATCTTCTCCGCCGTGCGCAAGTACTCGGCCGGGGACTACGTCTTCACCCTGATCAGTTTCATCGGCCTGGCGATCCCGGAGTTCCTGCTCGCCCTGGTGCTGATGTACGTCTCGTTCAAGTACCTCAACCAGAGTGTCGGCGGCCTCTTCTCGCCGCAGTACGTCGACGCGCCGCTGAGCCTCGGCAAGGTGCTCGACCTGTTCAAGCACATGTGGATCCCGGCGGTGATCATCGGCGCGGCGCACACGGCCGGGCTGGTGCGGATCATGCGCGCCAACCTGCTCGATGAGCTGAACAAGCCCTACGTCGTCACCGCCCGCGCCAAGGGCTTGGAGGAGCGTCGGCTACTGCTGAAGTATCCGGTGCGCCTCGCGCTCAACCCCTTCGTCAGCACCGTCGGCTGGATCCTGCCCGGCATCCTCTCCGGCGAGGCGATCATCGGCATCGTCCTCAGCCTGCCGACCGAGGGCCCGCTCCTCCTGCACGCGCTGGAGTCGCAGGACATGTACCTGGCCGGCAGCCTGCTCTTCTTCATCACGATCCTGACGGTGCTCGGCACGCTCGTCTCGGACATCATCCTCGCCTGGCTCGACCCGCGGATCCGGTATACGTAGCGAGGCGTTAGGCGTTGGGCGTTAGGCGTTAGGGGGTAGGCGAGAGGCGTCAGGAGGAGCGACAGGGGCATCCAGTGCAAAGGTGGGGCATCGAAACCGCCGCCTACCCGCCAAACCCTAACGCCTAACGCCTAACGCCTAACGCCTACGCCCATGAGGCGACCATGAGCGGCGAACTCGAACAGGAGAAGCTGGCGGACCTGCCGCCCGTGATGAGCGGGGGGGCGGCCGCCGGGGTGCTGGAGGCGCCGGCCGCCGAGCCCGCGGTGGAGGCGACGGCCTTCGTCGCCTCCCAGTGGCAGTTGATGTGGTGGAAGTTCCGCAAGCACCGGCTGGCCGCCATCAGCGGGGTTGTCGTGATCGCCCTCTATCTGGTCGCCCTCTTCGTCGAGTTCCTGGCGCCTTTCGACCCCAACGCCACCAACGGCCAGTACACCTACGCGCCGCCGCAGCGGCTCCACCTCATCCGCCAGACGCCCGAGGGGACGCGCGTCGGCCTCTACGTCTACGGCTATACCTCAAAGGTGGACCAGGCGACCCTCTCCCGCACCTTCATCACCGACCCGAGCCAGGTCATCCCGGTGCGCCTCTTCCCGCGCGGCAACCAGTACCGGCTCTTCGGCGTGATCCCGTGGGACCGCCACCTGCTCGGCCCGGCCGACCCGAGCCGGCCGATGTACCTGCTCGGCGCCGACCATCTCGGCCAGGACCTCCTCAGCCGCCTGATCTACGGGACGCGCATCTCGATGTCGATCGGCCTAGTCGGCGTCTTCCTCAGCCTCACGCTCGGCATCCTCTTCGGCGGCGTCTCCGGCTACTTCGGCGGCGGCGTAGACACGGTGATGCAGCGCGTGATCGAGTTCCTGCGCTCGATCCCGCACATCCCCCTCTGGCTGGGGCTGGCCGCCGCCCTGCCGAAGACCTGGTCGCCGCTGCGCATCTATTTCGGGATCACGCTGATCCTCTCGCTGATCGGCTGGACCTCGCTGGCGCGCGTGGTGCGCGGGCGCTTCCTCTCGCTGCGCGAGGAGGACTTCGTCACCGCGGCGCGGCTCGACGGCGCGAGCGAGATGCGGCTGATCTGGCGCTACATGGTGCCGTCCTTCCTCAGCCACATCATCGCCTCGCTCACACTGGCGATCCCCGGCACGATCCTGGCCGAGACGTCGCTCAGCTTCCTCGGCCTGGGACTGCGGCCGCCGCTGAATAGCTGGGGCGTGCTCTTGCAGGAGGCGCAGAACATCCGCGCCGTCGCCACCGCGCCCTGGCTGCTGCTGCCGGGCGTGCTGGTGGTCGTCGCCGTGCTCGCACTCAACTTCCTGGGCGACGGCCTGCGCGACGCGGCCGACCCGTACGCGGCGTGACGGAGTCGGGAGTCGGCAGTCGGCAGTCGGCGGTGGCGGCTGCCGTAGGCCAACCCGGTCAACGATGGCACGGCCGGTATTTCCGACTCCCGACTCACTCGGAGGATGCATGGCCGACCCGGACCTGCTGCTGGACGTGAAGGGGCTGAAGACCTACTTCTTCCTCGACGAGGGGCTGGTCAAGGCCGTCGACGGGGTGGACCTCGAGGTGCGGCGGGGCAAGACGCTCTGCATCGTCGGGGAGAGCGGCTGCGGCAAGAGCATGACCGCGCGCTCGATCTTGCAAATCGTCGGCCCGCCCGGCAAGATCGTCGACGGCGAAGTTCTCTTCCACCGGCCGGCCGCCGGTGCGGGCGGGGCCGCCGAGGTCGTCGACCTGGCCGCGCTCGACCCGAAGGGCCGGCGCATCCGCGAGATCCGCGGCAAGGAGATCGCGATGATCTTCCAGGAGCCGATGACCTCGCTCAGCCCCGTCCACACCATCGGCGACCAGATCATGGAGAACCTGCTGCTCCACCTGCCGGTGACGAAGCGGGAGGCGCGCGAGCGGGCGATCGAGGTGCTGCGCCGCGTCGGCATCCCCCAGGCCGAGCGGCGGCTCGACACGTACCCCTTCCAGCTCAGCGGCGGGATGCGCCAGCGCGCGATGATCGCCATGGCCCTCGCCTGCGGCCCCAGCCTCCTCATCGCCGACGAGCCGACGACGGCGCTCGACGTGACGACCCAGGCGCAGATCCTCGACCTGATGCGCGAGCTGCAGCGCGACCTCGGCATGGCGATCGTCTTCATCACCCACGACCTCGGCGTCGTGGCGGAGCTGGCCGACGACGTGGCGGTGATGTACCTCGGCCTGGTCGTGGAGCGCGGCGACGTGGACCAGATCTTCCACGACCCGCAGCACCCCTACACGCGGGCGCTGCTCCGCTCGATCCCGCGCCTGGGGCAGCCGACCGGCCGGCGGCTCGACTCGATCCGCGGCATGGTCCCCGACCCCTACAACCGGCCGGCAGGCTGCCCGTTCCACCCCCGCTGCGACCGCTTCATGCCCGACGTCTGCGACCACATCCTGCCGCCGCGCACCGCGCTCGGGCCGCGGCGGGACGTGCGCTGCCTCTTGTACGGCGGCGCGGCGGGGGCGGCGCGCCCGGTCGCTGCCGAAGGGAGCGCCTATGTCGACCAGCACTGAGGCGCCGGCGGCCGCGGGCCGGCGGCAGACGGACGAGCCGCTGCTGGAGGTCCGCGGCCTCCAGATGCACTTCCCGATCCACCGCGGCTTCCTGCGCCGCGAGGTCGGCGCGGTGAAGGCGGTGGACGGCGTCGACTTCTTCATCCGCGAGGGGGAAACGCTGGGGCTGGTCGGCGAGAGCGGCTGCGGCAAGACGACGACCGGCCGTTGCATCCTGCGCGCGCTCGACCCGACCGGCGGGGCGATCCGCTACCGCCGGCCCGACGGCCGGGTGGTGGACCTGGCCGCGCTGGACAACCGGGCGCTGAAGCCCTACCGCCGCCAGGTGCGGATGATCTTCCAGGACCCCTACTCCTCGCTCAACCCGCGGATGACCGTCCTCCAGATCATCGGCGACCCGCTCCGGATCAACAAGATGGCCGCCGGCAAGGAGCTGGAGGACCGCGTGGCGGCGCTGCTGCGGCGGGTCGGGCTGCGGCCGGAGTACATGCGCCGCTACCCGCACGCCTTTAGCGGCGGCGAGCGCCAGCGCATCAGCATCGCGCGCGCCCTGGCGCTGGAGCCGCGCCTGGTCGTGGCCGACGAGGCGGTCTCGGCGCTCGACGTCTCGGTGCGCGCGCAGATCCTCAACCTGCTGCAAGACTTGCAGGAAGAGTTCCACCTGACCTACCTCTTCATCTCGCACGACCTGAGCGTGATCGAGCACATCTGCGACCGCGTGGCGGTGATGTACGTCGGCAAGCTGGTGGAGTTGGCCCCGACCGGCGAACTCTTCCGCCGTCCCCGGCACCCCTACACCCAGGCGCTCCTCTCCGCCGTGCCGATCGCCGACCCACGCCTGCGCGGGCATCGCCAGCGCGTCATCCTCGAGGGGGACGTGGCGGACCCGGCCAACCCGCCGGGCGGCTGCTACTTCCACCCGCGCTGCCGCTACGCCGCCGACCGCTGCGCCGTGGAGGAACCGGCGCTGCGCGAGGTGGCGCCCGGCCACTTCGTCGCCTGCCACTTCGCCGAACAGCTCGATCTGCCCGGCGTCGGCGGCGCCGCGACCGGCGCGTGAGCGCGCTCGCGCCCGCCGGGCGGCCCGACGACCATCCGCGCCAGCACCAGGTCCGCCCGCGCGGTGTTAGTCCGTCCGCGCGGCCGGATGGGGCTCGCCGGTGTCGCCCGCCGCGAGCGCGAGCGAGGGCAGCCACTCCTGGCCGGTCAGCTCGGCCCACCAGTCGCCGAAGCGGAAGGTGCGCATCATCTCGTTGAATGCCGGCAGCCAGTAGGCGAACTCGGCCGCCGTGGCGCCCTGCGCGATCAGCCGGACCTGCGTCGAGCCCTGGTAGAGCAGGCGGACCCAGCGCCGCCGCCACACCTCCCCCTCGCGGAATGACTGCCGCGCCTCCAGCCCGACCAGCGTCCCGACGGCGTAGTCCTCGCGCCAGCCGAGGCGCGAGCGCGGGACCTTGCGCAGCCCTTCCAGAAACCCGGCGCGTAGCGCCGGGAGGTCGTCCGCCGTCACCGTCGTGCCGAGGTCGCTGGCCGCGACGGAGAAGCTCGTGGCGGCCTCGCCCGTCGCCGGGGTGAAGATGACCCCGCGCCCCTCGCCGTCGACGAGGTCGTGCCGGTGCCAGCCCTCCGGGTAGAGCAGGGAATAGCGGTGCTCGACGTTGCGATAGACGATCAGGCCGGTGAAGGCCGGGCGCTTCCCGCGTGCAGCCATCGCTCCCTCCCTCATATCGGTCGCGCGCCGGCGGGAGTATAGCCCGTGCCGCCGCGCCCCGCCAGCGAGCCCTGAGCGGCGATTCGTTGCCCCGCGAGGCGATGACGGCCGGCTTGGTGGGCCCGGGCCGGGCGCACCATCGCGTGTCCGGCACGCGGTCTTGTGTCCCACCCGACAGTCGTATATGATATAGCCGCAAGCGAGCGCAACGACGAGGCTCCCCCATACCTCGGCGTCGCTCGGGCCTCACGACGCCGTGTGGTCGGCACCGCCTCAAGCAGCGCCGCTTGGTCGCTCACGGGACCCGCGGATCGCGGACGGTCGTCCGGCACGCACAGGAGGGAGAGGCCCGTGGACCCCAAGAAGCTCGATCGACGGCAGTTCTTGCGCCTGTCGGCCCTGGTCGCGGCGGCCGGCGTCGTCACCGCCTGCGGGCCGGAGACGATCGTCTCCACCCCCACGGCGAGCACGGCCGCCACGAGCGCGGTCGCGCCGACCCCGGCCGGCCCCACCGCGACGACCGCCCCGATCTCCGTCTCGACCGGCCAGGGCACCCCGGCCCCGACGAAACCGGCCGCGGGCCCGGCCAGCCCGGCCGCCGCGGGCGGCGGGTCGCCCACCGCCGCGCCGGCCGCCGCCTCGTACAAGGAGGCGCCGCAACTGGCCGAGCTGGTCAAGTCCGGCAAGCTGCCGCCGGTCGCGCAGCGCCTGCCCGCCAGCCCGCGCGTCCTCACCCCGCTGGAGCAGGTCGGGCAGTACGGCGGCACCTGGCACCGCGCCTACACCGGCCTCTCCGACCGCGTCGGGCCGACCAAGCTCCAGGAGCAGGAAGTCGTCAAGTGGGACGCGCCCGACCCCAACACGATCCGGCTGGTCGCCAACATCGCCGAGAAGTGGGAGCAGAACGACAACGCGACCGAGTTCACCTTCCACCTCCGCAAAGGGCTGAAGTGGTCGGACGGCACCGAGGTGACGACCGACGACGTCAAGTTCTGGTACGAGGACATCGAGCTGAACAAGGACATCCGGCCGGTGCCGAGCTACCAGGTGCAGCAGAAGATCGGCGGGCAGTACAAGAACGGGACGCTCAACGTCGTCGACAAGTACACCTTCACGATGACCTACGCCGCGCCCTTCCCGCTCCTGCCGATCCAGATCGCCAAACTCGGCGGCACCGGCGTCGGCCAGCCCTCCTTCCTGGCGCCGTCGGCCTACCTCAAGCAGTTCCACCCCAAGTACGCCAGCCAGGACGCGCTCGCCAAGGCGATGGCCGACAAGAAGGTCGCCACCTGGCAGGATCTGTGGGGCAAGGCCGGCAACCTGGAGGGGCCGATCCCCTTCTGGTTTATCAACCCCGACCTGCCGGTGGTCTTCCCCTGGAAGATCCGCAACCCGGTCCCGGCCGAGCCGGTGGTGATGGAGCGCAACCCCTACTTCTGGCAGGTCGACACCGCCGGCAACCAACTCCCCTACATCGACACGATCGAGCACGCCCTCTATCAGCAGCAGGACGTCTTCAACCTCTGGATCGCCAGCGGCAAGATCGACGAGCAGGGGCGCGGCACCAGCGTCGGCTCCTACACCTTCTACAAGGAGAACGAGGCCAAAGGCAACTACCGCACCTTCCGCTGGCGCGCGGCCAGCACCGACGCCTACTTCCCCAACATCAACTGCCCCGACCAGACGCTGGCCAAGCTCTTCGACACGCCCGACTTCCGCCAGGCCCTCTCGATCGCGATCGACCGCAAGTCGATCAACGACCTGGTCTGGAACGGGCTCGGCAAGCCCCGCCAGGCGTCGCCGATCTCCGGCTCCCCCGAGTACGACTCGGGGCTGGAGCAGATGTGGGCCGAGTACGACCCCGCCAAGGCCAACGCGCTGCTCGACGGCATCGGGTTGAAGAAGGGGGCCGACGGCATCCGCCTCCGCCCCGACAACGGCCAGCCCCTCGCCGTGACGATCGAGCACACCAGCATCGCGGGCTCGCCCGACGACGACGCCCACCAGCAGGTCAAGAAGTACTGGGAGGCGATCGGCGTCAAGACCAACGTGCAGTACGTCGAGCGCTCGCTCTACGAGGAGCACGTCCACAACGCCCAGGTCCAGATCGGCTACTGGGGCTTCGACCGCTGCTCGGTCGTCAAGGCCGACCCCGGCCGCTGGACCGGCGAGATCGACGACGGCCCCTGGGCGCCGGCCTTCGGCCACTGGTACGACCAGAACGCCTACAAGAAGATCGAGCCGCCCGCCGACCACCCGATCCGGCAGATCTGGAAACTCTGGGAGCAGACGCAGCAGGAGCCGGACGAGGCCAAGCGCAACGCCACCTTCCAGCAGGTCCTCGGCGTTCACAAGCAGCACCCCTGGGCGATCGGCGTGGTCGGCGAGAAGGTCTCCCCGTTCATCGTCTCCAACACTTTCCACAACTTCCTCGACGGCTTCATCTCTGACGACACCCTGCGCGACGACGGGCTGCTCAACCCGGCGCAGTTCTTCATCAAGAAGTAGGCGGCGCGCGGCCGGCGGGGGATTCCCCCGCCGGCCGCCGGCCGCCGCCCCGGAGGGCGCCATGCTGCAGTTCGTCGTGCGCCGGGTGCTGATCGCCATCCCGACGCTCTTCGCCATCTCGGTCGTCTCGTTCATCCTGATCCAGTTGCCGCCGGGCGACTTCCTGACCACCTACGCCGCCAACCTGGCCGCGCAGGGCGAGGGGAGCGACACGGTCAACAAGCAGCTCGAGGCGCTCCGGGACGCCTACGGGCTCAACCAGCCGGTCTACGTCCAGTACTACAAGTGGATCTCGCGGATCGTCCTGCACGGCGACTTCGGCCAGTCGCTCGAATGGCAACTGCCGGTCTCCCAACTCCTCTGGGACCGCATGGGCGCCACCCTCGTCCTCACCGTGACGACGCTCCTCTTCACCTGGCTGCTGGCGATACCGATCGGGGTCTACTCCGCGACCCACCAGTACTCGGCCGGCGACTACCTCTTCACCGCGCTCGCCTTCGTCGGCCTGGGCATCCCCAGCTTCATGATCGCGCTGGTGCTGATGTGGGTCGCCTTCCGCTACCTCGGCATGGACGTCGGCGGGCTCTTCTCGCCGCAATACCGCGGCGCGCCGTGGAGCGTCGGCAAGGCGCTCGACCTGCTGGGCCACTTCTGGATCCCGCTGGTGATCATCGGGTTAGAGGGGACGGCCGGGCTGATCCGCACGATGCGCGCCAACCTGCTCGACGAGCTGAACAAGCCCTACGTGATCGCCGCCCGCGCGCGCGGGGTCAGCGAGCGGACGCTGATCTGGGAGTACCCGGTGCGCGTCGCGCTCAACCCCTTCGTCAGCTCGGCCGGCTTCGCCCTGCCCGGCCTGATCAGCGGGGCGACGATCGTCGGGATCGTGCTGAGCCTGCCGATCTTCTCGCCGATGCTCTACCAGGCGCTCGTCTCGCAGGACATGTACCTGGCCGGCGCGTTCATCCTGCTGATCGGCGCGCTCACGATCATCGGCATGCTGATCTCCGACATCGTCCTCGCCTGGCTCGACCCGCGGATCCGGTATTCGTGAGTCGGCAGACGGCAGGCGGCAGGCGGCAGAGGCGGCTTCCGTAGAGCAACCGGTCAACGAGCGTAAGCCGGCACTCCCGACTCCCGACTCCCGACTTGGAGGGGCCATGAGCCTGAACCCCGATCTGACCGTCGGCCCGGCGCCGCCGATCGCCCCGGCCCCCGAGGCCAAGGAGGCGGCAGGGCCGGCCGCGGCCGAGACGCGCGTCGCCGTCGCCTCCCAGTGGCAGCTGATGCGCTGGCGCTTCCGCAAGCACAAGCTCGCGGTCGTCAGCCTGTGGGTCATCGCCCTCCTCTACATCGTCGCCCTCTTCGCCGAGTTCCTGGCCCCGGTCGATCCCAACCGCACGTCCGAGGCGTACAAGTACGTCTCGCCGCAGCGGATCAGCTTCGTCGACTCGACCGGCCGCGTCCGCTGGTGGCCCGGCGTCTATGGCCTCAAGAGCACGCGCGACCCGGTGACGCTGCGCGTGACCTACGTCCCCGACACCTCGCGCTGGTACCCCTTCGAGTTCTTCACGCGCGGTCCCAGTTACAAGCTGTGGGGGGTGATCCCCAGCGACCTGCACCTCTTCGGGCTTGGGCCGCGCTTCCAGGACCAGCCCCTCTACCTGTTCGGGTCGGACCGGCTCGGGCGGGACATGCTCTCGCGGATCATCTACGGCACGCGCATCTCGCTCTCGATCGGGCTGGTCAGCGTGGCGCTCAGCCTGGTCCTCGGCATCGCACTCGGCGGCATCTCCGGCTACTTCGGCGGGACGATCGACAACGCGATCCAGCGCGTGATCGAGTTCATCCGCTCGCTGCCGACGATCCCGCTCTGGATGGCGCTCGGCGCGGCGGTCCCGCCCGGCTGGTCGCCGGTGCGCGTCTACTTCGCCATCACGATCATCCTCTCGCTGATCGGCTGGACCGGGCTGGCGCGGGTGGTGCGCGGGCGCTTCCTCTCGCTCCGGGAGGAGGACTTCATCATGGCGGCGCGCTTCTGCGGTGCGAGCGAGGCGCGGATCATCTTCCGCCACATGGTCCCCTCCTTCCTCAGCCACATCATCGCCTCGCTGACGCTGGCGATCCCGGGGATCATCCTCTTCGAGACGGCGCTCAGTTTCCTCGGCCTGGGGCTGCGGCCGCCGATCATCAGTTGGGGCGTGCTGCTGCAGGAGGCGCAGAACGTGCAGACCGTCGCGCTCTCGCCCTGGCTGCTGGCCCCCGGCGTCGCGGTGGTGCTGGCGGTGCTGGCCTTCAACTTCCTGGGCGACGGCCTGCGCGACGCGGCCGACCCCTACGGCCGGTGAGGGGCGTATGACGACCACGATCGGCGACCCGCGCGCGGCGGGCGCGGCGCGCGACACCCGCGAGCCGCTCCTCGAGGTGCGCAACCTCAAAACGTACTTCGAGACCGACGAGGGCATCGTCCGCGCGGTCGACGGCGTCAGTTACACGATCTACCGTGGCCAGACCCTCGGCGTCGTCGGGGAGTCGGGCTGCGGCAAGAGCGTGACCGCGCAGTCGATCCTGCGCATCGTGCCGCGCCCGGGGCGGATCGTCTCCGGCGAGATCATCTTCCACCGCCGGCGCCCCGGCCCGGGCGGCACGACGATCACCGAGCAGATCGACCTGACCAAACTCTCGCCGACCGGCCGGCAGATCCGCGACATCCGCGGCGACGACATCGCGCTGATCTTTCAGGAGCCGATGTCGTCCCTCAGCCCGGTCCACACGATCGGCCACCAGATGGTCGAGACGATCGTGCTGCACCAGCGGGTCAGCAAGCAGGAGGCGCGCGAGCGGGCGATCGCGATGCTGGCGCGCGTGGGGCTGCCGCGCCCGGCGCAGGTGATCGACAACTACACCTACCAGCTCAGCGGCGGGATGCGCCAGCGCGCGGTGATCGCCCTGGCCCTCTCCTGCCAGCCGGACCTCCTGATCGCCGACGAGCCGACGACCGCGCTCGACGTGACGACCGAGGCGCAGATCCTCGAACTCCTCAAGGAATTGCAGCAGGAGTTCGGCATGGCGATCCAGATCATCACCCACAACCTCGGCGTCGTCGCCGAGATGGCCGACGAGGTGGTGGTGATGTATCTCGGCAAGGAGGTCGAGCAGGCGCCCGTCCACGACCTCTTCAAGCGCCCGCGCCACCCCTACACCCGCGCGCTGCTGCGCTCGATCCCGCGCCTCGGCCGCAGGTCGCGCCAGCGCCTCGAATCGATCTCCGGCATGGTCCCCGACCCCTTCTCGATCCCGCCCGGCTGCTCCTTCCACACGCGCTGCCCCCACTACCTGCCGGGCGTCTGCGACGAGCCGGCCTACGTCCAGGTCGGGCCGGCGCACTGGGCGCGCTGCAACCGCACCGAGGAGCTGGCGCCATGATCGCGACCGCCACCCCCGCCGGCGCCGACCGCGCCGAGCGGCGCGACGACCTGCTGGTCGTCGACGACCTGAGGATGTACTTCCCGATCGTGAAGGGCTTCTTCCGGCGCACCGTCGGCCACGTCAAGGCGGTCGACGGCGTGAGCTTCACCCTCCGGGAGGGGGAGACGCTGGGCCTGGTCGGCGAGAGCGGCTGCGGCAAGACGACGACCAGCCGCCTGATCCTGCGCGGCTACGACCCGACCGCCGGCGAGATCCGCTTCAAGGACCGCCAGCAGGGCTGGGTGGACCTCGCCGCGCTCGCGCCGGGGGAGATGAAGCGGCTGCGTCGCAACATCCAGATGATCTTCCAGGACCCCTACTCGTCCCTCAATCCTCGGATGACCCTGCTGCAGATCGTCGGCGAGCCGCTGCTGGTCAACGGCGTGGCCGAGGGGCAGGAACTGAAGGACCGGGTCGCCGACCTGCTGCGCGTGGTCGGCCTGCGCCCGGAGTACATGGTGCGCTACCCGCACGCCTTCAGCGGCGGCCAGCGCCAGCGGATCGGCATCGCCCGCGCGCTGGCCCTCCGGCCCCAGCTCGTCGTCTGCGACGAGCCGGTCTCCGCGCTCGACGTCTCGATCCAGGCGCAGACGCTCAACTTGCTGCAAGATTTGCAGGCCGAGTTCCAACTGACCTACCTCTTCGTGGCGCACGACCTCAGCGTCGTCGAGCACATCAGCGACCGGGTGGCGGTGATGTACGTCGGCCGTATCATCGAACTGGCCGACACCGAGGCGCTCTACGAGCGGCCCTTCCACCCCTACACCGAGGCGTTGCTGGCGGCGGTGCCGAAGCCCGACCCGGACGTTCGCACGCGGCGCGTCGTCCTGCCCGGCGACGTCCCCGACCCGGCCAACCCGCCCGAGGGCTGCTACTTCCACCCGCGCTGTCCCTACGCCCAGGACGTCTGCAAGGCGGAGTACCCGGCGCTGCGCGAGGTGACGCCCGGCCGCTGGGCCGCCTGCCACTTCGCCGAGACGCTGAACCTTCAAGGGGTCGTCGAGTAGATGGGCGCCTACCGGGCCGACCGCCTGCGCCGGGCCATCGTCCCGCTCGTCGCGGCCTACGGCTGCTGGCTCGCCACCGGCGCGCTCGGCCTCGCGGCCCTGGCCGCCTGGCGCGCGGCGCTGCTGGCGCTCTACGTCGCACTCGGCTTCAACCGGTGGAGCCGCACCGCGTTCAACGACCTGCTCGTGATCGTCTTCCTCCTCGCCTGGCTGGTCCTGGTCGTGGCGACGGAGGGCTGGTATCGCCAGGCGGCGGCGCGGGGCACGGTGGGGCGGCGCTTCGCGCGGATGGCGGCCGCGCTGCTGGCCCTGCTGGCGGCCGGTTGGCTGACGCAGCGGCTGGTCTAGCGACACGGCCGCCGCGGGAGGGTTTTCGGGGGAGAGCGGGCCGCCAGCGGCGGCGGCCCGGCGGACTCGTGAGGAGGCAGGGATGGCAACCGCGGTGCGCATCGGGGTGATCGGCGCGGGGAGCGCGACCTTCTCGCTCGGGCTGGTGAAGGACCTCTGCCTGACGCCGGGCCTCGCCGGCAGCGAGGTCGTCTTCATGGACATCGACGAGCGGCGGCTCGACGCGATCACCGCGCTGGCCCGCCGCTACGTCGCCGAGGTCGGCGGCGATCTGCGCTTCGTGCAGACGACCGACCGCGCGGCCGCGCTCCGGGGCAGCGCCTTCGTCATCAACACCGCCGACGTGAAGGGCCACCACCACGCGCGGCGCGTGCGCGAGACGACGGCGCGGCACGGCTACTACTACGGCGGCGTCGACCTCGGCGCCTACTACAACTTCACGCTGATGCTCGCCGTCGCGCGCGACATGGAGCGCCTCTGCCCGGACGCCTGGCTGATCCAGTCGGGCAACCCGGTCTTCCAGGGCTGCACGCTGATGACGCGCGAGACCGGCGTCAAGGTGATCGGCCTCTGCCACGGCCACTACGGCTACCTGCGCATCTGCGAGATCCTCGGCCTCGACCCCGCGCGCGTGGACTGGCAGGCGCCCGGCCTCAACCACAACATCTGGCTGGTCCACTTCCTCTACGACGGGCGCGACGCCTACCCCCTGCTCGACGAGTGGATCGCGACGCAGGGCGAGGAGTTCTGGCGCACCCACGTCGCCGAGCGGACGCACGACATCCAGATGTCGCGCGGGACGATCGCGCAGTACCGCCTCTACGGCCTGATGCCGATCGGTGACACGCCGCGCCAGGCCGCCTGGTGGATGAACACCGACATCGCGACGAAGAAGCACTGGTTCGGCGAGCCGTGGGGCGGCCCCGACACCGAGCTGGCGCGCCCCTTCTACGTCGCCAACCTCGACGAGAAACTGGCCGAGGTGCGCCGCCTCGTCGCCGACCCCGCCGCGCGCGTCAGCGACTTCGCCGGGACCACCCCGACGCGCGAGCAGCAGGTGCCGATCATCGACGCGCTGGTCAACGGCGCGGCCGGCTTCTTCCAGGTCAACATCCCCAACCGCGGCGCGCTCGCCGGCGTCGCCGACGACGTGGTGGTCGAGGTGCCGGCCTACATCAACCGCACCGGCGTCCACGCGCTCAAGCCGACGCCGCTGCCGCGCAAGATCATGCTGGAGCGGATCCTGCCGGGCGTGCTGAAGATGGAGCGCGAATTGGAGGCGTTCAAGACCGGCGACCGGACGATGCTCCTCTACCACGCGCTGATGAGCCCCCAGACCCACTCCTACGAGCAGGCCGTCGCCGCGCTCGACGACCTGCTGGCGCTGGAGGGCCACGAGGAGATGGCCGCGCACTACACTATGCCGGATGGCCGGGGCCGGGCGGCGGACATCGCCCTGCCGCCGCGGGAGCGCGCCGCGCGGGCGGCCGACTGAGGAGGATGGCGTGACGACGGGATCGGGCGTGGCCGGGCCGCGCGTGCGCTTCGGCGTGATCGGGCTCAACCACGACCACATCTACGGCATGACGCGGACGCTGCTGCGGGCGGGCGCCGAACTGGTCGCCTGCCACGCCGCCGAGCCGGACCTCGCCGCGGCGTTCGTCGCGCAGTTCCCGCAGGCGCGGCCGGCGCGCAGCCCCGCCGAGATTCTGGAGGACGAGACGATCCACCTGATCGCCAGCGCCGCCATCCCCGACGAGCGCGGCCCGCTCGGCATCGCGGCCATGCGCCACGGCAAGGACTACCTCAGCGACAAGCCCGGCTTCGCCACGCCGGAGCAACTGGCCGAGGCGCGGCGGGTCCAGGCGGAGACCGGGCGCATCTACAGCATCTTCTACGGCGAGCGCCTGGAGAACGCCGCCACCGTCCGCGCGGGCGAACTGGTCGCCGCCGGCGCGATCGGCCGGCCGCTGCAGACGGTCGGGCTGGGGCCGCACCGCCTCAGGGCGGCGACCCGGCCGGCCTGGTTCTTCGACGCCGCGCGCTACGGCGGCATCATCAACGACATCGCCTCGCACCAGATCGACCAGTTCCTCTTCTTCACCCGCTCTACCCGCGCCGAGGTCGTCGCCGCCCAGGTCGCCAACCACGCCCACCCCCAGTACCCCGCGTTCGAGGACTTCGGCGACCTCCTCCTGCGCGGCGACGGCGGCACCGGCTACATCCGCGTCGACTGGTTCACGCCGGACGGGCTGCCGACCTGGGGCGACACCCGCCTGACCGTACTCGGGACCGAGGGCTACCTGGAGGTGCGCAAGAACTGCGACATCGCCGGGCGCCCCGGCCCCAACCACCTCTTCCTGGCCGACGGCCGGGGCGTGCGCCACCTCGACTGCGCCGACGTCGAGCTCCCCTTCGGCCAGCAACTGGTCCACGACATCCTGCACCGGACCGAGACCGCGATGCCCCAGGCGCATTGCTTCCTCGCCGCCGAACTGGCGCTGCGCGCGCAGCGCGAGGCGCGGCGGGTGACGCTGGAAGGGAGGGACTGACGTGCCCGAACCGCTGCGCGTCGCCATCGTCGGCTGCGGCATCGGCGCGTCCCACGCGCGCGCGTATCGGGCGCTGCCCGAGCGGTTCGCGCTCGCCGCCGTCTGCGACGTGGACGAGGCGAAGGCCCGCGCGCTCGCCACCGAGCACGACGTCCCGCGCGTCGTCACCGACCTGGCCGACCTCTGCCGGATGGACGACCTGGCGGTGATCGACGTCTGCACGCCGCCCCACCTGCACTTCCCGATGGTCCGGCAGGTGCTCGCGGCGGGCAAGCACGCCATCTGCGAGAAGCCGCTGGTCGGCTCGCTCCGTGAGGTCGACGCGCTGATCGAGGACGAGGCGCGCTCGGGCCGCCGGGTCATGCCGATCTTCCAGTACCGCTTCGGCCACGGCCTGCAGAAACTCAAACTCCTGCTCGCCGAGGGGCTCGGCGGCGCGGCCTACCTGGCGACGGTGGAGACCGCCTGGCGCCGCCGCGCGGCCTACTACGCCGTGCCGTGGCGCGGGCGCTGGGCGACCGAGCTGGGCGGCGCGCTCCTCGGCCACGCCATCCACACCCACGACATGCTCTGCTACGTCCTCGGGCCGGTCGCGAGCGTCTACGCGCGCACGGCGACGCGGGTCAACCCGATCGAGGTCGAGGACTGCGCGGCGATCTCGCTCGAAATGGCGAACGGCGCGCTGGCCGCCCTCGGCGTCACGCTCGGCTCGGCGGCCGAGATCACCCGGCACCGCTTCTCCTTCGCCGGCTTCTCGGCCGAGAGCAACACCCGGCCCTACACCAGCTCGGGCGACCCCTGGGTCTTCACCGGCGACACGCCCGAGCTGGCCGCGCGGATCGAGGAGACGCTGGCGCGCTTCGACCCCCTGCCGGAGGGCTACGCCGGGCAGTTCTACCGCTTCTACGAGGCGCTGCGGGACGGCGGGGAGCTGCCGGTCACGCTGGCCGACGCCCGCGCGTCGCTGGAGCTGATCACCGCGCTGTACCACTCGGCCGAGACCGACCGGCCGGTCGCGCTGCCGCTCGGCGCGGACCACCCGAAGTACGGGAGCTGGCTGCCGTCGGCCTCGGCCTGACGGCCACGGGGAGGTTGAATCATGCCCGCTCGCCGCGTCTGCGTCGGGATCGTCGGCGCGGGCTTCGCCGCGCGCCTGCACCTGGAGAACTACCGCCTCGTCCACGGGGTCGACGTGCGGCCGAAGGGCATCGTCGCCCCGACGATCGAGCGCGCCCGCCGCCTGGCCGGCGAGTTCGGGCTGGAGCGGGTCTACCCGACGGTGGACGACCTGCTCGGCGACCCCGAGATCGACCTGGTCGACCTCTGCGTGCCGAACCATCAGCACGTCCCGCTCATCGTCCGCTGCGCCGCGGCGAGCAAGCACGCCGCCTGCGAGAAGCCGCTCACCGGCTTCTTCGGCGACGGCGCGCCGGGCGTCGGGGGGCGCTACGACCGGGCGGCGATGCTGGCCGGCGCGCTGGCCGAGGCCGACCGGGCGCTCGACGCCCTGGCGCGCGCCGGCCGCCGCCTCCACTACGCCGAGAACTGGGTCTACAGCCCGAACATCCGCAAGGCCGCGCGCCTCGTCGCCGCCAGCGGCGGGGCGATCCTGCGCCTCGTCGGGGAGGAGTCGCACGGCGGCACGCACTCCCCCTACGCGCGCCAGTGGCGCTACAGCGGGGGCGGCAGCCTGCTCAACAAGGGCTGCCACCCGCTCGGCGCGGCGCTCCACGTCAAGTATGAGGAGGGGCGGCGTCGCGACGGCCGCCCGATCCGCCCGGCGCGCGTCGTCGCCGCCGTCGCCTCGCTGACCAAGACGGCCGGCTTCCTGGCCGACCCCGAGCCGGCCATCCGCGCCGGCTGGGAGGACTGCGAGGACTGGGGGACGCTCTGCCTCACCTTCGACGACGGCACCGTCGCGCAGATCACCGCGGCGGACATCGTCCTCGGCGGCATCCAGAACCTCTTCTCGCTCTACGGCGCGCGGGCGGTCGCCCACGCCAACAACGTGCCGAACACCAGCGTCGTCGCCTACGCCCCGCGCGCCGACGCCTACGGCGACGAGTACCTGCGCGAGAAGGTGGAGACGACCGCCGGCTGGCAGTTCACCAGCGGCGACGAGCACTGGATGAACGGCTTCCCGGCCGAGTTGCAGGACTTCTGCGAGGCCGTCGCCGACGACCGCGAGCCGCTGAGCGGCGCGCTCCTGGCGCGGGACGTCGTCGCCGTCTGCTACGCGGCCTACCTCTCGGCCGCGGAGGGCCGCGCGGTCGACCTCGCCCCCTATCTGCGCCCGGCCTGACCGCGCCCGTCTGGCCGCGCTTGCCTACGGCGCCGGCTGCGGCTGGAGCAGGCCGGCGGCGCGCGCGATCTCCCCGAACGCCTCGTCCGCCTGGTGGACGATCGTGCAGACCAGGCTGCGCGTGACGAACTGCCCCTC
>DASSSV010000153.1:0-5535 GCA_035708265.1 Thermomicrobiales bacterium | reverse complement strand
CGTCGGATGCCGGCAACCCGGACACCGCCAGCCACTTCTACACCGACCTGGAGATGTACACCTCGTCCAACGACTCGCCGGACCCCTGGAACTACTTCGAGAACTGGATCACCGCCGAGATCGCCCAGAAGGAGAACCAGTGGAACGGCAACAACTACCACCGGTGGTCGAACAAGCAGTACGACGACCTGGTGGCGGCGGCGAAGAGCGAGACGGACGCGGCCAAGCGCACGCAGCAGTTCATCCAGATGAACGACCTGCTGGTCGACAACGTCGTCGTCATCCCGCAGGTGGACCGCCTCGGCCCGCAGGCGTTCGCCAACGAGGTCCAGAACCCGCAACTGACCGCCTGGGATGAGACCCCCTGGAACATCGCCAACTGGACCAAGAAGGGCTAGGGAGCGATGAGCGATGAGGGGCCGGCGCGGTGCCCTCACCGCGCCGGTCCCTGGTGACTATGATCGGGGCGGGGCCGCGCGGCCCCGCCTCTCCTTCTGTCTCGGGGAGCGAGTGCGCGGCGGCGTGCCCGGCGCGCCTCACGGTCGCGAGGGCCGTCTCGACGGCCTGCAAGCCCGCGGTTTCGGCCGCCCGGCTCCCGGCGCGGCACCGACGCGCACCCTGACCGCTCGTGCCGGTTGCGGGTTTCGCTCGTGTATCTGGTGTGATACAATCACCGCGGATACCCAGGCTACGACCGAACGGCGCCACCATGGCGCGTGGCGCCGCAGCGCTGTGTTGCGCGGCCGATGCAAAGCGGCGAGCCGGGCGCTCGTCGCCCGGCGTGTGTCTCCGTGCGCCCGCGTGGCGCCGGGCGGCGCCGTGGCGTATCCACGATGCGCGGCACGGGCGGACGCCCGCGGGGGCGGCCGAAGTGTGATGGGGGGATCGGTGCGGTCGGGGGGCCGCAGCGGTCGGGGCGGTCCCGGCCGTACGTGTGGACCGACTAGGAGGGTTTTGGACGATGACCACACGGCCCGAGCCACGCGACCTGATGCGGCAACTCACCGCGGGACAACTCGGCCGGCGCGACTTCGTGCGGCGCGCGGTCGCGCTCGGCTGCTCCGCCTCGGCGATCGCGGGCTTCCTCGCCGCCTGCGGCGCCAACGCCACGCCGAGCGCCGCCCCGGCGGCGACCGGCGCCCCGGCCGCCACCACCGCCCCGACCAAGGCCGGCGGCGGCGCGGCCACGACCGCCCCCACCGCGGCGCCCACCGCGGCGGCCACCAAGGCGGCGACGACCGGGACGGGCGGCGCGGCCTCGCCCGCGGCGAGCGCGAGCCCCGCGGCCAGCGGCGGCGGCGGCGCCCTCGGCGCCAAGACCGACAAGCCGCTCGGCAACGGCGGCGGCCTCGGCCCCGGGCCCACCAAGCGGGGCGGCGCCGGCCAGCTCAAGATGCTCTGGTGGCAGGCGCCCACGATCATCAACCCCCACCTGGCCCAAGGCACCAAGGACTACGACGCCTCGCGCCTCACCTACGAGCCGCTGGCCTCCTTCGGCCCGGACGACAAGCTGGTGCCCTTCCTGGCGGCCGACATCCCCTCGAAGGAGAACGGGGGCGTGGGCGCCGACGGCAAGACGGTCACCTGGAAACTCAAGTCGGGCGTCAAGTGGAGCGACGGCCAGCCCTTCTCGGCCGACGACGTCGTCTTCACCTGGCAGTTCGCCACCGACAAACAGACCGCGGCGGTGACGCAGGGCGTCTACAAGGACATCGACAAGGTCGAGGCGGTGGACCCGAACACCGTCAAGATCACCTTCAAGGAGGTCACGCCCGGCTGGTACACCGTCTTCACCGGCGGCAACGGCATGATCCTGCCGCAACACTACTTCAAAGACGGGTTGGGCGCCCAGGCCAAGAACTTCCCCGGCAACCTCAAACCGATCGGCACCGGGCCGTACAAAGTCGACTCCTTCCAGCCCGGCGACCAGGTCAACTACTCGATCAACCCCAACTGGCGCGACGCCAACGGCCCCTCGTTCGACACGGTCCTCATGAAAGGCGGCGGCGACGCGGTCTCGGCGGCGCGGGCGGTCTTCCAGACGGGCGACTACCAGGTCGGCTGGAACCTGCAGGTCGAGGTCAACATCCTCAAGCAACTCACCGGGGCCGGCGCCAAGGGCCAGCTCGTCCTCGTCCCCAACGGTGGCATCGAGCGCATCTCGGTCAACTTCTCCGACCCGAACAAGGAGGTCAACGGCCAGCGCTCGGAGAAGAACACCCCGCACCCCTTCCAGGCCGACCCCAAGGTGCGCGAGGCGTACACCTACCTCTGCGACAAGAAGACCGTCGCCGACACCCTCTACGGCCCGGCCGGCCAGCCCACCGGCAACATTCTCACCGCGCCGGCGCAGTACGTCTCCCCCAACACGAAGTGGTCGTTCGACGTCGAGAAGGCCAAGTCGATCCTCGACGCGGCCGGCTACAAGCTCAACGGCCAGTACCGGGAGAAGAACGGCGTGCAGATGTCGGTGCTCTACCAGACGAGCACCAACGCGGTGCGCCAGAAGCACCAGCAGATCGTCAAGGACGCCTTCGAGAAGGCCGGCATCAAGATGGAGCTCAAGAATATCGATGCCGGGGTCTACTTCTCGTCGGACGCGGGCAACCCCGACACGTTGGCGCACTTCTACGCCGACCTGGAGATGTACACCAACTCCAACGACTCGCCGGACCCCTGGAACTACTTCGAGGGCTGGACGACTTCCGAGATCGCCCAGAAGGAGAACCAGTGGAACGGCAACAATGAGACTCGCTGGTCGAACAAGCAGTACGACGACCTCGTCGCCGCCGCCAAGACCGAGACGGACGGCGCCAAGCGGGCGCAGTTGTTCATCCAGATGAACGACCTGCTCGTCAACAACGTCGTCCTGATCCCCCAGATCGACCGCAAGGGCGTGGACGGCTTCGCCAACGAGCTGCAGAACATCCAGTCGACCGCCTGGGACGAGCTGCCCTGGAACATCGCCAACTGGACGAAGAAGGGCTAGCGAGCGACGAGCGATGAGCGATGAGCGATGAGGGGCTCGTCGCCCGTCGCCGCCGAGTCGCGAGCCAGGCAGACGCCGCCGCGGGCCGGGGTATCGTCCCCCGGCCCGCGGCCTGTCCCACCTGGCCCCTCACCCTTCACCCCTCGTCACCCATCACTCATCAATCGCTCCACGACGTTTTTTGAGGTCCGGTTTGAGGTTCGTGCCCTAGCGTGGTAGGAGAGGGCGCAGCGTCGCGCTGGCCCCGGGGATCTAGCGCGCAGCCTACGACACACAACTCCTGCGAACCGTGCCACAGGAGGGGCCGCGGACCGCGCAGGAGGATAAGGATGCCATCTCCCGACGAACTCCACGCGCTCACCGATGCGTTGATCCACGGGCGCCTCAGCCGGCGCGACTTCATCAAGCGGATGGTCTTCCTCGGCGTCTCCGCGTCGGCGGTCGCCGGCCTGCTGGCCGCCTGCGGCGCCGGCGCCGCGACCTCGACGCCCGCGCCGGCGAGCACCGCGGCCGGCGGCGGCGCGACGACGGCGACGGCGACGAGCGCCACGCCGGCGGCCGCGCCCGCCACGGCCGCCGCGGCGACGCCTACCACGGGCGCGGCCGCCGCGGCGAGCCCCGCGGCGAGCCCCGTCGCCAGCCCCGCGGCGCAGGGCGGCGGCCTCGGCGTGATGACCGACAAGCCGCTCGGCCGAGGGGCCGGCCTCGGCCCGAGCCCGACCAAGCGCGGCGGCGGCGGCACGGTCAAGCTGCTGTGGTGGGAGGCGCCCACGATCATCAACCCGCACCTGGCCCAGGGCACCAAGGACTACGACGCCTCGCGCCTCGTCTACGAGCCCCTGGCGTCGTTCGGCCCCGACGACAAACTCGTGCCCTTCCTCTCCGACGGCATCCCGTCGCGCGAGAACGGCGGGGTGGCGGCCGACTACAAGAGCGTGACCTGGAAACTGAAGCAGGGCGTGAAGTGGAGCGACGGCCAGCCCTTCACCGCCGCCGACGTCGCCTTCACCTTCAAGTACGTCACCGACCCGGCGACGGCGGCGACGACCGTCGGCACCTACGCGGGGGTCGCCGGCGTGGACGCGGTCGACGACCACACCGTCAAGGTCACCTTCAAGGACGTGACGCCGGCCTGGTACACCGTCTTCACCGGCGCGTACGGCATGATCCTGCCGGAGCACTACTTCAAGGACGGCATGGGGGCGCAGGCGAAGAATTTCCCGGGCAACCTCAAGCCGGTCGGCACCGGCCCCTACAAGGTCGACTCCTTCGCCCCCGGCGACCTGATCGTCTACTCGATCAACGACAACTGGCGCGACCCGAATGGCCCCGTCTGGGACCAGATGCAACTGAAGGGCGGCGGCGACGCCGTCTCCGCGGCGCGGGCGGTCTTCCAGACCGGCGACTACCAGGTCGCCTGGAACCTGCAGATCGAGCCGGCGATCCTCAACCCGATGCTGGCCGAGGGCAAGGGCTACCTGTCGCTGACGCCCAACGGCGGGATCGAGCGCATCCTGGTCAACGAGTCCGACCCGAACAAGGAGGTGGACGGCCAGCGCTCGCACTTCGGCACCCCCCACCCCTTCCAGTCGGACCCGCAGGTGCGCCAGGCGTACACCTACCTCTGCGACAAGAAGACCGTCGCCGACTCCCTCTACGGCAAGACCGGCCAGCCGACCGACAACATCCTGACCGACCCGAAGATCTACGCCTCGCCCAACACGCACTGGGAGTTCAACGTCGCGAAGGCCGAGCAACTCCTCGACGCGGCCGGCTACAAGAAGAACGGCCAGTATCGCGAGAAGAACGGCGTGCAGCTCTCGGTGCTCTTCCAGACGACGGTCAATTCGGTGCGCCAGAAGCACCAGCAGATCGTCAAGGCCGCCTTCGAGCAGGCCGGCATCAAGATGGAACTCAAATCCATCGACGCCGGGGTCTTCTTCTCGTCGGACGCCGGCAACCCCGACACGGCGGCGCACTTCTACGCCGACCTGGAGATGTTCACCAACTCCAACGCCTCCCCGGATCCCTGGGATTACTTCAACGGCTGGACGACCGGCCAGATCGCCCAGAAGGAGAACTCCTGGGACGGCAACAACTACGAGCGCTGGTCCAACAAGGGCTACGACGCGCTGGTCGCGCAGGTGAAGACCGAGACGGACGGCGCCAAGCGCGCGCAGGACTTCATCAAGTTGAACGACACTATCGTCGACAACGTCGTGAACATCCCCCAGATCGACCGGCTCGGCGCCAACGGCTTCGCCAACGAGGTCCAGAACGTCCAGCCGACCGCCTGGGACTTGACGGGGTGGAACATCGCCAACTGGGCGAAGAAGTAGCGGCGAGTGATGAGCGATGAGCGATGAGGGGTTGCCGCCCGTCGCCGTCACACGACAGGGGCCATAGATGCCGCCGCGGGCCGGGAGATCGCTCCCCCGGCCTGCGGCTACTCCCGCCCGACCCCTCGTCGCTCGTCGCTCATCGCTCATCACTCATCGCTCGTCTCTCGATACTCGTTGAGGGAGATTTTGAGGTTCGCGCGCTAG
>DASSSV010000152.1:0-11064 GCA_035708265.1 Thermomicrobiales bacterium | reverse complement strand
GGCGCGGGGCGTGCGCGTGCCGCTCGGGCGCGGCTTCGCCGGGCGCGTGGCCGCGGAGCGCCGCCCGCTCGTCCTCGACGACGCGGCGCGGGCCGAGATCCTCAGCCCGCCGCTGCGGGAGCGGGGGGTGCGCGCGCTGCTCGGGGTGCCGCTGCTGGTCGAGGGCCGCGCGCTGGGCGTCCTCTACGTCGGCGCGCTCGCCCCGGGACGCTTCGCCGCGGCCGACGCCGACCTCCTGCGCCTGGTGGCCGACCGGGTCGCCCTGGCCCTCGACCAGCAGCGCCTGCAGGCCGCGGCCAGCGTGGCGCGCGAGGCGGCGGCCGCGGCCGAGGAGGCGGTGCGCGCGCGCGACACCTTCCTGTCGATCGCCGCGCACGAGCTGCGCACCCCGGTGACCGCGCTGAAGATCGCCGTGCAGTACCTGCGGCGGCGGCAGGCGCGCGGCCCGCTCGACCCGGCCGTCCTGTCCAAGTATTACGAGCGGCTGGACGCGGCCACCGGCCGGCTGGCGGCGCTGATCGACGACCTGCTGGACGTGGCGCGGCTGCGCGGCGGCCAGCTCCCGCTGGCCCTCGCCCCGCTCGACCCGGCCGCACTCGTGGGCGAGGCGGTCGCCCGCGCGCGGGAGGGCCTGGGCGAGCGCCACCGCCTGACCCTGGACGTGGCGGAGGGCCTCTCCCCGGTGGTGGCGGACGCGGCGCGGCTGGAGCAGGTGCTGGCGAACCTGCTGGACAACGCGGCGAAGTACTCGCCCGAGGGGGGCGCCATCGCGGTGACGGTGCGGCCGGCCGGGGGCGGGGTCCAGATCGGCGTGCGCGACGAGGGGATCGGCCTGCCGACCGGGAGCGCCGAGGCGATCTTCGCGCCGTTCGGCCGGGCGGCGAACGCCGAGCGGCGCCGCCTGCCGGGGCTCGGGCTGGGGCTGTACATCAGCCGCGGCATCGTCACGCGCCACGGCGGCCAGTTGTGGGCCGAGAGCGCGGGCGAGGGGCGCGGCACCACCTTCCACCTCTGGCTCCCGGCCGGCGCGGAGGCGCGCGGCGCCCCGGCCGCGGGGTGATCCCGGGCGTGCCGGGTGGGCGAACCGTGCAGGCGGGGCCGGGCCTCGCCAGTTCGTCGGTGTTCACGCGGGATACGGGGGAGGCACATGAAGGTCTACATCTCGGTCGACATCGAGGGCATGGCGGGCGTGGTGGACCGCGAGCAGGGCAACCCGGCCGGCGGCGCGGCCTACGAGGTCGGGCGGCGACTGATGACGCAGGAGGCGAACGCGGCCATCGCCGGGGCGTTCGACGCCGGGGCGACCGAGGTCGTCGTCAACGACAGCCACGGCGGGATGCGCAACCTGGTGGCGAGCGAGCTGGACCGGCGCGCCGTGCTGGTGCAGGGGCGGGTCAAGCCCTGGTTCATGGTCGAAGGGCTCGACGGCGCCTTCGACGCCTGCTTCCTGGTCGGCTACCACGCGCCGGCCGGCGTGCGCGACGGCGTGCTCAACCACGCCTTCCACCCCTACGAGCTGCGCTGCAACGGCCGCGTCTTCAGCGAGACGGGCCTCAGCGCGATGGTCGCCGGGCACTACGGCGTGCCGACGACGCTCGTCGCCGGCGACGACGCGACGCTGCGCGACGCCGACGCGATCCTCGGCGAGGGGCGCTACGTCGGCGTGACGACCAAGCGGGGCATCAGCCGGCTCGGCGCGGCGAGCGTCCACCCCGAGGTGGCGCGCGAGCGCGTCCGCGCGGGCGCCGCCGAGGCCCTCAGCCGCCTGCGCGAGTTCGCGCCGTACAAGGTCGAGACGCCGATCCGCCTGGAGCTCGACCTCTACTACAGCCCGCAGGCCGACGTCGCCGCGCTGATCCCGACGATCGAGCGCCTCGGCGACCGGACGATCGCCTTCACCGCGCCCGACGCGCTCAGCGCCTACCGCACCTTCCTGGCGACCTACTACATCATCCGCGACGTCGCCTGAGCCCGGGCGGGTCGCGACGCGACGCAGCCCGCTATACTTGTACCCGCCGCGATTCAGCCGAATGTGGTCGGCGCGGCGGGCGGGGGTAGGCGACGATGGCTCTGCTGGCGGGGCTGGCCGGCGTTTGGGCGCGCCGGCGGCCGCGCGCCCGGCGCGCGCCGGCCGTGGGCGCGCCATACAGCGACCTGGTGCTGACGGGGAGCGTGGTCGGGATCCCGGCCGCCCTCTCGATCGTCGGCGCCGTGCTAGCCTTCGCCTTCTCCGTCGCGCTCACCTTCGGCGGTCGCGAGCGCCCGCTCCAGGCCGCGCTCGGCGTGGAAGGGCTCTATCTGGCCTGCCTCCTCCTCTTCCTGGTGCAGACCGCCTTCCCGACGCCGCGCGTCCTGGTCGCCTGCTACGCCGCGGCCTTCGCCCTCGCCGCCGCATTCGACCTCGTCGGCCGATCGCGGGCAGGCGACCTAGTCATGGCGATCATCGCCTGCCTCGCCTTCTACCGCCTGCCGCTGCGCTGGTCGCTCACGGTCGTCGTCCTCCTCGCGGCGGCGCTTGCCTGGGAGCGCCACCCGCTCGCCCTGCTCCACGCGCCCGGCATCGTGGCGCGGGCCGAAGCCTGGGGGCAGCTCGGGCTGGCGGCCTTCGTGTTCGCCATCGCCTATGGGTTCCGGGTACGCCACCTCCTGATTCTGCAACTCGACGACGCCCAGGCGCGGCTCCGCGCCGAGATGGCACGCACGGCGGAGCTGGCGGCGGCGCGCGAGCGGGCGCGGATCGCGCGCGACATCCACGACGTCCTGGCCCACTCGCTGACCGCGCTCTCGGTCCAGGTGCAGGCGACGCGCCAGATCGCGCGCACGCAGCCGGAGCGGGTGCCGGCCGCGCTCGACGACATCGCCGCCCAGGTGCGCGAGAGCCTGGCCGAGAGCCGCCGCGCCGTGAGCGTGCTGCGCGAGGCGGCCGCTCCCGCGGCCGACGGCGCCAACCTGGCCGCGCGACTCCGCGCGACGCTGGCGCGCTTCGGCGAGCGCGTGGGGCTCTCCGGCGCCCTGGAGGAGCGAGGGACGACGCGCGCTCTCGCCGCCGAGCAGGCCGAGGCGCTGGAGTACGCGCTCCGCGAGGCGCTGACCAACGCCCACCGCCACGGCGCCGCCCGGCAGGTCCGCGCGACCCTGATCTGGGGCGAGCGGGCGGTGACGCTGGAGGTCTGCGACGACGGCGACCCGGCCGCCGCCCCGCCGTCGCCCGGCACCGGGAACGGGCTGCGCGGGATGCGCGAGCGCGCCGCCGCGCTCGGCGGCGACCTCGCGGCGGGGCCGCGGCCGGGGGGCGGCTACCGCGTCGCCCTCACGCTCCCCTACGACGCCGGCGCCGGCGAAGAGGCGGCGAGACGATGAGCGAGGCGGTGATCCGGGTGGCGCTGGCCGACGACCAGCGGCTGCTGCGCGACGGGCTGCGGATCATCATCGAGGCCGCGCCGGACCTCCGCCTGGTCGGCGAGGCGGCGGACGGCGTCGCCGCGGTCGAGCTGGCCGAGCGCGAATGGCCGGACGTGTTGCTCATGGACATTCGGATGCCGCGCCTCGACGGCATCGCGGCGACCGAGCGGGTGCGACGCGCCGTGCCGACCTGCCGCGTCCTCCTCCTGACGACCTACGACACGCCCGAGACGGTCGTCGACGGCCTGCGCGCCGGCGCGGCCGGCTACGTCCTCAAGGATTGCAGCGCCGAGGAGCTCTGCGCCGCGATCCGCGCGGTGGCGCGCGGTCAGCAGGTCGTGCAGGGCCAGGCGGCGGCCGCGCTCCTGGCAGGCCTGGCCGCGCCGGCGGCCCCTGCCGGGGGGCCCGACGCGGCGCTGGGGCTGACCGAGCGCGAGCGCGAGGTGCTGCGCCTCGTCGCCCAGGGCCGCAACAACGCCGAGATCGCGGCGGCGCTCTTCGTCGGCGAGGCGACGGTCAAGACGCACATCAACCACCTCTTCGCCAAGCTCGGCGCACGCGACCGCGCCCAGGCGATCGTCCTGGCCCGCGACCTCGGCCTGGCCTGAGCCGGTCACCAGGCGACCGGCAGGGCGGCGAGGCCGCCGGTCAGCAGCTCGTCGCGCGGCCGCAACTCCGCCACCGGCGCCGCCAGCCGGAGCGCGGGGAAGCGCCGTAAGAGCGTGCCGAAGACCGCCTGCAACTCGACGCGCGCCAGGCTGGCGCCGAGGCAGTACCGGCTGCCGTAGCCGAAGGCGAGGTGCGGGTTCGGCTCGCGGCCGACGTCGAAGCGGTCCGGCTCCGCGAAGACCCGCCCGTCGCGGTCGGCCGCCGCCAGCGAGAGCAGGACCGCCTCGCCGGCGCGGATCGTCACGCCGCCGATCGCGATGTCGGCGCGCGCGAAGCGCGGCAGGCCGAAGCCCGCGCCGCCCAGCCCCATCCGCAGGATCTCCTCGACGGCGCGCGGCGCCAGGCCCGGCTCCCGCTCCAGCCGCTCGCGCTGCGCGGGGTTGGCGAGGAGGAGGAGCGTGCCGTAATCGATGCGCGCGACCGTCGTCTCGTGCCCGGCGAAGAGGAGGCTCACCGCGTAGCCGACGCACTCGCGCGCCGCGATCTCGCCGCGCTCCTGGGCGGCGATCAGGTCGGAGACGACGTCCTCGCCGGGCGCCTGCCGCTTGCGCTCGATCAGCCCGGCCATGTAGCCGCCGAGATCTTGCAGCGCCCGCGTCGCCTCCTCGCGGCCCTGCGAGCGGGCCACCGCGTCCGACCAGGCCCGGAAGCGCTCGCGGTCCTCGAAAGGCACGCCGAGCAGCTCGCAGATGACCACCACCGGGAGCGGGAAGGACAGCGCCTCGTGCAGATCGGCGGGCGGGCCGGCCGCCGCCATCCGGTCCAGCAGCCCATCCACCAGGGCCTGGACATGGGGGCCCAGCGCCTTCATGCGCCGCGCGGAGAACGCCGGGGTCAGGGCCCGGCGCATCCGGGCGTGGTCGGCCTCCTCCGTGGCGTAGTCGCCGATCGGCCCGCCGAGGAGCGGCGAGTCGGAGATGCGGGGCGCCCGCGTCGGATCGGGGTGCGAGCGCCCCAGCCGCTCGTCGGCGAAGAGGGCCTTGACGTCCTCGTGGCGGGTGACCAGCCAGGCTGTGTCGCCGGCCGGCGTGTACACCCGCGCGATCGGCCGCTCGGCCTGGAGCAGCCGCAGGAGCGGCGCGGTGTCGAGGATGGTCGGCCGCTCGAACGGCAGGGTGAGCAGATCCGCGGTCGTCTCCATGGGGCAGTCCCCTTCGCGCGTTGCCATGATTCCTCCTCCATCGCATTCTTCAGCGCACCGGAAGCCGGGATGCCGCGCTCAGGCCGCCACCGGCTCCCGCGACGCGGCCGGCGCGCCGGCCCGGTAGCGCATGGTCCACACGAGCAGGAGCCCGATCGCGACGGCCGCGAGCGCCGGTGAGACGAGCAGCATCGCGCCCGGCGCGATGTGGAAGGCGAGCTAGCCCCGGACGGTCGCCTCGGCCAGCAGCCCGACGCCCCAGACGAGGGTCATGCGCCGGCTGCGGGCGCGGACGTCGGGGTCGGCCCACCGCGCGTCGTAGCGGGCCAGCGCCTCGCGGTCGCCGTTGGCCGAAAGCTGGCGGCCGAGCGCGAAGAGCAGGGGGCGCGGGGCGAGGAGCGAGCCGAGGCAGGCGGCGCCGATGAGACCCGTCACCGCCGACTCCTTCAGCAGCACGAAGCGGGGGTCGTGGAAGACGAAGGCGCCCAGGAGCCCCAGCGCCAGGGTCGCCAGCGAGAGCGCGCCGATGAGGTCCAGCCGCCGGGTCCGCGCCGCGGCGGCGACCACGCCGACGAGCGGGAACGCGGCCGACACGAGCAGCGCGTCGCCGCCCGGGACGCCGTGGCGGGTCATGAACCAGTAGGCGACGAAGGGCGCCCCGACGTTGAGCGCCAGGCTGTGGCGGAGGTGCGCCCGCCCGCCGCCCGAGAAGACCCGCCGCAGGTTCGCCGCCGTGCCGATGGTCTCGTTCATGGCCTCGCCTCCCGTCGTCGCGTGCCGTTCGTCCGTCGTCGTCGCCCAGTCTAGGCCCGGGCGGGCGGCGTCGCGTCGGCGCGCGGGTGGAATCGCACCGGGCGCCGCCTCCACCCGCGGGTGGAGGCGGCCCATCCGGGGCACCCACCCGGCGCCCGCGCGCGGGCCGAGGCGGTCGCGCCTGGCGGGTGCCCGACCGCAACCCGGCGATGGCGCCGACGGCCCGGGGGAAATGCGGTGGACGAAATGAGCAATTTCCCCCTCCTTGCCCCGCCGGCCCGGCGCTAGAGTGGAATTGGCGGTAGGGTCGAGGGGTTCCCCCGAACGACGAATCCAGCCGCGCGGTCGCGCCGCGGCCTATTCGCGTGCGTGCAGGTGCCGAGGAAGGTGGAGCGTGGACGAGGGGCCCCGCGCGGCGCGGGACGTCGGCGAATTGCTGGCCGGCCTGGAGCGGCGGGCCTACGCGGTCCAGCGCGACATCCGCCAGGTGCTCGACAGCACGCCCCAGGGCCACCCGGCCCACGCCGTGCTGGAGCAGGCGGCCACCATCGCGGGTGCCTACTGGCGCGGCGTGCTGACCGCCTACGAGGCGATCGAGGTGACGCGACGGACCACCGCGGAGCCGCCCGTCGTCCCGGGCGAACCCCGGGAATCGGCGCCGCCGGGGACATCGCCGGAGCCGTCCGCGGCCCGATCCCAAGCGCAGCACGAACTGGAGCGGAACCTGCAGGCGCTGCGCAACTGGGAAACCCACCACGGCATCGCGCCGCGGGAAAGGGAGAACTGAGACCGCTGAACGGCGAGGCCCACGGCGACGAGCGCGGCCGGGAGCCGCAGGCGCCAGAGGCACAACAGGGTGAGCGCCACCGGGCTCACGCGCGGTGTTCCTCACCCGGCTCCCCGGGCTCCCCCGGCAAGGCCGCCCGAGCCGTTTCGCGGAAGAAGCGTGCCAGCACCTGCTGCCGGCCGCGCACGCCGAGCTTCTCGTAGATGTGCCGCAGGTGCGTCTCCACGGTGTTGTCGCTCACGCACAGCGCCGCCGCGAGCTGCCGGTTGCTCGCCCCGCCCAGCAGCAACGCGACGACCCGGCGCTCCTGCGCCGTCAGTTCCCAACTGGCGGGCACTGCGGGGAGGGACGGCGGGCGCTCCGGCGTCAACACGACGGCGACCCCGCCTCCCGCGTCGCCCGGGGTCGCCTCGATCCGCAGCGGACCCGCCGGCGTCGCCACCCGCACGACGGCCCCGCCTGCCCCGCCCGCCCCGGCGCGCAGCCCCGCCAGCGCCGACCACACCGCCAGGGGCACGCCGCCGCCGCTCCCCTCCGTCGCGCGCAGCGCCCGCAGCCACGCCTCTGCCGGCGGCGTCTGGAAGCGCACCCGGCCGTCGGCCGCCAGCAAGAGGATACCGGAGGGGTGGGCCGTGTCCGGCCCCACCCGCCCATGCAGCATCGCCCGCTCGCGGTCGAGGGCCGCGCGCAGCGCCCGGCCGATCGCCGGGGCGACCAGGCGCAGGAAGGCGACGTCGTGCGGCGCGAACGGCCGGGCGGGGTCGAACCGCAACATCTCCACCCCCGCGACCCACCCCCCGTCCGCCGGGAACATCGCCCGCAAGACGCCCCCCGGCGGCCCGGGGATCGCGCGGAAGGCTTCGGCCTGCGCGCGCGGCGATACCCGATCGAGCGCCGCCGCCGGGACGCCCAGCGCACGGTCGAGGCGCTCGCCGACCGCCAGCGCCCGGAGGCCGGCGCGCATCATGCCGGGCGGGGTGAGCGCGACCGCCGGGTCGGCGAGGTAGACACGGCTGAGATAGTGCCGGGCGTTGGCTTCATAGCCGGGAGTCGCGTCGAGCAGGCGGGTGTAGAGCAGCGTCGCCGGGTCGACCTCACCCACCCCGGCGCCATCGGCGGGCACCGCCCGCAGCAGGGCCGCGAGGAACGCTGCGGCCAGCCGCTCGGGCGGCAGACCCCGTCCGGCCAGCCCGGCGATTCGCTGTCGCGCCTCGTCCTACGCGCGGGTCAGTCGCGGCATCGCGCGCCCCTCTCCACCCCTCGCCCGCCGCCCGGTCGCCCCCGGCCGCGACGCGGCCGGGGGCGACGCCGGGAAGTCACGGGAATCCGTGACGCGCGGGGATACCTCCGCCGCTATACTCCTCGTATACGGTGGCTGACCAAAACGGTTACGCCGCGGAGGAGGGCGTCATGGCGCAACCCCTGGCAGACCTGGCGAACCGGCCCCCCGAGCGGGAGACGATTCGCGCCGAACTGGCGGCCACGCGCGCCGCCTTCCACCGCCTGCTCGACGGCCTCACCGACGACGACCTGCGCCGCCAGAGCGGCAACCCCGCCTGGACAGTCGGGGCGGTGCTGGCACACCTGGTCTGGAGCCTCGCGCTCCTCCCGCGCGAGGTGGCGGCCGCACGGCGGGGCAAGGGGATGTACAATTTCCCACCTTTCTTGCGCGACCGGCTGAACGCGACGGCGACCCGGCTGGGCGGACGCGGCCAGACGGTGCGGAGTCTCCGGAGCCGCTATGACGCCGCCTACGAGGCTGCCCTGCGGACGCTGGACGGCGTGCGCGACGACGAGTTCGGCCTGGGCGCGACCTTCTGGAGCGAGGGCTTCCGCGACGTCGCGGGCCTCTACCGCGCGCAGGCCGACCACCTCGCCGAGCACGGCGACGACATCCGCCGCGCGGTGGCGCCGCCCGCCACCGCCCCCAGCCGCGGATAGGGCGTTCGGCGCCACGAGCGCGGCGGGGAACCGGGACCAGGTGATTACGTCAACCGCAACCCGCCCCCGGCCGATAGCAGGGGCCGGCGTCCCAGAAGGCGCCGATCGCGACGTTCAGCGGCGCGGCACCACGGCCGCGGAGAGGAGGACACGATGCACGCCGGCGATGAGATCGTCAATCCGCGGACGGGGCAGCGCATGATCTTCCGGCGCACGGCCGGCGACACCGGCGGCGCCCTGCTGCAGATTGAGACCGTCAACCCGCGCGGGCCGGCCGAGCCGGAGCACGTCCACCCGCACCAGGAGAGCAGCGCGACGGTCCTCGCCGGCACGTTGCACTTCCGCATCCGCGGCCGGGTGCAGGTCGTCCGCGTCGGGGAGACGGTCGTCATCCCGCCCAACACGCCGCACTACTTCTGGAATGAGGGCGAGGAGGAGGCGCGGGCCATCCAGGAGTTCCGCCCGGCGCTGCGGACCGAGGACTTCTTCGAGACCTACTTCGAGCTGGCGCGCGACGGGCAGCTCAACGCGCGGGGCATACCGCCGAGCCTCCTGCACGTCGCGGTCCTCACGGCCGCCTTCTGGGACGAGATCCGGGTCACGCGGCCGCCCATGCCGGTCCAGCGCCTCGTCGCGACGATCCTCGCCCCGCTCGGTCGGCGCCGGGGCTATCGCGCCCGCTACGCCCCCGGCTCCGGGACGGCCTGAGGCCGCGCCGTCCCCCACGCAATACGCCCCATCCACCGCCCAACACCGAGCAGCTCCGCCGCCGCACCAGGCGCATCAGGCGCCATCAAGTACAATGGGTGGTTGAGGGCCGCGCGGGCGGCGCAGGCGGAGTGATGGCGGGGGACGATGGAGCGGGAGACACGGGCGGAGGACGCGCCGGCGGCCGGGGCAGCGGAACCACGGCGGCAATCCCGCGGGGGACGGCGCGCGCGGCGGGACCGCCCGCCCGAGGAGGTGACGCTGGCGGTCGAGGCGATGGCGCACGGCGGCGCGGCGCTCGGCCGGCTCGACGGCCGCGTCGGGCTGATCGACTACGCCATCCCCGGCGAAGAAGTCCGCGCCGCCGTCCGCCGCGCCAAGCGCGACTACTTCGAGGGCGAGGCGGTCGAGGTGCTGCGGGCCGCGCCGGAGCGCGTCGCGCCGCCCTGCCCCTACTTCGGCGCCTGCGGCGGTTGCCAGTGGCAGCACATCGACTACGCGGCGCAGCTCGACTTCAAGCGCGCGGTGGTCGAGGAGCAACTGCGGCGCATCGGCCACCTGGACCTGCCGGTCGCGGCGCTGCACAGCGACGGGCCCTGGGGCTACCGCCACAGCGCGGCGATCGCGCTCGGCCACGTCGCCGGCTTCCGGGCGCGCCGCAGCCGCTGGGAGATCGAGATCGAGCGCTGCCTGATCTCGCACCCGGCGATCAGCGCACTGCTGGCCGACCTCAACGAACTGATCGCGCGCGGCGCGGTCGCCAACTTCCGCGGCAAGGTCTGGCTCGAGGTGAAGGTCGTCCACCCGGAAGGGCGGGAGGACCTGCCGGCGATCCAGGCCGTGCTGAAGGGCATCGCCGGGATCGAGCCGGACGGCGACCCGGCGCTCGGCGCGCTCCTGGAGCGGGTCGCGGCGCTCCCCGGCGTCCACAGCCTGGCCTACCGCCGGCCGCGCGGCGAGACGGTGCCGGTGAAGGGCCCGTTGATGAGCCCGGTCGTCGTCGCGGGCCACGCCTACTGGCTGCCGGCCGGGTCGTTCTTCCAGACGAACCTGGCGCTCCTGCCGGAGCTGCTGGCGCGCGTCGCCGCGCTGGCCGCGCCCTACGAGGGCGGCGCCGTCGCCGACCTCTACTGCGGCGTCGGCCTCTTCGCGCTCTGGCTGGCGCGCGCGTGGCGCGGCGGGATGGTCGTCGGCGTGGAGGTGGACCCGCTGGCGATCGAGGCGGCCGAGGCGACCGCGCGCGACTGGGGGCTGGCGAACGTCCGCTTCGTCGCCCGCCCAGCCGAGCGCGCGATGGGCGAACTGCCCCGGCTGGACCTCGCCATCGTCGACCCGCCGCGCTCCGGCCTGGAGGAGAAGTTGCTGCGCGCGCTGATCGAGCACGCGCCGCGCGGCTTCATCTACGTCTCCTGCGAGCCCGCCACCCTCGCGCGCGACCTGGCGATCCTCGTCGAGGGCGGCTACACCGTCCACTCGGTCGAGTGCTTCGACTTCTTCCCGCAGACGTACCACGTCGAATCGCTGGCGTTCCTGACGAGGCGTTAGGCGTTAGGCGTTAGGAGAGGACGATAGGGGTTAGGCATGGGGCTCTCGATCCCGGGCACCAAGCCATCCGGCCAGCCGCTGCCCTTGCCCAGTCCCCTAACGCCTAACGCCTACCCCC
>DASSSV010000151.1:0-5818 GCA_035708265.1 Thermomicrobiales bacterium | reverse complement strand
ATGGAGCCGCGGCCCTTCAGCCGCGGAAACTGGCCGATCTCCGCGAACACCCGCGACGGGCTGGCGAGCTTCAATGGAGCCGCGGCCCTTCAGCCGCGGAAACAGGAGCCGCCGCATGGCCGACCAGTCCCCGGACACGCCGCTTCAATGGAGCCGCGGCCCTTCAGCCGCGGAAACGAGAGCGTCGGCTGTGGGATGGCACACCGTCCTTTAGCTTCAATGGAGCCGCGGCCCTTCAGCCGCGGAAACCCGGCGCGGAGGTGTTGTGGTTGCTGATTGTCAAGTGGACAGGGCGCCGGGATAAAACTGGTACAGGTCGGCCGACGGCCGTGGCCGTCGTGGTCCCTGCCGAGCACGTGCTGGGCAGGGGACGTTGGGGGGCGAACCCGCTAGCGCGGCCGGCGTCCTTTCGTTTGGCCGGTCGGCTCCGGCGGGGCGTCCGCCGCCCGCGGCCTCGGCGGGAGGCTGTAGGCGGGATCGGCGGGGTTGAGACGGAACCAGTAGCCGCCGCCGGGCGTGCGGGCCTGCTCCACGAGGAAGCGGATCCCCTCGGAGAGGTTGCCGTTGCCCTCCCGCTCCAGGTGCGGAATATAGGACCGGGGCAGGGTCACCGTCTTGCGCACCAGCGGCTCGGTGTAGGCGGGCGGGCGGCCCGCGCCCGGGCGGCGACCGCCGCGGGTCGATCGCGGCGCGCCGGCCGTGGCGGCGGCCGGGGATTGATTGCGTGGGACGGAATCAACCATTGCTCGCCTCCTCAACGGGCGTCGGTACGGGCGCGCGGTCCTTGGTGCGCCAGGAGGGGCCCTTCAGGTAGAAGACCTGGCCGTGGTGCAGGAGGCGGTCGGCGATGGCGGCCGCCAGGGCGACGTCTTGGACGATCTGGGGCCAATCGGTGAGGCTCTTGTTGCTGGTGATAATGGTGGGGCGCTTCTCGTACCGGCCGGCGACGAGTTCGTAGAGGGCGGGGCCGAAGCCGGCGTCGGTGGGCAGGTAGCCGAGTTCGTCGAGCACCAGCACGTCGGCGCGCACCAGCGGCTGGAGCAGTCGCGCCCGGCCCCGGCTCGTGGCGGCGCGCCCCAGGGCGGCGGCGAGCTGCTGGGCGGTGACGAAGCGCGCCGTGGCGCCGAGCTGGACCTGCTTCACCGCGATGCAGACGGCGAGCATGGTCTTGCCCAGGCCGGGCGGGCCCACGAGGGTGAGGCTGCCGCCCTGGGCCAGGAAGCTCGGATCGAGATAGCGCAGGATCACCTGGCGCTTGAGCTCGGGGCGGAAGCGGAAGTCGAACTGCTCGATCGTGGCGGCGAAGGGGAACGCCGCCTGGCGCAGCCGGCGCTCGGTCTCGGCGGCGGCGCGGGCGGCCAGTTCCTCCTCCAGGAGGCCGGCGAGGAAGTCGGCGAGGCTGAGCTCCTGCTGGGCGGCGCGCTCCAGCCAGGCGGGCAGGAGGGCGGCGGCCTGATGGAGGCGCAGCTGCTCCAGGAGGGCGGCGGGGGCGGCGCTCATGCGGACACCGCCCATCCCGCCGGCTCCCGCCCGACGAAGGCCTCGTAGCTGCTCAGCAGGCGATCCACCTCCGCTTGGGTGGGCACAGGCAAAGCGGCAGGGGCCGCGGCTTGGCCCGGGGCGGCGAGCACCAGCCCCAGGTAGTCGGCGCCGTAGACGCCGGCCTCCGCGGCGAGCGCCATGGCGGCGCAGAGCTCCGCGCGCCCATACCGTTCGAACAGGGCGTAGACGCCCAGGACCTCGTCGGCGAGCCGCTCGCGCCGACGGCGGGAGAGTTCGGCGACGTAGCGGTAGGCCTCCTCGCCCAAGTCCAGGAGCGCCTGGCGGTAGACCATCGCCTTGGCGCGCGGCTTCTCGGCGAGCACCGAAGCGAAATGTGTGGGGTCGATCACGCGCTGGTGCGCGCCCGCGGGGGCGCGGGGATGGTCGGCCAGGAGGACGGCGTCGCGCCAGACCCGCACGCGCTCCCGGTGCAGGCGCACGCTCACCGAGGCGCCGACGTGCGCCGTCGGCACGGAGTACTGGTTGCCCTCGACGTGGACAACGGATTCAGTCGTCACCCGCCCGCTCTCGAGGCGGCCCCAATCCGCCGCCGTCGCCGGCAAGGCGCCGCCCGTGGCCGCCTCGGCCGCCAGGCGCTCCAGCGGCGGCGCGTCGGTGGCCGCGCTGGGGCGGGCGTTGGCGCGTTCAGTCCACGCCTGCGCCTGCGCCGCCAAGTCGGCGTCATCGGCGAACGTCCGCCCGGGTAGGAAACTCCCTTTCACCCACTTGACGAGTGCTTCAACGCTGCCCTTCTGATTCCCCGCCCCGGGGTCGCAGGCCTGCGGATGGCAGCCGAACTCGGCGGCGAACTGGGCGAGCGCGGGCGTCCAGAGCGGCTGATTGGCCGCGTCCCGGCCGCTGGTGACGGTCTTCATGTTGTCGAAGACCAGCACCCAGGGGACCCACCTGAGCGCCAGGAAGCACTCCACCAAGGCGCGCAAGAGCGTCTCCTGGCGCATATCACGGGTCCAGCGCACGAAGCTCCAGCGGCTGTACTTGAGCCGACAGCACAGGAAGTAGCGCGTCGCCGCCGGCTGCTGGCTGAAGGGGAGGTTCCGGACCTCGCCCCAGTCGACCTGCAAGTACTCGCCCGGCAGCCCCTCGAAGCGGATCGGCACGTCCGCCGCCGCCTGCTCCTGCTCGCGTTCGAGACGCAGCCGGCGCACCATCGCTCGGAACACCGCCGAGCCGCCGCTGTATGGCCGGTCGGCGTCCTCCCGCGCCAGTTCCACCATCCGCGTCGCCGTCAATCCCTGGTCCAGCCAGCCCAGGATCTGCTCCCGGTACGGATCGACCTTCGAGCGCCGATGCCGCTTCGCCGGTTGCTGATCCACCGGCTCCTTCAATACCCGGCTCACCGTCGTCGGGCTGTACCCCAGCTCCGCGCCGATCTGCCGGATGCTCTTGCCGCGCTTCGCCAGTAAGTGGATCGCGCTGCGTTGCATCTGCCGTAGCATCCTTCCTCCCGACCGCCTGGTCGGGTTCTCCTACGCCAGCCAACCAGCCGTACCACTTTTATCCCAGCACGCCCACCCGCCGCGTCCACTTCTGCACCAGAACTTACAACCTCTACGGCGCGGCCGAGCTCGCCGCCGGCCCCGAGCAGGCGGCGGCCGCCTCGCTCGGCTGCGGCAACCCGACCGCGCTCGCCGACCTGCGCCCCGGCGAGACGGTGCTCGACCTGGGCTCGGGGGGCGGCATCGACGTGCTGCTCTCCGCCCGGCGCGTCGGCCCGACCGGCACGGCCTACGGCCTGGACATGACCGACGAGATGCTCGCCCTCGCGCGGGCGAACGCGGCCAAGGCCAACGCAACCAACGTCGAGTTCCTCAAGGGCGAGATCGAGGCGATTCCCCTGCCCGACAACAGCGTCGACGTCGTCATCTCCAACTGCGTCATCAACCTGTCCACCGACAAGGGGCGCGTCCTGCGCGAGGCCTCCCGCGTCCTGCGGCCCGGCGGCCGCTTCGCGGTCTCCGACGTCGTGGTGGACGGCCTCGTGCCGGAGGATCTGCGCCGGAGCATGGAGCTCTGGGTCGGCTGCATTGCCGGCGCGCTGGAGCGTGGCGAGTACCTGGCGCTGCTGGGGGCGGCCGGCTTCGAGCAGGCCAGCATCGAGCCGACGCGCTACTACGCGCCGGAGGACGCGGGCGATGGGCCGCTCGCCGCCTGGCTGGCGACGCAGCCGCCGGAGGAGCGGGAGCGGCTGGGCCGGGCCTTCTTCAGCGCCTTCGTGCGCGCCCGCAAGCCCGCGCCTTAGCCGCGACGGCTCGCCGGGGCGGGCGACCCACCCCCGCTCGCCCCGGCGACGAAGGCGGCGATCCGGGCGCGCAGCTCGTCGCGCACCCGCCGGTAGGCCGCCAATTGCTCCTCCTCGGTCCCCGTCGCCTTGGACGGGTCGGGCAGCGACCAGTGCAGCCGGCGGCGCGCGCCGGGGAAGACCGGGCACGCCTCGTTCGCGTGGTCGCAGACGGTGACGACCCAGTCCCAGGGCTGCCCGAGGTAGCGCTCCAGCCTCTTGCTCTCCTGGCCCGCGATGTCCACCCCCACCTCGGCCATGGCGCGGATCGCCAGCGGGCGCACCGCCGTCGCCTCGGTCCCGGCGCTGTGCGCCTCGAAGCGGTCGCCGCCGAGCCGTCGCAGCCAGCCCTCGGCCATCTGGCTGCGCGCCGAGTTGTGCGTGCAGAGGAACAGGACGCGCCGCCGGCCGCTCACGCCCGCGCCCCCGCCCGGGCGCCGGGGCGCGCGTCGCCGAAGGGCAGCCGGCGTCCCAGCCAGAGCGCCGCGTAGACCAGCGCCACCAGCGCCGGGACCTCGATCAGCGGCCCCACCACCGTCGCCAGCGCCTCCCCCGAGGCGAGGCCGAAGGCGCCCACCGCCACGGCGATGGCGAGCTCGAAGTTGTTGCCGGCGGCGGTGAAGGCCACGCTCGCCGTCTCCCGGTACGCGAAGCCCGCCCGCCGCGCCAGCCAGAAGGCGCCGGAGAACATCAGGGCGAAGTAGGCCACCAGCGGCAGCGCGATCCGCAGCACGTCGCCCGGCCGCGCCACGATCGCGTCTCCCTGCAAGGCGAACAGCACCACGATGGTGAAGAGCAGCGCCAGGAGGGCGAGGGGCGCGAGGCGGGGCATGGCCACGTCGTCGTACCAGGCCCGCCCCTTCGCGCGCACGCCCGAGAGGCGGGTGAGCGCCCCCGCCGCGAGGGGGACGCCGAGGAAGACGGCCACGCTCTGGGCGATCTCGCCGAAGGAGAGGCGCACCGCCTGTCCGGCGCCCAGCCCCAGCCACCCCGGCAGCACGCCCAGGAAGAAGTACGCGTAGAACGCGTAGGCGACCACCTGGAAGACCGAGTTGAGCGCGACCAGCACCGCCGCGACCTCGCGGTCGCCGCCGGCGAGCTGGTTCCAGACCAGGACCATGGCGATGCAGCGGGCGAGGCCCACCAGGATGAGGCCGGTGCGGTACTGCGGCAGGTCGGGCAGGAAGAGCCAGGCGAGGGCGAACATCACCAAGGGACCCACCAGCCAGTTGAGCAGCAGCGAGACGCCGAAGAGCCGCCGGGCGCGGCGCAGCTTCGCCAGCGCCTCGTAGCGCACGCGGGCGAGCACGGGGTACAGCATCAGGAGCAGCCCGAGGGCGATCGGCAACGACGTGGTCCCGACCTGCATGGCATTGAGGCCGGCGCGCAGCCCCGGCGCGGCGGCGCCCAGCCCGACGCCGAGCGCCATGGCGAGGAGGATCCACAGGGGAAGGAAGCGGTCGAGCGGCGACAGCCCGCCCACGACCGCGCCCAGCCCCGCCGCCGGGCGGGCCGCCGGACGATCGATGCTGCGCGCGACCGTCATCCGCGTCCCCCTATATGAGTCGTCTTTGATCTAGCACGGCCAGTATACCGGCGACGGGGCGCGGTCCTCGCCCGGCGTATACTGGGCCGTCGGAGGCGACTGCGTGGACACGGGCGGGCGCGCGAGCATCCCGGTGATCGCGGGCGAGGCCTGCCCGCCCGGCGGCCCGCTGGCCCCGCCGCTCGCCCCGGCGGCCGCCGCCGACCACGCGCGCGCCTTCCGCGCGCTCGGCGACGAGACGCGGCTCCAGATCGTGCGCCTGCTCGCCCAGCAGCCGGAGCCGCTCTGCGTCTGCTGGATCGAGTCGGCCTTCGGCCTCACGCAGTCCGGCGTCTCCTACCACCTGCGGGTGCTGCGCGAGGCCGGGCTGGTCACCACCCAGCGCCGCGGGACCTGGATCTACTACCGGCTCGACCTGGCGCGGCTGGGGG
>DASSSV010000150.1:0-6087 GCA_035708265.1 Thermomicrobiales bacterium | reverse complement strand
GCGTCGCCCGTGCCGATGAAGAGGCGCTTCATGTCGTAGCCGGCGACGTCCTTGACCGCGCTGCTGCCGAAGTGGACCGGCTGGCCGTCGGGTAGCGTCGCCCAGACGCCGAGGAGGCTGTCGCGCACAGCGGGGCGCGCGGCGGCGTCGGACAGGGCCGCGCCGACCGTCCCCTCGCCCTCCGGCAGCGGGCAGCGCAGGCGGCGGGCGGCGAGCGCCGCGTGCAGCGTCGCCAGCGGCATCGCCGCGCCCGCCGTCACCGTCAGGTTCTCGGCGTCGAGGTCGACGACGTGCTCGTCGCCCGGTGCGGCGGCGGGGCCGGGCGCGGCGGGCTCGCCGGCCCAGGCGCGGCCGGCGCGGCGCGCCCCGAGCACCTCGCGCGCCCGCGCGGCGAAGAGCGGCAGCGCGGGCTCGTCCGGCGCGGCCGGGGACAGCAGCACGCCGGGGTTGAGGACGCCGGCCGGGTCGAACGCGGCCTTCACCGCGCGCTGCGCCGCCAGCTCGGCCTGCGTGAAGCGGAGCGCCATCTGCGGCGCCTTCTCGCTCCCGACGCCGTGCTCGCCGGTGAGCGTGCCGCCGAGCGCCAGCGCCGCCAGCACCACCTCGTCGCCGGCCGCGTGCATCGCGGCGACTTGCGCCGGGTCGTCCTGGTCGAAGAGGATCACCGGGTGGACGTTGCCGTCGCCCGCGTGGCCGAGCGTGACGATCGCGAGATGGTGGCAGCTCGCGATTTCGTCCACCCGGCGCTGCATCGCCGGGATGCGCTCGCGCGGCACGGTCGTGTCGCAGATGAAGTAGCCCCGCCCGCTCGCCACCAGCGCCTGCGCGCCGAGGAGCCGCCCCTGCCAGAGCGCCGCGCGCGCTTTGTCGTCGTCGGCGCGGCGGACCTCGCGGGCCCGCGGCGCCACCACGCGCTCCAGGCCGGCCAGGTCGGCCGCGACCTCCTCTGGGTCGCCGTCGACGTCGATCAGGAGGAGCGCCGCGGCGTCGGTGGGGTAGCCGGAGGGGTGGTACGCCTCGAAGTAGCGCGTCGCCGCCTGGTCGAAGAACTCCAGCGCGGCCGGCACGATCCCGGCCGCGATCGTGTCGGAGACCGCCTGCGCCGCGTCCTCGGCGCGGTCGAAGATCGCCAGCAGCGTGCGCGTCACCGCCGGCAGCGGCCGGAGCCGCACAGTCGCCTCCGTCACCACGCCGAGCGTCCCCTCCGAGCCGATGATGAGCCCGAGCAGGTCGGGCCCCGCTTCATCCGCGTCGAAGCGCATCAAGTCGCCACCAGACACGGCGAAGGTGACTGCACGGACATGGTGAACGGTCACACCATACTTGAGGCAATGTGGCCCCCCTGCATTCTCCGCGATGTTGCCGCCGATTGTGGACAGTGGCGCGGAGGCGGGGTCGGGCGAGAAGCAGAGGCCGAGCGGCGCGAGCCGCGCGTTGAGCGCGCCGTTGTAGACACCCGGCTCGACGACCGCCTCGCGCCGCTCCGCGTCGATGCTCAGCACCCGATCGAGCGGGCGCAGGTCGAGCACGATGCCCTCCGGTGCCGGCAGGAACCCCGCGCTGACGTTCGTCCCGGCCGCGCGCGGTGCCACAGGGACGCCACGCTCCGCCGCGAAGCGCAGCGCCGCCGCGACGTCCGCCGCGTCGCGCGGGCGCACCACCGCGCCCGGCACGCCGCGCAGCGTCCAGAAGTCGCGCCCGTACGCCGGCAACTCGTCCGCCGCGGTCACGACCGCGCCGTCGGACAGCCGGCGCCGCAACTCGGCGATCAGCGCGGTCGAGAGCGGCATAACCCCTCCGAAGTACGAGGTACGAAGTACGAAGTACGAAACTGGGCGAGCCTGATGACGCGGTGTGTTCCGCACACCGACGCGCCACCTTAACTCGTACTTCGTACTTCGTACCTCGTACTTACCAGCCGTGGTGTGACTTCCTCCATGAACAACTCGTACTGGTCGAGGCGCGGGAAGTCGGCGAACTTCAGCATGAAGTGGCGGACGCCGAAGTCGATGAAGGCGTTGAGTTCGGCGGCGACCTCGTCGGGCGTGCCGGCGATGCGGTAGAGGTGCGGGCGGACGGGGTCGGTGCGCTCGACGTCGGCGGGGTCGCGGGCGAGCGCGACGTGGCCGTAGTAGCTGAGCGTGATCTCGGCCGGGTCGCGGCCGATCGCCCCGCAATGCCGCCGCAGGATCTCGACCTTGCCGCGGTAGAAGTCGAGGTCGCAGAAGTTGCCGTTCCACCAATCGGCCAGCTCCGCCACCACGCGCAGCGTCTTCTTCTCCCCGCCCCCGCCGATCAGGATCGGCGGTTCGGGGTCCGGGCGCGGCTCGCAGTAGGCGTCGGCGATCCGGTAGTGCTCGCCCTCGAACGATGCGGGCGACTCGCGCCACATGCGCCGGATGAGATGCACCGCCTCGCGCAGCTCGGCGATGCGCGTGCCGGGGCTCGGGTAGGGGAAGTCGTAGGCGCGGTACTCGTCCTCCTTCCAGCCGGCCCCGATACCGAGGATCAGCCGACCGCCGCTGAGCCACTGGAGCGTCGCGGCCATCTTCGCTAAGTGCGCCGGGTTGCGGTAGGACTGCCCGAGCGTCAGCGTGCCGCACTTCAGGTGCGGGAACTCGGCCGCCGTGTACGCCAGCGCCGTCCAGCACTCCAGCGTCGGCAGCGTCTCCCACTGGAAGTGGTCCTCGACCCAGAAAGTCGTGAAGGGCGGGCGCAGCGCCCGCAACATGCGCCGATCGCTCTCGTCCATCGCGACGGTGTTCGCCGCCGTCCGCGACGTCGGCTGCAGGACCCACCCGAGTTCGAGCGACGAGCGACGAGCGACGAGCGACGAGCGCTGTTCGGCCGTCATCGCACCTGGCTCTGCACGGTCTTGATCGAGGCCACGGTCATCGCCACCAAGGCATTCCCCTCCGCGAGCAGTTCGGCCAGGCGACCTTCGGATACGAGGCCGCTCTCAATCAGCAGTTCGAGCCAGTAGAGGCATTCGTCGGCCTCTTCCTCGACGATCTTCATCTTCGCGATGAAATCGCTCGGGGATCGCGCCCGCCGTGCGGCGCGATGATTCGCGCCGACTGACGTCGCAGCTCTCAGCAACTGCCGCCCGATCACGTCGGCAACACGGTCGCGCGGCAGGGCTTGGACCAGCCGGATCACCTGCAAGGCGTAGGCTTTGGTCCTGGCATGCAGATCGCCATCGGTCACGCCGCGTCCCCGTCGCTCGTCGCTCGTCGCTCGTCGCTCGTCGCTGGCGCGATTTCCGGCGCGCAGAACAGGTAGATCAGCTCCTTCACGTGCGCCTTGGCGTCACTCAGGCGCACGCTCTCGTTCGCGCCGTGGGCGCGGCTCTCGCGCTGGCGGCCGAGGCCGACGGTGGCGATCTGGTCGGTGCCGAGCGTCTCGGCGACGTTGGCCATGTCGGTCGAGCCGCCCGAGCCGGTGCGGATGAAGTCCTCGTCGCGGTAGCCGTGGAGGCGCTTGAGGATGGCGACGAGCTTGCGCGCGAGCGGGTGGTCGGCGCTCTGGTAGTAGGCCGGGTACGCCTTCATGAAGGAGACGTCCACGCCGAGCGCCTTGCTCTTCGCCTGCCCGCGCGCCACCGCCTCGCGGATCTCGCGCTCGACGTCCTCGTACTTCTCCTCGGGGATGAAGCGGCGGTTGACGACGAGTGTGCAGGTGGACGGCACGATGTTCGACTTCACGCCGGCGTGGATGATGTCGAGGTTGAACATCGGGCGCAGGTTGTCCGGCGCGCCGGGCGCGGGGGCGAGCGGCAGCGCCGAGCGCCGCGCCTCGACCTCCTGCTTCAGCGCCAGCAGCTCCACCATGATCGGCACCATCTCCTCGATCGCGTTCACGCCGAGGTAGTTCGCGCCGGAGTGGCAGGAGCGCCCGTGGACCGTGATCGTCACGTCCACCGCGCCGTTCGAGCCGAGGCGCAGCACCGGGTCCTGGCTCCCCTCCAGGCAGAGCATCGGCGCGGTGACGTAGCCGTGCTGCGCCAGGTGCCAGATGCCGGGGTAGACGCCGATCTCCTCGTCGGTGCAGAGGCAGGCGGTGATGTCCCAGACCGGCTCCAGCCCCTGCTCCTGCATCACCTCCAGCGCCGTCAAGAGCGAGGCGATCGTCCCCTTCATGTCGGCGACGCCGCGGCCGTAGACGCGGCCGTCGTGGATCTCGGCGCCGAAGGGGTCGTAGTCCCAGCCCTCCTCGATCGGCACGGTATCCATGTGCGCGTAGACGCTCAGCGGCGGCTTGCCGCTCTTCTTCGTCGCCACCAGGTTGATGCGCTCGCCCTCCAGCGGCAGCGGGATCGCCTTGATCTGCTCCTCCGGGATCACCACGCGCTCGGTCTCGAAGCCGTACCGCCAGAATTGCGGCTCGACCAGGTCGACCAGCGTGTCGTAGTTCCTGCCCGGCGGGATGCAGTTGTCGATGCGGATGATCTGCCGCAACCGCTCGACCAGCCGATCCTCCTTCGCCTCGACCGCCGCGAAGACCGCGTCCCAATCAATCGCCCGCGCCGTCGTCCCCGGCTGCGTCGCCATGCGTCCCCTCCTCGCCTTGCCGGGCCCGCGCCCGCGTCATCGCGCGGCGATGCTAGCACGGGGGGTGAGGGCGGGCAAGGCGGAGAAGCGGTTCGGCAGCGCGCATAGACGTCGCGCCACACCTGCCTATCAAGCACATATGTGACTCCCCTTCCCGTTCGGCCGTAGAAGTGATTGATGCCTTAACTGCGAGCGCCAGCAGCAATGCCCACCTAGCCGACGTATCCGAGCCAAGGAGGGAGAGAGATGTTCACTGTACTGGCGACGAGCTTTGCCGTGGCGCCTACTGCCGATGCAACCATTCAGGCCAGCTACCAGCGAGTGCGGTGTCTCCTACGGGGTCAAATAGAAACCTTCGCCAAGACCTTCGCCTCGAACGTACAACTCGATTGGACCTCGGAAGTGACATGGCAGTCGGAGTCAGGACAGGCAACTCTACACTGGGAGGAGTGGGAGCATTCTGGCGAGAAAGGATGCGCGCTAGCCGAGTGCAAGATCACCTACGAACATCAGCAACATAACTGGGCGGTCGATGTCCGCTGCGGAATGGACGCCGACAGTACGAGAGTAGATGTGAGCGCGGTGTGGAGCAGATCCGCGATGCTCGGGCAAGCCTATCCTCTCTTTGCCGCACCTCCGCTCCTACGGGCCTTCTCAGTCGAGGACTGCTGTACACACGACTTGTCCTTGCGTTATACGCCCCAGCAGCTCAGTTCTCGGGACATCAAAGCGTTCTACGACAACGTACTTTCCAGCCCCAATCGTTGCACGCCGATAGTCCTCATCTCACCGCGGGAGTACGATCAGGTCTTGCTCAACCCTGATAGCTTGGCTATGCGACTCTTTGGTTTAGCTGCCGTGTACAGACTGGCCGATGACGATGCCGCGCAAGCATTGAGAGACTTGACCCCGGCGGCCTGCTACGCTGGCGCGATCCGCCTCTACTGGCCGTTCCAGGAAGGCGCTGTCAATCATCCCTTCTGGCTTTCAAGGAAGATTGACGAACTTGGGCCGATGGCAATCGAAGTAGAACTCTTCCAGCGAATAGCTCAGGCGTCGCGCGGCTATATCCAGACGCCAGATACCCTCCGGTCTCTCGAACGGCAGCGGGGCCAAGATCAATCACATGAACGGCGCGCCTATCGACAGGAGAATGAAAGCTATTTCAAGGAGATCGCGGACCTTGACGAGAAGGTCAGGTCGCTCGAAGCGCACAACGCGCGGTTGCAGGAGGAGGTTTACGATCAGCGTGAACAGATTGACGATTTGGCGCGCGAAAGAGACCGTCTTGAAGGACGGTGCTCGTATTTCGAGTTGCAGAACTCCCAACTCGAACAAGAGTTAGCAGCTGTGCGCGCTGCGCTTCCAGCGCCCAACGAGTGCGGAGCCGTCCTATGGCTATCACCTCAAGCAACGAAGAAGTATCACGATGCCGAACCTAAACTGAAGCGCTGATGGGATCTACATGGAGGGGTTCCGGGTGGGACACGGGCGACGGGATGGTGTCGGCCAGCGCTTGCAACTTGCGACGGCAGCG
>DASSSV010000149.1:0-2054 GCA_035708265.1 Thermomicrobiales bacterium | reverse complement strand
CCGCTCGGCCAGGTAGTCGAAGCGGAAGCGCCGGTCGCTGGTGCCGGGCGGCGCGTTGCCGTGGTCGAAGACGGCCACGCAGAGCGCGTCCACACGCGGGTCCACCCCGAAGCCGGCCAGCGCGGCCAGGATCGCCGCCGGGTCGAAGTCGCGCATCTCGACGCGCACGGCATCCGCGGCCTCGCGCCCGGCCACCTCGGCGGGATCGATCAGGGTGACGCCCATGGCCGCGACCCGCTCCAGGTCGTCGTCGAAGGTCCGCGCCGCGTCGGGCGTGGCATAGAGCGCGTAGCCCGCCCGCAGATGGTCCTCGGCGGCCCAGGAGCATGGCCCGCCGCCCATGATCGTGCCGTCGAGCACGACGGCGCGGCCCGCCGCCGTCGCGGCGCGGATGCGCCCGGCCACAGCCATTGTAGGCGCGGGCAGGATCAACTGCATCGAATTCTCAATCGGCTCGTCGCTGTCGAACAGCAGGATGTCTTGCGTGCCGGTGCCGATGTCTACCGCCAGGATGCGCATACGGGCAGCTCCTCGCCGAGTAAGCGGCGCATGACCGGGCCTACCTGGGCCGGGTCGCCGCTGGTGTAGAGGTCGAGCCGGCCGGGCGCCGGGCCGGGATTGGCCCAGCCCCGCTCGTGCAACAGCCGGTGGGTTTGCCGGGCCACCCCCAGGCCCGAATCGACCAGGGCCACATGCGGCCCGGCCAGCGCGGCGATCCCGGCGCGCAGAAACGGGTAGTGGGTGCAGCCAAGCACCAGCGCGTCGGCGCCGGCCCCCAGCAGCGGCGCCAGCGCCTGCTGCAGCCGGGCGCGGGTGGCGGGCGTGTCGAGCGCCCCGGCTTCGACGGCTTCCACCAGCCCGCAACCGGGGTCCTTGACCACGCGCACGCCGGCGGGCGTGGCGAAGCGGGCGATGACTTCCTCCAGCAAGGCGCCGCGCAGCGTGGCCGGGGTTGCCAGCACGCCGATGGTGCCCGAGCGGGTGAGGGCGACCGCCGGCTTGACCGCGGGCACCAGTCCGACGATAGGCAAGCCGGGGCCGTGCCGGGCGCGCAGGGGCGCCAGGCCCGCCGCGGAGGCCGTGTTGCAGGCCACGACAATCATCTTGGCGCCGCGCTCCAGCAGGAACGCCGTGGCCTGTTCGGCCAGCGCGCGGATCTCGGCGGCGGGCCGCGGGCCATAGGGGCAGTTGGCCGTGTCGGCCAGGTAGACGATCGCTTCGTGCGGCAGCAGGCGGCGCAGTTCCGCCACCACCGACAGCCCGCCCACGCCCGAGTCGAAGACGCCCAGCGGGCGGCGAGGGATGTCGGTGGTGCTGCTCGCGTGGTCCAACCTGCGCCTCCTGGGGCGGCGCGCCGCACGCCCCAGGCCAGTATGCCCCGCTCCGGCCCGCCTTGTCAAGATCGGGCAAGCGGCGGGGGCGGGCGCACCGCCGTGGCCCACCCCCGCGGGATCGTGTGTTGTGCGCCGGTTAGCGCGTTACAGCCGCCGGCGGGGCGCAGGCCTGCGCGCCGGTGATGGCGTTATAGGCGATCTTGGCGATCTGGCCGCGCGTGGCGTTGTTCGCCGGGCGGAACTCGTAGCAGCCGGGGCCGCAGTCGTAGCCCGAGACGAGCCCGCGGCACACCGCCGTCTCCACAAACGGGTAGAACACGCTCCCCACCGGTACGTCGCGGAAGTGGGCCACGGGCGGGTTGATCGTCGCCCAGCCCGCCGTGTTGACGACGATCTTTGAAAGCTGGCCGCGCGTCACGTCGTTGTTGGGGCGGAAGTAGGCGCCCGGACACGGCTCGCCCGGCCCGCCGCAGGTGTAGCCGCTGACGATGCCCGCGGCGGCCGCCGCCTCGATGCCCAGATCGGGCATGCCCACGACGGCGCACCATGCCCCCGCGCGACTCGGCTCACGCAGCAGCTCGGCGAGCGCATGCGAGGTCGGCAGCGTGCGGTCGGCGAGCCGGGTGCGCTGCATGCCGCGGATGCGGTCCTGCAGACGCCGGATCTCGTCCGCGCGCGCCGTCTCGAACATGCGTTCGATGATACGCCGCCGCGCCGACG
>DASSSV010000148.1:0-11830 GCA_035708265.1 Thermomicrobiales bacterium | reverse complement strand
CGTAGATCTGGTGGCCACCGCGCGCGCGGAGCGGGCGGGGGCGCGCGCCGCCAGGCGCCTTGCCGTGCCCGCGCTGCTCCTTGCGTTTGCCGTGCTGCGGGCGCGCCGCGGGTGTCTCGCCGCGCTGGGCCGCCTGCCAGTCGCGCCACTCCCGCTCCAGCGCCGCGATCTCCTCGTAGCGCCCGGCCAGGTCGAGCATCGTCAGCAGTTGGTCGAGGTAGCGCCGGCCGACCTCGGCGGCGGCGAGGAGTTCCGGCAGGTTCGCCGCGGCGCTCTGCGCCTTGCGGTAGCGCTCGAAGTACGCCTGCGCGTTCTCGCTCGGTGTGCGCTCCGGGTCGAGCGGCACGACCAGGTCGTCGGCGACGAGTTCGCGCTGCCCCGGTTCCAGGGACCAGGCGTAGGCGTAGATCGCCTCGCCCCAGCGCCGCCAGCGCTCGGCCTCCTCCGCGCGCGCCAGCTCGGCCCGCAGCGAGTGCTCGCGCGCCTCCAGTCGCTCGCGCTCGGCCCGGATGCGCGCGGCCAGCGCCTCCTTGCGCTGCGCGTGCGCCTGCACCGCCTGCGTCGTCGCGAAGAAACGCTCGGCGATCGTCGAGATGCTGGGCGCGCGCTCCTCCTCGAGTTCGCGCAGGTGGTAGAGCGGGAAGGGGGAGAAGGCGACCGCCGCGCCCGCGGCGTTGCGATAGAGGCAGGGGGCCCAGGCGCCGGTGCGGAGCGGCGCGTAGAGCTCGTCGAGCACCCGGCGCAGCGCCTCCTCGCTGCCCTGCGCGTCCCGCGCCGCCGCCCGCGCGCCGCCGACCGCGCGGTAGGCCGCCTCGCGCGCCACCTGCGGGCTGAGGCCGCGCAGCCCGGCGACGAGCGCCGTCGCGAGCGGCGCGGCGGGGTCGGCCGCGAGGAGCATCGCCAGTTCGCCGGTCGTGGTGGTCCGCGGGTCGGCCTTCGCCTGCGGCGGCACCGGGCCGTACTCGCCGCGCGGCAGGATCGGCCGGACGCGGCTGAGGTCGGGCGGCACGCGCTTGGCGCTGTCCATGATCCGCCCGTCCGGCCCGACCAGGATCAGGTTGCTGTGCCGCCCCATGATCTCCACCGCCAGCGTCGTCTCGACCAGTTCGCCGGCGACCTCCTCCTCGTCCCACTCCTCCGCATCGTCGCCCTCGGGCGCGGCCTCGTCCTCCTCGTCGCCGGCGAAGAAGCGGGCGAAGCGGAGGAAGACCGTGCGCTCCAGCGGCGGCTCCTGCGCGATGCGCATCAGCCGCGCGCCGCGCGCGTACTTGCGCAGCAGCAGCAGGAGCGGCGTCACCAGCGTGGCGTCGCCGGTCAGGCGCCCCTCGCGGACCAGGTGCAGCCGCGCGGCGCGCGGGTCGGCGCTGAGGAGCACCTGCCAGCGCCGGCCGGCGTAGATCTCCAGCCCGACCGTCAGCCGGTCGAGTTGCAGCACGCGCTGCACGCGGCCGTCGAGGATCGTCTCGTTCAGTTCGTCGACCACCGCGGCGATGGTCAGGGCGTCGTACATCGTGCGGGCTCCTGTCGGGGGATCACGGGCGCGGGCGCGCCGTCGCGCCACCCCATTCTACCCGGTGCGGCCGGGCGGCGGCCCCCCGATCCCCTCCAACCCCGCGGGGGACCCCTCGTAGACGCCATACCGATAGGGCTGCCCGCCCTTCCGGCCCGGCATCCCGGCCGGTGTTCTCCGAGAGCGGCGCGATGTCCCCATTGGCGCTCCCCCTCTCCCAGCATTGGGCGAGGGGGCCGGGTGGTGAGGGCCGCCCGCCGCCCCCTTGACGCCCGCCCGTCGCGGGCCGATGATTGCGCGCGGCACGGCGCGGGAAGCGCCGGGGGCCACCGCGCGTTCTCGCGGTTGGGGAGTGGCCGCGAGACGCCACGGCGAACCGGACCACAGGAGGAGGAAGCATGGCCGCGCACGCCGTCCTGGGACAGTCGATCGCGCGCGTCGATGGCCGCGAGAAGGTCACCGGCCAGACGCGCTACACCGGCGACCTGCACCTGCCGGGGATGCTCTACGCCAAACTCGTCCTCAGCCAGCACGCCCGCGCCCGCATCAAGGGGGTCGACTGCGCGGCGGCCCGCCAGGTGCCCGGCGTGGTCGACGTCGTCACCGCGCGGGACATCCTCGCGGTCGCGCCGAACGCGAAGGACAGCATGCTCCTGGCGCTCGACACCGCGACCTTCTACGGCCAGCCGGTCGCGGCGGTCCTCGGCGAGACCGAGGCGGCCGCCGAGGAGGGCGCCGCGGCGGTCGTCGTGGACTACGAGCCGCTGCCGGCCGCAGTCGAGGCGCTGGCGGCGATGCGCCCCGACGCGCCGGAGGTCAAGGAGTCGGACTCCGAGGAGGACGACGCGCTGGCGCAGATGCACGCCACGGTCGGCGGCGGGCCGGAGCAGCCCAAGCGCGAGCTGCCCCGCAACGTCACCACCGCGCCGCTCTTCCAGCGCGGCGACGTCGAGGCCGGCTTCCGCGCGGCGGACCACGTCGTCGAGCGCACCTACCGCACGATGCGCGTCCACCAGAGTTACATGGAGACGCAGGGCGCGGTCGCCGCGGTGGACCCGCTCGGCCGGCTGCAGGTCTGGTGCTCGACGCAGTCGATGTTCACCGTCCGCAACTCCACCGCGCGCGCCCTCGGCATCCCCGACACCGAGATCAAGGTCACGGCGATGCCGATCGGCGGCGGCTTCGGCGCGAAGTTCCTCCACCTGGAGCCGCTGGCCGCGGCGCTGGCGCTGAAGTCGCAGCGCCCGGTCCGCCTGATCCTCACCCGCACCGACGACTACCTCAGCACCACGCCCGCGCCCGAGTCGATCGTCGAACTCAAGACCGGCGTGAAGAACGACGGGACGATCACCGCGATCCAGGCGAAGATCGTGATGGACTCCGGCGCCTACGGCGGCACGCCGCTCAACGTCGCCTGCCTCCTCCTCGGCGGCTACTACCGCTGCGATAACCTCGCCATCGAGGGCTACGAGGTCCTGACCAACAAGCCGCAGGTCGGCGCCTATCGCGCGCCCGGCGCGCCGCAGGGCACCTTCGCCATCGAGTCGAACGTCTCCGAAATGGCGCGGCTGATCGGCATGGACCAGATCGAGTTCCGCCTGAAGAACTGCTCGGTCGAGGGCGACCCGCTGCCGAACGGCGACCCCTGGCCGAGCATCGGGCTGCAGGAGTGCCTGGAGGCGCTGCGCGCCCACCCCTCGTACAAGGAGTGGCAGCAGAAGGGCGAGGGCGAGGGCGTCGGCGTCGCCGTCGGCGGCTGGCTGATGGGCGTCGAGCCGTCGGCCGCGACCTGCCGCCTCAACTCCGACGGCACGCTCAGCGTCCTGCTCGGCTCGGTGGACCTCACCGGCACCAACACCGCCTTCACCCAGATCGCGGCCGAGGCGTTCGGCCTGCCGCTGGAGAAGATCAAGGTCATCGCCGGCGACAGCGACGCCGCGCCCTACGCCGGCGGCGCGGGCGGCAGCAAGATCACCTACACCGTCGGCCCCTCGGTCCAGCAGGCCGCGGCCGACGCCCGCCAGCAGGTGCTCGCCATCGCCGCCGACATGCTCGAAGCCTCGGTGGACGACCTGGAGATCGTCGGCGACGAGGTCCGTGTCAAGGGCGTGCCCGACCAGAAGAAGAAGATCACCGAGATCGCCGGGGCGAGCATGCGCTTCGGCGGGCGCTACAAGCCGGTCACGGGCCGCGGGCAGACGGCGACGACCCAGCGCGCGCCGGGCTTCGCCGCGCACCTGGCGAAGGTCCGCGTGGACCCCGACACCGGCGAGGCGAAACTCCTCGGCTACGTCGCGGTGCAGGACGTCGGCTTCGCGATCAACCCGGCCGAGGTCAAGGGGCAGATCCACGGCGGCGTGGCGCAGGGGATCGGCTGGGCGATGCTGGAGGGCCAGGTCTTCGACGAGGCCGGCCAAATGCTCAACCCGACGCTGATGGACTACGCGCTGCCCAACTCGACCAACGTCCCGCCGATCGACGTCGTGATCGTCGAGAAGCCCTCCGAACTCGGCCCGTTCGGCGCCAAGGGCGTCGGCGAGCCGCCGGTCATCCCCGGCGCCGCGACGGTCGCCAACGCCATCGCCGACGCCTCGGGCGCGCGCGTCACCGACCTGCCGATCACCGCGGAGCGCATCGCGCGGGCACTCGGGAAGTAGTCGTCGGTCGTCAGTCGTCGGTCGTCAGTCCGTGGTTTGCGGTGATGGGGCGTTACATCGCCGACTCGCATCATCGCTCTGGCACGAACAAGTCTTCGCTGTCAACTGCGATCTACTGACGACCGACGACTGACGACCGACGACTCCGCAAGGAGGACCCATGCCCCAGCTCACCGGCGCCCAGGCGCTGGTCAAGTCGCTCGAGCAGTATGGTGTCGACATCGTCTTCGGGCTGCCGGGCGCGCAGCTCGACAACATCTTCGACGCGCTCTACGAGGAGCGCGACGCCATCCGGGTGATCCACACCCGCCACGAGCAGACGGCCGCCTACATGGCCTTCGGCTACGCGCAGGCCACCGGCAAGGTCGGCGTCTGCCTGGTCGTGCCGGGGCCGGGGCTCCTCAACGCCGGCGCGGGGATCTGCACCGCCTACGCCTGCAACGCGCCGGTGCTCTGCCTCGCCGGGCAGATCGCCTCCGACCAGATCGACGCCGGCTTCGGCGCGCTGCACGAGATCCCCGACCAGCTCGGGATGATCCGCCACATCACCAAATGGGCCGCGCGGGTCGACACGCCGGCCGAGGCGCCCGCGATGGTCCGCGAGGCGTTCCACCAGCTCCGCACCGGGCGCGTCCGCCCGGTCGAGCTGGAGATGGCGCCCGACGTCATGGGCGAGCGCGCCGAGGTGACCCTCTTGGCGCCGGTGGCCGGCTGGCCCGCGCCGGAGCTCGACCCCGACGCGCTCGACCGCGCGGCCCGGCTGCTCGGCGCGGCCGAGAGGCCGGCGATCGTCGTCGGCGGCGGCGGGATGGACGCGGGCGAGGCGCTGCGCGAGCTGGCCGAGGTGCTCCAGGCGCCGGTGATTATGACGCTGAACGGCCGCGGCGCGCTCAGCGACAAGCACCCGCTCGCCCTCAACCCCCTCGCCGGGCACGAGATCTGGAAGGACATCGACGCCGTCCTGGCGGTCGGCACGCGCTTCGACCGCGCGCTCGACTGGGGCACCGCGGGCCTCCAGATCGTCCGCCTCGACATCGACCCCGAGGAGGCGCTGCGCCACGGCGCGCCCGACGTCGCGCTGATCGGCGACGCGCGCGACGGGCTGACCCGGCTCGTGGAGCGCGTCGGGCGCTACAACCATCAGCGCGAGTCGCGCGCCGAGGAGGTCGCCGCCGCGCGCGAGCGGGCCGCCGACATCCTCTTCGAGGTCCAGCCCTTGCAGGCGATCGCCGAGGTGATCCGCGAGGAGTTGCCCGAGGACGGCATCTTCGTCGGCGACGTCACGCAGATCGGCGCGTACGCCGAGATCGGCTTCCCCTTCTACGCGCCGCGCACCCACATCGGCGCCGGCTACCAGGGTACGCTCGGCTACGGCTTCGCCACCGCGCTCGGCGCGCAGGCCGCCTTCCCCGATCGCAAGGTCATCGCCGCCTGCGGCGACGGCGGCTTCATGTACACGATGCCCGACCTCGCCACCGCCCACCAGCACAAGTTGAACCTGGTGACGCTCGTCGTCAACGACGGCGCCTACGGCAACGTCAGGAGCACCCAGCAACTGCGCTACGGCGGCCGCTACATCGCCAGCGACCTGGTCAACCCCGACTTCGTCAAACTGGCCGAGTCGTTCAACATCGCCGGCCGGCGCGTCGAGTCGCCCGACGCCCTGCGCGACGCCCTGCGCGACGCCCTCGCCCACGACGCCCCCGCGCTGATCGAGTACAAGTCTGCCGAGCTGATGCCGCGCGTGCGGCACGTCACGCGGGGGCAGGTGCGCTGAGAGGGTGAAGGGGGTGCAGGGGGTGGAAGGGCGCCGGGTCGCGTGGCAGGCGACGGATCAATACGTCCTCCCGGTGTCCTGCTGGAGCGCACCCGGCGGACGACGGATCGGCATACCCATGTCGGGGGCGTCCTCGGTCGGCCCGGTCGCCGCCCGCATGCGGTGCTAGTCGGGTTCCGCTACCACCCCGCGCTCGACACGACCGACATTGGTGGCCACGATTTTGGCACACGCAAGACGCATCGCGAGGTCCGGATCGGCCCACGGATGGCCTTCGCGGCGGACGCCCTGGCCTCCGTCTCGCCCTGGCGCTGCGCGCCCACTCCGTCCCCGAGCGGCCTCGGGTGGCCCGCAATATGCGACAGGCGCTAGATGCGAAATCAAGTGGCTGACCGAGTCGGCAGCCATCGTGGTGGAGGAGCACCGATGTCCGACATGAACGAGTGGAATCGCCGGACGATCGAGGAGTTCCGGGCGACTGCGGGACAGGTCGGCGGCGTGTGGGAGGGTCGGCCGTTACTCTTGCTCACGACGACCGGCGCCAGGAGCGGGCAGCGCCGCACGAGCCCCGTGATGTACCTGCGCGAGGGGGATCGCCTGTTCGTCTTCGCCTCCAAAGGGGGTGCGCCAACCAACCCCGACTGGTATCACAACCTGCGCGCCCATCCCGACGTCACCGTCGAGGTTGGCGACCGGAGCATCGACGCCGTCGCCAAGCCGGTGACGGGTGCGGAGCGCGACCGCATCTACGCGAGGTGGGCAGAGCGGTATCCGCAGTTCCGCGAGTACCAGGAGAAGACGACCCGCGTCATCCCGGTGATCGAACTGGAGCCGCGCAGAGCATAGCGCGGGCGCTCAGGCTGCCGAGGCGCGGGCGACCCGGTGTCTCGGCGACCCGCGTTGGTTCCGCAGTCTGGATGGGGCTAACGCTGCCGGGTGACGTTTAGACTCCGAGGGGGCGGCTGCCACGCAAGTGGCTGGCGCGCTACCGGTGCCTCGTCGAGGACGTCACGCCTGGTGCCGGTACGACTCCCAGCGCCTTGGCGGCGGGTAGACGTATCGGGCAATCGTCGTCGACACCCAGCCGATGACGTAGCCGAGGAAGACCAACAGGATGGGCTGCGCGCCTGCCCTGCCCCGGATCGTCAGTGCGAGCGCGAGAACAACCGCCCAGGCGATGGCGAGGCCGATGCTGTAGATCCAATAGTTTCTGAATCGAAGCATCCTATCCCCACCTCCCTTCGTGGGTCCCCTGTCTGGGGTGGAACGCTCTCTGCCGATTCTACACCCCGGCGCAACTGCGGTCGCGCTTGCGAGCCGCGCGATCAGCCCACGCCTGCCCAAGCGCCCCGGTGCGCGCCTTCAGCCGCCGGCCCCCCCACCCTCCTGCATTGCCGCGAAGCGCGCGAAGAAGTCGGGGAAGGTCTTCTCGACGCAGCGCGGGTCGGCGATGACGACGCCGGGGACGCGCAGGCCGATCAGGGCGAAACTCATCGCCATGCGGTGATCGCCGTAGGTGGCGACCATGCCGCCGTGCAGCGCCGAAGGGTAGATCGTCAGGCCGTCGGGGCGCTCGTCCACCCGCGCGCCGAGGCGGCGCAATTCGGCCGTCGCGGCGGCGAGGCGGTCGGTCTCCTGGTGGCGCGTGTGCGCCAGGCCGTGCAGCGCGACCGGGCCGTCGGCGAAGGGCGCGATGGCGGCGAGCGTCAGCGCCGTGTCGGAGATCGGCGCCAGGTCGGCCTCGACGCCGCGCAGCCGGGCGGGGCCGGTCACGGTGATGCCGCCCGCGTCGCGCTCGACCGTGCAGCCCATCCGCGCCAGCACGTCCACGAAGGCGACGTCGCCCTGGATCGCCCCGCGGCCCAGGCCGGCGACGCGCACCGTCCCGCCGGTCACGGCGGCGGCGGCGAAGAAGTAGGAGGCGGCGGTCGCGTCGGGCTCGACGGCGTAGTCGCGTGCGCGGTAGCGGCCGGGTGGCACGACGAAGCGGTCGCCGTCTTCTGTCACCGTCGCCCCGAAGTCGCGCATGACCGCCGCCGTCAAGCCGACGAAGGGGCGCGACACCAGCGCGCCCTCGACCTCGACCGCGATGCCCTGCTCGGCGTACGGACCCGCCATCAAGAGCGCCGAGAGGTACTGGCTGCTGAGGTCGCCGCGCACGCGGCAAGTCCCGCCCGGCAGCCCGTGCGCCGCCACCACGACCGGCGGGCAGCCGGTGCCGTCGCGGCTGCGGGCGTCGGCGCCGAGCTGCGCCAGCGCGTCGAGGAGCGGCTGGATCGGGCGCTCGCGCATCCGCGGCACGCCGTCGAGCGTGTAATAGCCGTGCCCGAGCGTCAGCGCCGCCGTGAGGAACCGCGCCGCCGTGCCGGACGCGCCGGCGAAGAGGTCGGCGCGCTCGGCGGGGAAGCGCCCGCCGCACCCCGCGACCTCGAATCGCGCGCCGGCCGGGTCCTCCCGCACCTCCACGCCGAGTGCGCGCAGCGCCCCGGCCATGTAGCGCGTGTCGTCGCTGTGCAGCGCGCCGGCCAGCGTCGAGCGCCCGTCCGCGAGCGCGGCGATCAGCAGCGCGCGATTGGTGAGGCTCTTCGAGCCCGGCACCGTCACCGTCGCCCGGATCGGCCCCGGCGCGGGCATGATTTCAAGCGTCTCCGTCACTCCGGTGCTCTCGCTCACCCTGTTGCTCTCCCCGCTCGCGCCGGCCGGTGACTGCCCGCAGGGTAGTATACAGGGCGTGGCCCCCGATCTCCCCAATGCTGGGGGGAACCAGGCGTGGACGCCGCGGCGATGGGGATGCCGGTTCTACCGACCAGACCCGACCGACCGCGCCCGAATGGCCGCGATGTGCGGGGTGGGTTCTCCCCAGCATTGGGGGGACAGAGGGCCGCCGACGCAACGCCCCGCCGCCGCGGGCGTTATAGGGGTGGCGGGCGCGGGGGTGCGCGATGGTAGAATGCCCGGCGCCCGCGCCGGCCGGCGGCGCGCGGCGTCAGGGAGTGGAGGGAGCATTGCACGAGCGAGCACTGATCCGAGGTCACCGTCGGTCGCGCCGGATTGGCATTGTCGTCGCGCTCCTGGCGCTCCTCGTCGCCCTGGCGAGTTGCGGCGGCGGGCAGCAGGCGGCCTCGCCGACCGTCGGGCTGCCGCCCCCGGCGACCGCGGCGAACCAGCCGGCGCCGACCGCCGCGCCCACGGCGGCGAATCCCGCCCCCGCCGCCACGCCGGCCGCCGCCAGCGCGACGGCGGGGCAGCCCGCGGCGGCCTCGCCGCAGTCCACCGCCTTCCCGATGCAAGGTCCGCACGTCGGCTACGGCATGAACGTCTGGCTGCCGACCGCCGACCAGGACCGCACGCTCGACCTGCTGACCGGCGCGGGCTTCACCTGGGCGCGTCAGTGGATCTCCTGGGAGAGCGTCGAGCCGACCCCCGGCGCCTACAACTGGACCGACCTCGACGCGATCACCACGGCGGCGCAGCGCCACAACGTCAAGCTGCTGGTCGTCTTCCTGCGCTCGCCCGCCTGGGCCGAGCCGAACCACGGCATCCCGCCCGACGCGAAGGGGAAGCAGGCGTACGCCGCGATGCTCGCCGCGGTCGCCCAGCGCTACAAGGGGAAGATCGCCGCCTACGAGATCTGGAACGAGCAGAACCTCGCCGGCGAGACCGGCGGCAAGGTCAACGCGGGCGAGTACGTCGAATTGCTGAAACTGGCCTTCCCGGCGGTCAAGAAGAATGACCCCGGCGCGTTCGTCCTCTACGGCGGCCTGACCCCGACCGGCGTCAACGACCCGAGCGTCGCGGTCGACGACACGATCTACCTGCAGCAGACCTACGACTACCAGAACGGCGAGGTCAAGCAGTACTTCGACGCCCTCGGCGCGCACGTCAGCGGCACGCTCAACCCGCCCGACACGCTCTGGCCCGACAAGCCGGGGCCCGGACCGGGCTGGCAGAATGACCGCAGTTTCTACTTCCGCCGCGTCGAGGATATCCGCGCGGTGATGGAGAAGAACAGCGACGGCGCGAAGCAGATCTGGCTGACCGAGTTCGGCTGGACGACGAAGAACCAGGCCAAGGGCTACGAATACGGCCAGTACGTCACCGAGGACGACCAGGCGAAGTACCTGGTCGGCGCCTACCAGCTCGCGGAGCAGCAGTACCCCTGGATGGGCGTGATGTTCCTCTGGAACCTCAACTTCTCGACCGTCTCGCAGCCCGACGACGAGAAGACGCCCTGGAGCATCGTCTACGCCGACTACTCGCCGCGGCCGGCCTACATCGCGCTCAAGAACATGCCGAAGAAATAGCCGCGCGGCCCCGGCCAGGGCCGCACAAGGCGCACGAACGCCGCGGGGCGACTGCACCCGCGGCGTTCGTCATGCCGACGGCCCATTGCCCTGTCGGACCAGCACAGGGCGGGCCACGCCGGATAAATGACGAGCCCGGCACTCCCCATGCCGGGCCCTGGCCTGTTGCGCGAGGAAGGGCTAGTACCGGTCGCGGCTGTAGGAGCCGTAGCCCATGCCCGAGCGCTTCTCGGCGAAGCAGTCGGAGCAGTAGACCGGCTTGTCGCCGCGCGGCTGGAAGGGGACCATGGTCTCCTTGCCGCACTGGCTGCAGACGGCCGGGTACATCTGGCGCTGCGGCCGCTCGTAACCGCCGCCCACGCTGTAGCTCCCGCCGCCGGCGTAGCTCCCGCCCGACATCTGTGCCTTGCGCGCCGACCGGCACTCCGGGCACCGCCCGGGCTGGTTCATCAGCCCGCGGCTGGCGTAGAACTCCTGCTCGCCTGCCGACCACACGAACTCACGCCCGCAATCCCGGCAGGTCAGCGTTTTGTCCTGGTAGCTCAATTCCGCACCCTTTCGAGGATACTACGGTAGCCTGACACCGTGGAATAGTTCGACTGCGGAACGAGACGAGCAGGACGGCGGGGAGTTCCGCCCGGCGGCACGTGCGCGCAACGTCAACTAGTCCGGCCACACTATAACCTATCTTTAACCTTCTGGCAAGCCTGTACGGCCATACAATCGGGAAAATCGCCCCGCGGGCGGGCGCTCAGGGCGCGGTGAACTGGCCGAGGACGAGGCCGGTCGGCGGGAGGGGCGCGCCGTCCGCGGCGACGCCGGGGAGGGGCTGGTGGGTCGTGCGCTCCTCCCAGGCGAGCGTGACGGTGTAGGCGCCGGGCGGCAGCGCGGCCGGCAGCGCCAGTTCCGGCAGGTCGCGGACGCGGTCGCCCGCTTTCCACAGGTACGGCGCGGCGATCCCGCCGAGCGAGTAGCCGGTCGTCGCCGCGACGACCCGCCCGCCGGCGTCGCGCACGGCCAGCACCGGCAGATAGTCGCCGGGCACGGGTTTCTGCACGTCCCAGGTGAAATCGCCGCGCAGCATGCGGCCGTCGCCGGTGAGCCGCTCGCTCGCCAGGACGAGCCCGGGACCGAAGCGCGGGCCGCCCGCGTCCTTCGCCGCGCGGTCGGGCTGGACCGCGCCGACCAGCCGGACGTGCGCGCCGTCCGCCAGCATGTCCACCTCGTAGACGTCGTCGACGCGGCGCACCAGGTCGCCGAACTCCGCGATCGTCGCCGGGCCGCCGTGCGTGTTGAAGTCGTACTTCCAGCCGTTCAGGTCGGGGTAGTAGCCGCGCGATTCGAGCGGTGGCTGAATGCCGCGGTGGATGTAGACCGAGCGGCCGAGGCCGACGTAGCCGGGCAGCGCCGTCAGCCCGACGTGGCCGACCGGGTACTCCGGGCGCTTCGGCGCGAACCAGGCCGGCACGTTGAGGAAGAGGAGCGGGCGGTCGCCGTGCTCCACCGCGACGTCGGCGATGCCGTCGATGAGTTTCGTCCCCTCGGCCCACATGTCGCGGCGCACGCCGATGAAGGCGACGCT
>DASSSV010000147.1:0-2166 GCA_035708265.1 Thermomicrobiales bacterium | reverse complement strand
AATCGCCGTGTGAACGGACCCGCGCTCGGGTGGTTTCGCCAGCTGGGGCGCGGGGCGCGGGCGTCGCGCCGGGGGTGCTGTAGCCGGCCGGCCGGCCGCGCGGGGGCGGGCGTTGCCACCGCGCTCCCGGCGGTGCCGGCCGGGCCGGCGCGCAACCGGGCGGCCCTCCGTTCGTTCTCCCCGTAGGGCGTCCGCCCCACCCGCGGAGGCGGTCCCCGCGCCGCCTCGCGCGCGCCACCAACCTAGAGATCCGTCCTTGCGCGCCGCCCTCGCGCGCCTTGCCTGCTACCGCGAGCGGCTGCCCCGGCTGCTCTACTGGCACGCGCGTGGCGACCCGCCGGCCGCCATCGCCGCGCGGCTCGGGCCCTGGGCGACCGCGGGGCGCGCGGAGGGGCCGGTGGCGCTGGCCTGCGGGCTGGTCGCCCCCGCCCCAAGAGTGCGCCGGCCGACTACGGCGCCCGGGCGCCGTGCGGGGTGCAGGCCCCCGCCGACGGCGACCGACCGCTCGGGTGATGCCCAGCCGCTGGCGAGGCGATGCTCGGACGCCATCCGAGATGCCGGGAAGCCCGGGCGGGTGCCCTCCACGTGCCGGGGGCCTTCCCCCCGGCGCGCCTCGGTTCCCCCTCGTCCCCTGCCGGCCGTGGCGGACGGCCGGGGGGCCTGCCGCGGCGCCGTCGGCGGGCGGCGCGCCCGCGAGGGCGGGTTGGCGCGACATGGTTCGGCACGAGGAGGCTCCCGATGGAGGGTGAACTCGCGGCGGTCGCGCCGGGCGCCCCGCCGCCCCCGATCCGCGTCGTCGTCCTGGACGGCGGGGGCGTCATCCGCGCGGCCGTGCGCGCGGCGCTGCAGGCCGCGCCGGATCTGGTCGGGGCCGGGGAGGCCGCCGACCTCGCGGGCGCGCTGCGCCTCCTCGCGCGCCTAGGGGGAAGCGGCGGCGTGGATGTGGTGGTCACTCCGCTCCACCTGCCCGACGCCGGCGCGCTCGACGTGGCGCGCGGTCAAGGCGCGCGGCCTCGCCCGCCGGGTCGTCCTGCTGCTGCGCGAGCCGGGCGCCGCGGACGTCGCGGGCCTCCTGGCGCTCGGCCTGGACGGCTATGTCCTGCAGGCGGAGGGCGGGGCGACGGTGGCCGCGACCATCCGCCAGGCCGCGGGCGACGGGCCGGCCCTCTCGCCAGCGGCGGCCCGCGGCCTGCTCAGCCGGCTGCGCGCCGGCCGGCCGGCGCCCGCGCCGCTCACGGCGCGCGAGCACGAGGTCCTCCGGCTGCTGGCAGCGGGGCTGTCCGGGCGGGAGGTCGCGGCCCGGCTGGGGCTGAGCCCCAAGACGGTGGACCGACGGCGCGCCGAGGTGCTCCACAAGCTCGACGCCGCGTCCATGGCCGAGGCAGTGGCCACCGCGTACCGCCGCGGCCTGCTGGGCGGGCGCTCCCCGGCCGATGGCGCCTGAGCGCGAGCTGTGTGGCCAGCGCGCGCTCCGCTGCACCGGCCGCGTTCCGTGGCCGAAGAACTCGCGGTTGATCCGGGCCAGGCAGGCATGCAGCGCGGCCAGTTCGGACGGCAGGGGCGGACCCGGCCCTCACGCTCGAGCAGGGTGCGGCTGAGCGCGGTGCGGGCGCGCTGGCGGGCGGCGGCCGTCTCGCGCTCGCCGGCGGCCAGGAACGCGGCGCGGCGCGCTTCGAGGCTGGCGGCGAGGTCGTAGAGGTCGAGCGCGTGGCTCTCGGCGCAGTGGGGGCGGCGAGCGCGGCGCACTCGGTGGGCGCCGCTGGCCCGTGCTCTGATAAGCGATTGCCCCCTCAGCGCGTGAGCGCCCTGCCGCTGCGACCGTGGGGCGAACGAGCGTAACCGCCCCCGTTCATGGCGCCGCGCTGCGAGCGCGCGGGATGCAGGGCCGGTCCGCCCCGCCCCGGTCTGCCCGGTGCCCGCCTCATACCGGCCGCGCGGCGCCGACAGTGGGGCGCGTGCAGACGCCGGACCGGCGCCCGAAAGCCTGCGCAGCCTCGTCGCCGTGCGGCGCGCGGCGCGGGAGTGGGCGGGGCTTGACGGCGGGCGCGGGCGTGGCACAATGGGCGGCGGAGCGGGGAGGGGGCATGGGGGCGCCGCCGGCCGACGAGATCCTGCTGGAGGGCCTGGAGTTCTACGCCTACCACGGCGTCAACCCCGAGGAGCGCG
>DASSSV010000146.1:0-29104 GCA_035708265.1 Thermomicrobiales bacterium | reverse complement strand
GGGCGTCAACGTCTACCGGGGGCGGGTGACCTACGCGGCGGTCGCCGAGGCGTTCGGCCTGCCCTATACGCCGCTGGAGACGCTGCTGGGCGCGGGGCAGGTAGTCGGGTAGTCGGGCAGTCGGGCAGTCGGGCAGTAAGTTGACGGTTGGTAGTTCATGGTCGCCTGTGGCGCGCTGATGGCCTTCTTTCAACCATCAACCGTCAACTAGTAACTCCGCCGCCCGACTACCCGACTACCCGACCGGGGATGGGGGAAGCGCATGGATGAGCAAGTCGAGCAATTCCTGGTGGTACTGCGGGAGGAGAAGCACTTCTCGCAGAACACCATCGCGGCATACCGCAATGACCTCGGCCAGGCGACGGCGCACCTGCGCGACGCGCAGGGCCTCGCCGACTGGCGGCTGGTGACGCAGGACCACCTCGTCACCTACCTGCTGCACCTCAAGGAGCGCGGCTACCAGAGTTCCACCGTCGCCCGCAAGACGGCCGCGCTCAAGTCCTTCTGCCACTTCCTGGTCGAGCGCGGGCGCCTGGGCAGCGACCCGTCCACCCAACTCAGTTCGCCGAAGGTTGACAAGTACGTGCCGCGCGCGATCACGCCGGACGAGGTCGCGCGGCTGCTGGCCCAGCCGGGGCGGGGCGGCCGGGCGACGCCCGAGACGCTGCGCGACAAGGCGATGCTGGAAACGCTCTACTCCACCGGCGTGCGCGTGAGCGAGCTGGTGGCGCTGAACGTGGAGTGCGTCGAGTTGTCGCACGAGCGCGTGCGCTGCACCGGGAAGGGCGGGCGCGAGCGGGTGATCCCCCTCAAACCGCCGGCCGTGCGCGCGCTGCGCGACTACCTCCAGCGCGCCCGCCAGCAGATCCCCGGCAGCGACGCCGACCGGGCGCTCTTCCTGAACCACCGCGGTCGCCGGCTGACGCGCCAGGGCTTCTGGCTGATCCTCAAGGGCTACGCCGAGACGGCGGGGATCCACGACATCACGCCGCACACCCTGCGCCACTCCTTCGCGGCGCACGAGCTGCACAACGGGACCGAGCTGCGCTCAGTGCAGCAGATCCTCGGCCACGTCAGCATCTCGACGACGCAGGTCTATCAGCAACTCGCCGAGGACCGGCCGCGCGGCCGCACTCCGGCGCTCGCCCGCGCCGAACCATAAGCGAGGCTGGCGGTTGAAACCGCGCCTCAATGGCAGGCCCGCACACGGGCACCCCGCCACGAAACCCGCCCGCGCGGGTTGGGCGAAGCCCCGTTCCCAGTCCGCGCAGGCGGACTTCGTGGCGCCCGCAGGCGCCATCCAGGCGCGGTTTCAATCGCCGGCCCCGGCCGCGCACGAGGCCGGGTCGGCACGAGGGCCGGCCCCTACGAGGGGGTCGGCGCGTCGCGGGCGCAGACCTCCTCGATGGCCCAGCTCTCGTTGACCCAGAGGCCGACGACGCGCGCCGGCAGCCCCCACCCGGCGACCTCGTCTACGCTGCGCCGGATGTCCGCCAGGTGCTCGTCCTTCGAGACGGGGTTGCCCGCGCAGCCGTGGTGCCCGGCGATGGCGATCACCGCCGACTCATGGGCGCCGGTCGAGACCTCCACGTATTGCCGGAGCGTCTCGATCGTCGCAGGATCCCCCGCGGCGAGCAGCCCGTCGACACCCGGCGCGGTGACGGTGTCGACGTAGCGGACGTGGTGATTGAGTTTCAGCCAATCGGCGACAGGCTGCTGCGCCCGCCCGTCGATGCAGTTGATCGCGGTGCCGAAGTCGCCCTGCGCCATGCGCGCCTCCTTGCATAAGACCATCCCCGCAAGTTCAACGCGGGAGGGGGGCGGATGCTCACGGTGGGGCCGGGGCAGGCACGTGGCGGACGTCGCTACGGGCGCATCACGTTGACGATGCGCTCGATCTGCTTGACGTGTGGCCGTTCGTGGCGCGCCAGCCGCCGCGCGTAGGACAGCACGGTCCGCTCGAGGGGCTTCCCCGCGGGCGGCAACGACTCCAGGGCGGCCAGGAGCCCGGCGCGCTGCGCGGTGAAGGCGCGCAACGAGGGCCCGAAGGCCAGTTCGGGATAGTCCGTCCGCTCGATCCAGGTGCGGGGATTGACCGCCCGCAGCATCGGCCGGTCCTCGGCGAGGATCGTCGCGATGCAGCCGCCCCAGACGTCGGCGCACGCGCGGAGATGGGCCAGCACCTCGGTGGCGGACCACTCCTCGGGCGCGGGCCGCGCCCGCAACGCTTCCGGCGCCAGTCCGTCGGTCAGCGCGACGAGTCGCGGCGGCGTCGCCGCCAGCATGGTCAGCACCTGCTCGGGTGTGAGCGGTCGGTCGGGCACGTCACGACACCCGTTCGGACGGCCCAGCCCCATGTGCCGCCCGCAGAGCGCGCGTCGCGGCCTCGTCCACGGCCAATGTGGCGGGGTCGAGCGCGACGCCGTACTGCTCGCGCGCGGCCTCGACCGAGACGAGCTCGTCGAGGACGTCGGCACGGACGGCCTCGGGGTCGCGCGTGCGCGGGTCGTGGTAGCCGCCGCCGCCGGGGAGTTGCAGCGTGAAGCGCTCCTCCGGCGCGAGCGCCACCTGCGACTTGTCGGCCAGTTCGCGGCGACGCTCGCCGTCGCTGACGACGATCGCGCCGCGCCCGCCCGCGCCGCCACCGGCGTAGCCGCGGGCGGGGAAGCGCGTGCGGTCGAACATCGCGCCGAGGTTCCACTCGCGCCCGGTGCGCACGCCGACTTCCATCAACTGCCCGCAGCCACCGCGGTAGCGCCCCGGCCCGCCGGAGTCGCGCGCCAATTCGCGCCGGCCGACGACGACCGGAGCCAGGCTCTCGATCACCTCGACCGGTACGCCCATGATGCCGGAGGGGAACGCGGTCGTGTGCAGGCCGTCGCTGGTCGGGCGCGCGCCGGTGCCGCCGCAGGAGAACCAGACGTAGGTCCAGGGCCGGCCGTCGGCGTGGCGGCCGGTGAGCTGCGTGGCCCAGATGTTGGCCGCGCCGTCGGCCAGGACGCGCCCGGGGAGGACCGGGGCGAGCGCGCCGAAGACGACGCCGGGCAGGAAGTGGCCGATGACATGACGGCCGGCCACCGCCGCGGGCGGTTGCGCGTTGAGGATGCAGCCGGGCGGCGCGGTGACCGTCACCGGCCGGAAGGAGCCCTCGTTGTTCGGCACCTCGGGGCAGAGCGCGCACTTGAGCGCGTAGGTCACGTAGGCGTGGGTGTAGTTGAGGACGACGTTGATCCCGCGTTGGCTCTCCGGGCTGGAGCCGGCCCAGTCGGCGTGCAGCCCGTCCCCGCGCTTGGTGATCGTCACGTGTAGCGTCACCGTGCTGTCGAAGCCGTCGCAATGATCGGTGTGCGTGTAGACACCGTCGGGGATCTGGGCGATGGCGGCGCGCATCGCCCGCTCCGAGCGGCCGATGATCTCGTCGGCCAGCGGCTCGATCGTCTCCAGGCCGAACTCGCGCATGAACTCCAAGAGGCGCCGGCCGCCGACGTCGTTGCCGGCGACCTGGGCGTGGATGTCGCCGAGCACCTGGTCCGGCTCGCGCACGTTGGCGCGGATGACCTTCTCGAGTTCGGTGTTGGGCCGGCCGGCGTCGTACCACCTGGTGATCGGGACGAAGAGCCCCTCCTCGTAGAGCGAGCGGGCGTCGGCGCCGAGGCCGCGCCCGCCGATGTCGATCGCGTGGCAGGTCGAGCCGAAGAAGGCGACCAGCCGGTCGCGGCCGTCGAAGATCGGCGTGATGACCGTGAAGTCGTGGAGTTGCCCCGAGGTCTTGTGCGGGTCGTTGGTGATGAGGACGTCGCCGGGGCGCAGGGTCTCGGCCGGGTAGACCGCGAGGAAGTGGTGGATGCAGGTCGCCATCGAGTTGATGTGGCCGGGCGTGCCGGTGACGGCCTGGGCGATCATGTTGCCGCGGGTGTCGAAGACGCCGGCCGAGAGGTCGCCCGACTCGCGCACGACGGTGGTGAAGGAGGTGCGCATCAGCGCGGTCGCCTGCTCGTTGACGACGGCGATCAGGCGGTTCCAGAGGACTTCGAGCGTGATCGGGTCGAGGGCCGTCATCGGCGGCTCCTTAAGTGCAAAGAAGGCGCGACTCCCCGACGCCGCGCCTTCGTCCGGCGATATGCGAGTCGTCGGCGCCGCGCCGCCGGCGCGCTCAGAGCGGGAGGGAGGCGAGCGCCTGCCAGCCGCTCACGAGCAGCGCTTCCAGCCGGTTGATGCCGTCGTACAGGTTGAAGCCGAACAGCAGCGACGCCGCCAGCAGCGCCGTCGCCGCCGTCCGCCCGTACTCGGTGAGCCGGGCGACCAGGGTCTCGCGCCCCAGCCGCTTCTGGGTCAGTTCGAGGATCATGCCCGCGAACATGTCCTCGCGGCAGGGGCCGCTCGTCCAGGCCGGCATCATCGCGCAGGGGGGACAACCCGCCGTGATCATTAACTCGCGCCGCCGCAGCCCTTCCACGTCGACCACGAGATAACCGCAACTGCGCCACAGTTGCTCGACCGGTCCAGCGGGTTTCGCCATGGCACGTTCCTACACAATGATGACGATACGACGGTGCCGGCCGGCCACCCCTCGGCGCGCGTGTCTACTTCTGCTCGTCCCGCAGCGCGAACGAGTCGACGGCCAGGCGGAGGCTGCTCTCCCAGGACTTCGCCAGCCCGCGCATGAAGCGCTGGTAGGTCTCGGACGTGTTGTTCGCGCGGATCTGGGCCAACTGCTCCATCAGGTCGCCGCGCGACTCGATCGTCTTGACGATGTCGTTGAGCGCCGCGTCCTCGCCGCCGTTGCGGGGCGTCGGCTCGAGCAGGCCGGTCCACGAGGCCAGATCGGACACCGGGACCGCCAGCGCCTCCGAGAGCTTGCGCAGCGTCTCGTAGGCCGGCCGCTCGACGTGCCCGTTCAGGATGCGCGACAGGTAGGTCGGCTCCATCCCGATGCGCCGGGCGAACTGCCGCTCGCTGGCGTAGCCGCGCTCTTCGATCAGTCGCCGCAACCGCGCGCCGAAGGCTTCTGTCTCCGTCTTCACAGACTCGTCCTCCCTGTGGAGTGAGGCCGGTAGGCACATTCTACACCGGCGCCCACCGCCGAAACATTGACACCCTAGTCTACAACGCTAGGCGCGCCATGAGAAGCCCCCACAGGGCTTGATTCGTTGAGGCACCCGCCGTGCGAGTGACGAGTGATGAGTGACCAGTGACGAGGGGCTGTCAGCCGTCAGCGACCAGTCATTTCCTCATGGCTGATGGCTGGTTGCTGACGAACGGCGAGCCGTCCCCACAAGCCCGCCCCCGCCGCAATTCGGGGCCTGTGGTATGGTGGCGCAGGCCCGCGTGCAGCCGGCGGGCGCGAGGCCGCCGCCGGGCGGCGAGGGAGGAGATGGGGAATGACGCGGCCGGATGACGCGCTCACGGCCGCGCTCGCGCGGGCGGTCGACGCCGGGCGCGACGACGCCGTGCGCCTGCTGCAATCACTCGTGCGGATCCCCTCGGTCACGGGCGACGAGGGCGCGGTGCAGGACGCCGTCGCGCGCGCCTTCGGCGACCGGGGCCTCGCGGTCGACCGCTGGGAGTTCACCGCCGCGGAGATCGCGCCCTACCGCCTCCACGTCGGCGACCAGGCGCGGATCGCCGGCCGCCCCAACGTCGTCGGCGTGCGCCGCGGGCGCGGCGGGGGCCGCTCGCTCCTGCTCAACGCGCACGTCGACACCGTCGAGAACGGCGACCCCGCCGCCTGGACCCACCCGCCGCTCGCCGCCGAGGTCGTGGGCGACCGCCTCTACGGTCGCGGCGCTTGCGACATGAAGGGCGGCCTCGTCACCCACCTCGCCGCGCTGACCGCGCTCGACGCGCTCGGGATCGCGCTGCGCGGCGACGTGCTCGTCGCGGCGACCGTCGGCGAGGAGGACGGCGGCGTCGGCGCGCTCAGTACGACGCTGCGCGGCTATCGCGCCGACGCCGCGCTGATCACCGAGCCGACCCAGCTGGCGCTGGTGCCGGCGCAGGGCGGCTCGCTCGTCTTCCGGCTGACGATCGCCGGGCGCGCGGCGCACGCCGCCGTCCGCGACGAGGGCGTCTCGGCGTTCGAGAAGTTCGTGCCGCTCTTCCAGGACTTGCAGGCGCTGGAGCGCGAGCGCAACGCGACGCTGGCGCACCCGCTCTACGCGGGCATCGTCAACAAGGTCCCGATCAACGTCGGCGTCGTCCGCACCGGCGCCTGGGCCTCGACGGTGCCGGAGTCGCTCGTCGCCGAGGGGCGCATCGGCCTGATCCCCGGCGAAGACCTGGAAGCCTTCCAGCGCCTCGTCGCCGGGCGCCTCATGGCCACCGCCAAGCGCGACCCCTGGCTGCGCGAGCACCCGCCGACCCTGGAGTGGTTCGGCGGCCAGTTCGCGCCCGCCGAGACGCCGGTCGACGCGCCGATCACGCGGGCCGTCGCCCGCGCCCACGAGCGCGTCACCGGGCGGCCGCCGGCGATCGAGGCGGTGCCCTACGGCGCCGATATGCGCCTCTTCATCCTCTTCGGCGGGATGCCCTGCGTGATGTACGGCGCGGGCGACGTCAACCACGCGCACGGCCCCGACGAATACCTCGCCATCCCCGAACTGCTGACCGCGACGAAGACGGTGGCGAACCTGCTGGTCGAATGGTGCGGCGTGGCAGGGGGTGAAGGGGGTGGAGGGGGTAGGGAGGGGCTGGCGGCTGAAGCCGCGCCTGAAGACCTGCGGCGCACGAAGCCCGGCCTGCGCCGGGCTGGGTCGTGGTCAGGCCACGCGGGCGGGCTTCGTGGCGGCGCAGGCGTCTTCAGCCGCCAGGCCCCACTGCACCCCCTATCCCCCTTCACCCCCTACTCCCCTGCCCCGAGGTACGCCAGCATCGCCGCGCCGGTCTTGATGCCGCGGTAGAAGCGCTCGATCTCCAGGTTCTCGTTCGGCGCGTGGTTGGCCTCGTCGGGGTTGGCGTAGGGCACGCCGAAGGCCGGGATGCCCAGCACCTTGGTGAAGACGTAGTCGGGCAGGCTGCCGCCGAGCGCCGGCACCAGCAGCGGCTCCTCGCCCTGCGCCGCCGCGATGGCCGCGGCGAGCGGCGCGGCGTAGGGCGAGTCGAGCGGCGTCTTCGAGGGGTCCATCGAGCCCTGGCGGATCAGCTCGACGCCGGGCGCGTGGCGGCGGACGCGGTCCGCCACCTTGGCGAAGATCTCGTCGGCCGTTTGCGCCTCCACCAGCCGGATGTCGCACTTGGCGAACGCCTCGTGCGGCAGGACGGTCTTCGAGCCCGGCCCGCCATAGCCGCCGTGCAGGCCGTTGATCGTGAAGGTCGGCCAGGCCGAGAGGCGCTCGAAGAAGCCGCGGTCGGCCGGCTGGTCGAACTCGGCGAGGTCGAGCGAGCGCTGCACCGCCGCGATATCCACCGGCAATTTCGCCAGCGCGGCGCGCTCCAGGTCGGTCAGCGGCAGGACGTGGTCGTAGAAGCCGGCGATCGTCACCTCGCCGCGGTCGTTCTTCATCGTCCCGAGGAGATGGACGAGGGTCCAGATGGGGTTGGGCGCCACGCCGCCCCAGTTGCCGGAGTGGAGGTCGCGGTTGGCGCCGCGCGCCCGCAACTCGAAACTGAGGACGCCGCGCACGCCGAAGAGGAGGCGCGACCGCCCGCTCTCGTCCACCGGGCCGTCGCTGGTGACGACGAGGTCGGCCGCCACCTCGTCGCGGTGGTCGCGGACGAAGGCCGGCATCTGCGGGCTGCCGATCTCCTCCTCCCCTTCGAGGAGCACCTTCACGTTGCAGGGCAGCCGGCCCCGGCAGGCCAGCAGCGACTCGATGGCGAGGATCTGCGCGAAGTGCTGACCCTTGTTGTCGCCGACGCCGCGGGCGTAGAGGCGGCCGTCGCGCACGGTCGGCTCGAACGGCGGCGAGACCCACTCCTCCAGCGGGTCGGGCGGCTGCACGTCGTAGTGGCCGTAGAGGAGGACCGTCGGCGCGCCGGGCGCGTCGGCGCGCTGCCCGAGCACCATCGGCCAGCCGGCCGTCGGCACGACGCGCGCGCCGAGCCCGAGGCGGTTCAGCACGCCCGTGATGTGCTCGGCGACCTCGGCGATGCCGAGGCCGTGCGCGCTGATGCTCGGCCGGCGGACGTAGTCGATCAGCCGGTCGAGGAACTCCTGCCGGTGGGCGTCGACGTAGGCGAAGACGTCGGCCAAGTCGGGGGCGGCTGGCGGGGCGGACATCGGCGTTCTCTCCTTGGTGGCTCCCGGGCGGGGCGGGGGGCCGGGCGGTTGAAACCGCGGCTGAATGGCGCTGCGCCGCCACGAAGTCCGCCATCGCGGACCGGGTTTTCGTCCCAACCCGCGCCGGCGGGTTTCGCGGCGGGGTGCCAGCGTGCTGGCCTGCCATTGAGGCGCGTTTATATCCGCCAGCCTCCTACGCTCTCACGCTCTCACGCTCCACGCTCTCACGGTATAGCGGCAGCACCTCCTCGATCACGCGGCGCATCTGCCCGGCCTGGTCCCAGCTCGTGCAGCGCAGCTCGATCTCGGTGAAGCCGGCGCGCGCATAGGCGCGCAGGTGCTCGACGCACTCGGCGGGCGAGCCGGTGGCGACCCAGGCGTCGATGAAGGAGGGCGGGTAGTCGACCATGTAGTAGGTGTCGAGGAAGCGCTTCGACTCTTCGAGCGCCGCCTGCCGGTCCTCGTTGACGTTGATGTTGTGATAGAGGCTCATTTCCAGCGTGTCGGGGTCGCGGCCGAGCGCGGCGGCCTGCTCGCGGATGTAGCCGATGCGCCAGGTGAGGTCGTCCGCGTCGGTCAACGAGGTCTGCCAGCCGTCGGCGTGGCGGGCGACGCGGCGCAGCGTGCGCTCGACCAGCGCGCGGTCGCCGCTCGCGTTGTTGGCGAGCCAGATCGGCGGGCGCGGCTTCGCGGCCGGCTTCGGCTCGACCGTCACACCCGCGAAGCGGTAGTGCTTGCCCTCGAACGTGACGTCGTCCTCGGTCCACAGCCGCTTGAGGATCGTCATCCACTCGATCAGGCGGCCGACACGATCCTTCGCCTCGACATTGTAGACGCTGGCCTCCAGTTTGTAGCCCTCCTGCGGCACGATGCCGGTGCAGGTGACGAGCACCGTGCGCCCGCCGGCCAGCAGGTCGAGGCTGGCCCACTGGTAGGCCAGCAGGACGGGGTCGCGCAGGGTGAAACTCGCCATGCAGGCGGGTCCGAGGCGCACGCGCTCGGTCCGGCCGGCGAGGCCGCCGAGCAGCGCCACCGACTCCATCCGCGGCTTGCCGAAGAGGCTATCGCCGACCCAGATCGCGTCGTAGGCGCCGGAGCGGTCGGCGGTCTCCGCCAGGTCGAGCATCTGCGCCGCGGTGATCGCGCCGAAGAGGACGCCGCGGTTCGGCAGGGTCAGGCCAAACTTCATGGCTCACTCCGTTCGGAGACGGCAGCCGGGAGTCGGCAGCCGGCAGTACCGGCTTACGAGCACCGACCGATTCGGCCTGCGGAAGCCGCCTCTGCCGCCTGCCGTCTGCCGCCTGCCGTCTCGCTACTTCGCCACGCGGATCCGGGCGCCGTGGGTGGCGTCGAGCGGGAGGAGGTCGCCGGCGCCCGGCTCGGCGTCGCCCTCGCCGCTCAGCACGACCTCGAAGGGGCCCTGGCCACGGTCGCGCAGGAACGCGGCCGGCGCGCCGCCGTCGCCGGACGGTTGCAGCAACTCCAGCCATTGCCGGCCGACGTGGAACTGGACGGCGCCGGCCGCGCCCGCCGCGCTCGGCGTCGTCGGCTGCCCCTTGACGCCGAGGAGCGCCGTCAGCAGGCGTTGACCTTCCTGCAGGTCGGCGACGACGAGGCTGAGCCCGGCCACGCGCGCGACCGGCAGGCCCTGGCGGGTCGCCGCGCCGCCCGGCACGCGCAACTCGCGCGGCGTCACGTCCTGGATCACGAAGGGGAGCGGCGAGAGCCCACTGCCCGGCCCGAGCATCACCGAGCGCCAGACGAGGCGCTCGCCGTCCGGGCGGGTCCGCCCGCCGTCCTGGACCTCGCCGGCCAGGCCCGCCGCGCGCAGGCGCTCGGCCTCGGCCGCCAGGTCGTCGGAGAGGAGCGCGTAGTCCACCAGCCCCTCCCCCTGCGCCAGCCGGCGCCACCAGCGGTGCGGCTGCGCGCGGTCGGGCTCCTTGAAGGCGATCAACTCGAAGTAGGTGCCGTCGCCGAAGCAAATGAGAGCGTTGTGCGTCGCGCCGCCGGCGTGCTCGCCGCCCGGCGTGACGGTGAAGCCGGCGTTGGCGTAGTCCCGGCTCGCCTGCGCCAGATCGCGCACGAGGATGACGATGTGGTCGATGCCGCGCAGCATGCTTCCCTCCTCGCCGATAGTCGTCTCGCCGGCCCCAGTATACCGCCGCCGCCCCGGCCCGCCCGGTGCTATGATCGGGCGCGGCCGGCGACGATGGCCGGCGTCAGGTATCGCGAGACAGGAGCGCTCGATGGACGAAACGGCCGCGGCGATCCCCGCCGTCGGGCAGGACGCCCCCGACTTCACCCTGCCGGCGTCGACCGGCGACACCATCACCCTCTCGCAGTATCGCGGCGAGCGGAACGTGGTCCTCGCGTTCTACGTCCTCGACTGGACCGGCGGGTGACGCAACGAGCTGACCGCGTTGCAGGGCGACCTCGCCCGCTTCACGGCGGCCAATGCCCAGGTGCTGGGCATCAACGTCGACCACGTCGCCTCGCACAAGGCGTTCGCCGATGAGATGGGCGGACTGGGCTACCCCCTGCTGGCCGACTTCAACCCGCACGGCGCGGTGACGCGGCGCTACGGCCTCTGGAACCCCGACCGCGGCGTCGGTCGCCGGGCGGTCTTCATCATCGACCGCGCCGGCGTGATCCGCTGGGAGAAGGTCTACCAGGGCGCCCTGCCCGACGACGAGGAACTGCTGGCCGCGCTGTCGGAGTTGCAATAGTCCACCCGGCCGCCCGCCGACACAGCCCGGATTTCCTATATACGCCCGGCCATCCGGCCGGTAGAGTAGGAGGAAACCCTCAATCGCGGGGGCGGGGCTGGAGTCGGGGGCGCGTCGATGCAGGGGCTGGCGGTCGATCGGGCCGCGTTGGGGACGGTCGCGGACGCGCGCCTGCGCGCGGCGCGGCGACTGCTGCTCGGCCCGGCCGGGCAGACGGTCGGCGCGCTCGTGCTGGCCCTGCTCATCTCCGCCGTCGCCGACTTCCGGCACCCGGCCGGTATCGCGGCGCACCTGGTCGCGGAACTCCTGCTGGCCGGGCTGTTGACGCTCGGCGTCCACGAGATGGGGCACCTGCTCGGCGGGTATCTGGCCGGGTTCGAGATCGCTTACCTGGTAATCGGGCCGCTGAAGGTCGAGGCGGACGAGCACGGGCTCGCGACCGGGATCAACGACAGCCCGGACTGCTACGGCTCGGTCGTGGGGATGCCGGCCGGCGGCGAGGACCTGACGCGCCGCGCGGCGACGATGCTGGTCGGCGGCGCCGTCGCGAACCTCCTGCTGGCGCTGGCGCTGCTGCTCGCCGACAGTGCATTTCGGGCCGGGTTCGTCACGCACCTCTTCCTCCGCCTGCCCGCGGCCGTCTCGCTCCTGACGGCGGTCGCGGCGCTGATCCCCTGGCAGCGCGGCGGCGCGCTGTCGGACGGCGCCTGGCTGCTGAAGATCCTCGCGGGCGGGGCGGTCGCGGAGCGCGCCTGCGCGCTCTGGGTCCTGCTCGGCCTGGCGCGGCTGGGGCGGCGCCCGCGCGCCTGGGCGGCCGTCTGGGTGGAGCGCGCGCTCGCGCTCAAGGACGGCTCGGCCGACGACGTGCTGGCGAGCAACCTGGCCTATTACTGGGCGCTCGACCGCCGCAGCGTCGGCTGGGCGGGCGAATACCTGGAGCGCGCGTTCCGGGCCGGCGACCGCGCGCCCGCGCCGGTGCGGATCGGGATCGATATCGAGGCCGGGTTCTACGCGGCGCACTTCGAGCAGGACGCCGAGACCGGCCGCGCCTTCCTCGACCGGGCGCGCGCGGCCATCGCCGACCTCTCGCTGCCCGCCGCGGCGGCCGACCGCGCCGCCGCCGCCCTCCACCTCGACCTGCTGCGCGCCGAGGCGGCGGTGCTGCTGGCCGAGCACCGCCACGCCGAAGCCTACCTGGCCGCCTCCCGCTGGCTGGCGCTGCGCGAGGAGACGCCCGCGCCCCTCCCCGGCGTCTCGACGGCGGTGCGCGACTGGGTCCGCGCCATCGTCGCCGCCAGCGCGCCGGGGGGCGGGGACGCGGGGCGGTAGCGACGAGCAGTCAGCAATCAGCCGACGACGCCACTCCTGATTGCTGACTGCTGACTGCTGATGGCTCCCCGGCCATTACGGCAGCGCGACCGCCTCGCGCGGCAGCGTCTCGCCCGCGCGGTAGACGCGCGAGGCGCCGTCGCGCCAGACCGTCACCGTGCCGCGGCCGAGGACGAGCGCCGCGCCGCTGACGCCGAGCACCACCGTGTCCTCGTCGATGCCGAGGATCGTCAGCCCGGCCGGCGCGGCGGCCAGGCGCGGGGCCGCGCGCTCGCGCCCCCAGCGGTCGTAGTGCGGGAGCACGCCGATGGCGGGCGCCAGACCGAGCGCCGACTCCCACGTCGCGAGTGCGTCCGCGCCGCGCTCGCGGCGGACCGGCGTGCTGCCACCGAGCGCCATCGCGCCCGCGCTGCTGCCGGCCAGCGCCGCGCCCCGTTCCCAGGCCGCGACGATGGCCGACCAGGCGGGGCTGTCGCGCAGCGTGGCGACCAGATAGCCCGGGTTGCCGCCCGAGAGGTAGATCAGGTCGGCGCGGGCCAGCGCGGCGGCGTGCGCGGGGTCCTCCGCGCCGGCGCGGTCGAGGACGCGGACGCCGTAGGCCGCGCAGCCGAGCGCCCGGAAATGCGCCACGCCGCGCGCGATCCAGCCGTCGGGCACATCCCCCTCCAGGCCGGAGGCCGTCGGCACGATCGCCACCGCGGGCGGGGCGCCCGGCGTGTGCCGCAGCAGTTCCTCGTCCACCCGCGTCATCGCCGGCGTGAACTCCCCCGACCCGGCCAGCACCAGCGCCCCCGGCATCGCGCCATCCTTTCCGCCGCATCGCCCGCGCGCCACCGCGCGCCCGGCGCGTCCAGGGCGCATGGTAGCACGGCCGGGAGCCGCCGCGCGCCGAGGACGCGCCCGCGGTTGCAACTGCGACTGGAGGCTCGCTCCGCCGCGCCGCGCTCGCCGCGCCCCCTCCGCGGGTTCTGTTCAGTCCGCGCGGGCGGGCTTCGCGGCCCGCGGGCCATTGAGGCGCGGTTGCAACCGCCAGCCCCCGGCGCGGCGGGTGACAGTCGCCCAGGCCGATGCGTACTAATGGACAGCGTATCCTGATCCCGAAAGCCGCGGCGCGCCGGGCGGCGCGGGGACGAGGAGTGCGACGGTGAGCGCGGACGGGGCGATGACGGTCGAGCAGCGGCGACTCGGGGACGATCACGCGGCCTGGACGCGCTGGGGGCCGTACCTGAGCGAGCGCGCCTGGGGGACGGTCCGCGAGGACTACAGCCCCTACGGCACCGCCTGGGACTACTTCCCGCACGACCACGCCCGCTCGCGCGCCTACCGCTGGAACGAGGACGGCCTGGCCGGCATCTCCGACGACAAGGGCCGCCTCTGCTTCGCCCTGGCGCTCTGGAACGGGCGCGACCCGATCCTCAAGGAACGCCTCTTCGGCATGACCGGGCCGGAGGGCAACCACGGCGAGGACGTCAAGGAATACTACTTCTACCTCGACTCCACGCCGACGCACTCGTACATGCGGATGCTCTACAAGTACCCGCAGGCCGCCTTCCCCTACACCCAACTGGGCGAGGAGAACCGGCGCCGGGGCCGGAACGACCCCGAGTTCGAGCTGCTGGACACCGGCGTCTTCGCCGAGGACCGCTACTTCGACGTCGTCGTGGAGTACGCCAAGGTCTCGCCCGCCGACATCCTGATCCGCGTCGCCGCGACCAACCGCGGGCCGGAGGCGGCGCCCCTCACCCTGCTGCCGACCCTCTGGTGCCGCAACACCTGGTCCTGGGGGCGCGACGACCGCCGCCCGGCGCTCTCGGCCTACGCGCCGCCGCAGCACGAGGCCGACTTCCCGACGATCCTGGCGACCCACCCGATCCTCGGCCACTACCTCCTCGTCTGCGAGGGCGCCGAGGAACTGCTCTTCACCGAGAACGAGACCAACAACCAGCGTCTCTTCGGCGCGCCGTCGGCCTCGCCCTACGTGAAAGACGCCTTCCACGAGTACCTGATCGGCGGCCGGCGCGAGGCGGTCAACCCGGCGCGCACCGGCACCAAGGCCGCCGCGCTGTACACGCGCCAGATCGGGCCGGGCGAGACGGCGACGATCCGCCTGCGCTTCGCGGCGGTCCACGGCCACCTCGTCGCGGCCAACGGGCACGGGCCGGCGGTCGGCGGCGCGGCCGAGACGATGGCCGCGCTCGACGAGCCGCCCTACAGCCACGACGACCTCGCCGGCCCCGACGCCGACGGCGTGGAGGCGCGGCCCTTCCTCGACTTCGACACGATCTTCCAGGAGCGTCGGCAGGAGGCCGACGAATTCTACGCCGCGCTCCTGCCGGCCGGGCTCGACCCCGACCTCAAACTGGTCCACCGGCAGGCGCTGGCCGGCCTGCTCTGGTGCAAGCAGTTCTACCATTATGTCGTGGAGCAATGGCTCGACGGCGACCCCGGCCAGCCGCCCCCGCCGCCCGAGCGGCTGCGCGGGCGCAACCACGAGTGGCGGCACCTCTACAACGAGCGGGTGATGTCGATGCCCGACTCCTGGGAGTACCCCTGGTACGCCTCCTGGGACCTGGCCTTCCATTGCCTGCCGCTCGCGCTGGTCGACCCGACCTTCGCCAAGAGCCAGCTCGACCTCCTGCTGCGCGAGTGGTACCAGCACCCCAACGGCCAGGCCCCGGCCTACGAGTGGGCCTTCGGCGACGTCAACCCGCCCGTGCTGGCCTGGGCCGCCTGGCGCATCTACCAGATCGAGCAGCGCCACCACGGCACGGTGGACCGCGAGTTCCTGGAGTCCTGTTTCCACAAGTTGATGCTCAACTTCACTTGGTGGGTCAACCGCAAGGACGAGGAGGGCAACAACGTCTTCCAGGGCGGCTTCCTCGGCCTCGACAACATCGGCGTCTTCGACCGCAGCGCGCCGCTACCGACCGGCGGGCACATCGAGCAGAGCGACGGCACGAGCTGGATGGCGATGTTCAGCCTGAACATGATGACCATCGCGCTCGAACTGGCGCGCGAGAACCCGGTCTACGAGAACATCGCCACCAAGTTCTTCGAGCACTTCCTGGCGATCGCCGCGGCGATGAGCGACCGCGGCGGCACCGGCATCGACCTGTGGGACGAGGAGGACCACTTCTTCTACGACGTGCTGCACCTGCCCGACGACCGCACGGTGCCGCTCAAGGTGCGCTCCTTCGTCGGCCTGATCCCGCTCTTCGCGGTGGAGACGGTCGAGCCGGAGCTGCTGAACCTGCTGCCGGGCTTCAAGGACCGGCTGGAGTGGTACCTCACCAACCGGCCCGACCTGGCCGAGCTCGTCTCCCAGTGGTACGACCCTGGCCTCGGCGAGCGGCGGCTGCTGGCGATCTGCCGCGGCCACCGGCTGAAAGCGCTCCTGCGCCGCGCGCTCGACCCGGCCGAGTTCCTCAGCGACCACGGCATCCGCGCCCTCAGCCGCTACTACCGCGACCACCCCTACGTCCTCCAGGCCGACGGCGCGACCTACGTGGTGGACTACGAGCCGGCCGAGTCGCGCACCGGCACCTTCGGCGGCAACTCGAACTGGCGCGGGCCAGTCTGGTTCCCGGTCAACTACCTCCTGATCGAGTCGCTGCAGAAGTTCCACCACTACTTCGGCGACGACTTCAAGGTCGAGTGCCCGACCGGCTCCGGCCGCTACCTCACGCTCAACGAGGTCGCCGACGAGCTCTCGCACCGCCTGATCCGCCTCTTCCTGCGCGACGAGGATGGACGGCGGCCGGTCTTCGGCGGCAACGAGACCTTCCAGCGCGACCCGCACTGGCGCGACCACGTCCTTTTCTACGAATACTTCCACGGCGACGACGGCGCCGGCCTCGGCGCGAGCCACCAGACCGGCTGGACCGGCGTCGTCGCCAAACTGATCCAGCAGCAGAGCGACCACCACGCCGACGACGAGGGCGGCCTGGTGATCGCCGGGGCGGCGCGCAAGGACGACGAGCACTGGGAACTGGAAACGCCGTGAGTGCCGCGAGCGGCAGGGCCGCTCCCGCCACGGTCCTCGATAGCCCGCTGGTCCGCTTCGGCCGCGCGGTCTGCGGCGACCTCGCGGCCGGGCTGCGGCGCGAGTGGCTCGTCACCAACGCGCTCGGCGGCTACGCCTCCGGCACCGTCGCCGGCCCGCGCACCCGCCGCTACCACGGCCTGCTCGTCGCCGCGCTGGCCCCGCCGGTCGAGCGCACCGTGCTGGTCGCCGACGCGATCGAGTGGGCGACCTACGACCGCTGGCGCTACCCCCTCTCGGCGCAGGAGTACGGCGGCGGCTGGATCGACCCGCACGGCTACCTCTACCTCCAGTCCTTCGCGCTGGAGGGGCTGGTGCCGGTCTGGACCTTCGCGCTGGCCGACGCGCTGCTGGAGCGCCGCGTCTGGATGGCCCACGGCGCGAACACGACCTATGTGACCTACCGGCTGGCCCGCGCCTCCGGCCCGGTCGAACTGGCCCTCACGCCGCTCGTCACCTACCGCGACTTCCACACCCTCAGCTCGGGCAAGTCCTGGAACCCCGACTGCCGGGCGGTCGCGGGCGGCGTCGAGGTCCGCGCCAGCGCGGGCGCGCGCCCCTACCGCCTGCTGGCCGGCGACGGCCAGTTCACCTTGGGTGGCGACTGGTACTGGAACTTCTACTATCGGGAGGAGACGGCGCGCGGCCTGGACGACCGCGGCGACCTCTACAGCCCCGGCGCCTTCGCCGCCACCCTCGCGCCCGGCGCGACGCTGACGCTCGTCTACACCGCCGAGGACGGCGACCCAGACCTGGGCGGCGAGGCGGCGCTGGCGGCCGAGCACGAGCGCGAGCGGGCGCTCCTCCGCCGAGCGGGCGTGGAGCGCGCCGAGCCCGCCGTGCAGCAACTCGTCCTCGCCGCCGACCAGTTCGTCGTCGCGCGACAGCCGGCGCCGGGCGGCGACGGCGCGCCGGCCGGGCGGACGGTCATCGCCGGCTACCACTGGTTCAACGACTGGGGGCGCGACACGATGATCGCCCTCCCCGGCCTGACGCTGCCGACCGGCCGCGCAGAGGACGCGGCCGACATCCTGCGCACCTACGCCCGCTACGTCCTCGACGGCCTCCTGCCCAACAACTTCCCCGACGCGGCCGGCGTCATCCCCGGCTACAACACCGCCGACGCGACGCTCTGGTACTTCGTCGCCCTCCACCACTACCACGCCGCCACCGGCGACGACGCGCTGGTGGCCGATCTGCTGCCGGTGCTGCGCGACATCGTGGCGTGGCATGTCCGCGGCACGCGCTACGGCATCGGCGTCGACCCGGCCGACGGGCTGCTGCGGGCGGGCGAGCCGGGCGTGCAACTGACCTGGATGGACGCGAAGGTCGGGGACTGGGTGGTGACGCCGCGCACCGGCAAGCCGGTGGAGATCGAGGCGCTCTGGTACAACGCGCTGCGCATCGTCGCCCGCTTCCTCGCCGGGCGGGACGACGCCGCGGCGGCCGGCTACGACGCCCAGGCCGACCGCGCGCGCGCGTCCTTCCGCGCCCGCTTCGTCCGCCCCGGCCAGGCACACCTCGCCGACGTTGTCGACGGCCCCAACGGCGACGACAACGCCCTGCGCCCGAACCAGGTCTTCGCCGTGTCGCTCCCCTTCCCGCTGCTGGAGGGCTCGGAAGCGGCGGCCGTGGTCGAGTCGAGCGGGCGCGCGCTGCTGACGAGCTACGGCCTCCACTCCCTCGGCCCCGACGACCCGGCCTACCAGGGGCGCTACGGCGGCGACCAGCGCCAGCGGGACGGCGCCTACCACCAGGGCGCGGTCTGGTCCTGGCTGAGCGGCGCCTACGCCGAGGCGGTGTTGCGCGTCAGCGGCGACCCCGCCGCCGCGCTGGCCGTCCTGCGTCCCTTCGCCGACCACCTCGGCGATGCTGGCCTCGGCTCGATCTCCGAGATCTTCGCGGGCGACCCGCCCCACCTCCCCTGCGGCTGCATCGCGCAGGCGTGGAGCGTCGCCGAGGTGCTGCGCGTCTGGCGCGCGCTGGCGGGGGGGGAATCCGGCGAGGGGGCTGGCGGCTGAAGCCGCGCCTGAAGACCTGCGGCCACGAAGGCCGCCTGCGCGGCCTGGGGCTATCCGGTACGGCGCGGCCGGTGGGGCGGTAGGGGCGACGCGCCGCGTCGCCCGCGTGGGGATGCCGACCGCGCGGCGGCGCCTTGCCCGCGTGGCGGGCGCCCGTGTCAACCGGGCGCCGCCGCGCGTCGCCCCTACCGCGCCCGCCCTCATGGCCCATCCCCTCGCCGGTTTGTGCCCGCCCGGGCGCGCGCGTATACTCACGCCGATCGTCGCGATTTCGCTTCGGATACCGCGGGGGAAGACCGGCATGGGCAACCGGACGCCAGACGCCCTCGATTGGGCAGTACGCCACTTCGTCTACCGCTACTGGGTGGACCACGCCGAGCCGCCGAGCGCGGCCACGACCGCGAGCGCGATGGGCGTGACGGCCGGCGAGGCGCAGGCGGCCTACGAGCGGCTGGAGCGGCGGCACGCGCTCCTCCTCGATCCCGAGACGCGGGCGATCCGCATGGCGAACCCGCTCTCCGCGGTCCCCACGCCCTTCCGGGTCGAGGCCGGCGGGCGCGCCTACTGGGCCAACTGCGCCTGGGACGCGCTCGGCATCCCCGCGATGCTCGGGACCGACGCGCGGGTCGCCGCGACGTGCGCGGAGGACGGCGCGCCGATCGGGCTCGCCGTCGTCGGCGGGCGGGTGGTCGGCGACGAGGGGGCGCTGGTCCACCTCCTGCTGCCGTTCCGCGAGTGGTACGACGACCAGGTCTTCACCTGAGGGACGATCCTGCTCTTCCGGTCGGAAGAGGCGATCGAGCGCTGGTGCGCGCGCCGCGGGAGGACGCGCGGCGCGGTGCTGACGCTCGACCAGACCTGGGCGCTCGCGCAGGCGTGGTATCGCGACCGGATGGACGCGGACTTCCACGGCCGGAGCGGGGCGGAAGCCGAGGCGATCTTCCGCAGCCTCGGTCTGGTCGGCCCGTTCTGGTCGCAGTAGGCGCGCGCCGTCGCCGGGGAAGCGACGATGAACCGACAGCGCCGGGCAGGCGAGCCCTGGGGGGTCCTCCGTGGCCTCGGCGGCGTCGCCGCGCTCGCCGCCGTCGGACTCCTGGCCGTCGCGTGCGGGCAACCGGAGGCTACGCCGGCGGTTGGCGGCGCCGCGCCGGCCTCGCCGTTAGCCGCCTCTCCGCGCATCGCTTCGCCGCCGGTCGCCTCGCCGCCCGGGTACTGGACCACGGCCACCGCCGTCGCCCGCGTGCCGACGCTCCCCGGCGGCGTGCCCACGCCGTTCCCCACGCCGGAGCACCCGATCGCGACTACACCGTTCCCGACGTATACGGGCATCCCGGAGATGCCCACGCCGATCTACACGGCGCCGGCACCGCCCACGCCGAACCCCGATGCCCCCTACACCTACACCCTCTACGCCGACCGCATCCCGAACACGGCCATCTCGACCGGGGAGGCGAGGCTTATCGTTATTGGCACCGTCACACGGGTGCTGCCCGCCCGCTGGGACACGCCGGACGGGCGGCGCCCGGCGAACCCCTGGGCAACGTGGCAGCAAATCTCGATCTTCACGCCCGTGTACGTCGCGGTCGAGGAGGAGATCAAGGGGGCGTCCCCGCAACGCGAAGTGCTCCTCTACGCCTTCGGCGGGCAGGTTGGCCGGGACATCGCCAGGCGCGAGCCAGACCGGGACGACGCCATTGGCGAGGGCGAGCGAGTCGTCCTGTTCCTCTCGGAGCGCACGCACGAACCGCAGACGCTGGATGGTAGCCCGCTCTGGGACATCACCGAGCGATACTCGATCACCCCGGATGGCCGGGCGACCAACACGTATCGCACCATCCCGCTCGCGCAGTTGCGCGCCGAAACCGCCGACGCCCTGCGGTGACGCGGGGGCGGGCCGGCGATTCCCACCGGCACCCTGCCGCACGCTACCCGGTCAAACCGTGCAGCGACGATGCCCTCACTTCGTCAGCCAGCGCGTCATCAGGTAGCGGTCGTGGTCGCGGAAGCCCATCTTGCGGTAGAGGGCCTGGGCGGCGAGGTTGGTCCGCTCGACCTCCAGGTGCAGGGCGTGGACGCCGAGCGCCGGGCATTGCCCCTCAACGAAGCGCAGCGTCTGCGTGCCCACGCCGCGGTGGCGGTAGTCCGCGCGGATGAAGAGCTCGTCCACGAAGGCGTCGCGGCCGTGGAACTCCAGGCTGTAGCCGAAGGTCAGGACGACGTAGCCGATCGGCGTGTCGCCGTCGAGGATCAGCCAGGCGCGGCCGAGCGCGGCGTCGGCCACCAGCCCCGCCAGCGCCGCGCGCGCGACGCCCGCGTCGAACGGGTACGCGTCGATCGCGTAGAACTCGCGCATGAACGCGACCAGCGTCTCGACGTCGCCCCGCCCGGCGAGGCGGAAGCGCGGCGTCACCGGCGTCCCCATCGTGCTCCCTTCCGTCCTCGTCGCCCCCCTCAGCGCAGGCCGCGCAGCGGCGGCGCCTCGCCCGCCGCCGCGCCGCCGCGCCGGCCGAGCAGGAGCGCCGGCACCAGCGCGACCAGGCAGATGACGCCGGCGATGACGAAGGTCTGGTGCAGCACCTGCAAGGTCAGCGCGATGCTCTGCTCGCCGGCGTACTCGATCTGGCGCTGGAGGAAGGCCGCCTGCGTCTCGCCCGGCCGCTGGGTGAGCGGCGGCAGCGCCGCGATCAGCGCGTCGAGCCGGCTCACCCCCCACGAGGTCAGCGCGGAGATGCCGACCATCATCCCGACCAGGCGCATCACCATCACCAGCGACGAGGCGATGCCGAGCGCGCCGCCCGGCGCGGCGTTGATCGCCGCGGTGCCGACCGGTGCGATCACCAGCCCGAAGCCGAGGCCGCAGAGCGCCAGGTCCGCCGACATCCGCCCGTAGGCCAGGTTCGCCGGCCAGCCGCCCATCAGCCAGAAGCCGAGCGCCGCCAGCGCCAGCCCGGCCGCCGCGACGCCGCGGTAGGTCAGCCGCTCCGCCGCCAGCCCGCCCAGCACCGCCCCGGCCGCCATCGCCAGCGTGAAGGGCGTCAGCAGGAGCCCGCTGACGACGGCGATGCGGTCGGCGTCGGCCAGCAGGAGCGCCACCAGGATCGGCACGTCGACCATCACGACGATCAGCGCCGCGCCGACGAGCAGGTTCGCGACGGTGGCCGCGCTGAAGACGACGTCGCGGAAGAGGCCGAGCGGGATCAGCGGCGCCGCCGCCCGCCGGCTCGCCATGAGGAAGAGGGCGAAGGCGACCGCCGCGCCGGCCAGCAGCGGCCAGCGGTAGGGCGCGAGCGGGTTGGCGCTCGCCCCGAAGGCCCGCGCGCCGCCCGCGCCGGCCTCCGCGCCCGACGAGAGCGCCAGGTTCAGCAGCGCCAGCGCGGCGGTCAGCGCCAGCGCGCCCGGCCAGTCGAAGCGCCCCCCGCCGCGCGTCGCCCGCGGGACCCGCCCGCGCCAGGTGAGGGCCACCACCAGCGCGACGCCGAGCGCCAGCGGGACGTTCAGCGCGAAGACCCAGCGCCAGCCGGCGACCGCGCCGAGCGCCCAGCCGCCGGCGACGGCGAGCACCGCCGCGCCCCAGAGCGGCCCGACCACCCAGCCGAGCGTGTCGGCCGCGCCGATCGCGCCGACCGCCGCCGCCCGGCGCCGCGGCGGCAGCAGGTCGGCCGCCAGCGCCAGCGTGACCGGCACCAGCGCGCCGCCGCCGAAGCCCTGCACCATCCGCGCGGCGATCAGCGGCAGCAGCCCGCGCGCGAAGACGCACCAGACCGAGCCGGCCGCGAAGATGCCGAGCGCGGCGAAGAAGACCGGCCGGCGGCCGGCCAGGTCGGAGACGCGGCCGAGCACCGGGATCGTGACCAGGTAGGCCAGGAGGTAGCCGCTGACGATCCAGGAGTAGCGGTCGATCTCGGCCGCGTTGATCCCGAGGTCGAAGACGACGCGCGGCAGCAGCGTCGCGATCACCGTGAGGTCGACCGCGGCGATCAGGACCGCGGCGAGCGCGGCCCCGAGGATCGCGCGGGCGGCGGACGGCGGCACCCCGGCCGCGGTCTCCGTCAGCGTGTCGCCGCGCCGCACCATCCCGCGCCACCCCCCCTCGCCAACCCGACCGCGCCGCGCGCGCCGCGCCACCAGTATGGCGTCCCGCCGGCCACCTGTCCACCGGCGGGCGGGGCGCGGCAGGGCGAATGCCGCGTGAATGCCGCGGCCCACGGATGCGCGGCCCCGACGGGCATAGTACCCGGGTCCTATGCGCGCCGGGTACTTTCGTGGTATACTGCCGCCTACCAGTAGCGGACCGGCCGGGAAGAGCAGCGGAGGCGAATAGTCGGCGCAGCCAGCGAGAGCGAGGTTCTGCGCCGCTGATGGTATTGTCCTACCACCGCCAGCCGTTATCGCCCGCACCTTGTCAGCCCAACCCCTCGCGCCATCGGCCCCTTCGACGCGCCGCCCGCCAGCGCCGGCATCGCCGGCAGAGACAGCGAGGTTGAGGATGGATGACGACCCGCGCCCCGATCAGCCCAACGGCCTGAAGAACCAGCGCACGCCCAAGAAGAACTGGTACGTGCGGGAGGAGGTCGCGCTCGCCGAAGCCGCCCCCCCCGACGCCTACGAGGCGCCCGACGCCGTGCCGCCGCCCCCCGGCCCCGCGCCCGTGATGACGCTGACCGAGATCGAGCAGACGATCGAGCGGATCGGTGCCCGCTACATCGCCGACCTGCGCGCGCTGAGCGCGGAGTTCAGCGAGTTCTACGCCGCGCAACTGGCCGCGAAGGACGAGCAGATCGCGGACCTGACCCGGCGCGTCGAGACCGCCACGCGCGCGAACGACGAGCTGGCCGCGCAGTCCATCGAGTTGCAGCGCGCCCACGACGTCCTGGTGGCGCAACTGGACGAGGCCCAGGCCGCGCACGACGACCTGGCCGCCCGGCTCGACGAGGTCAGGCAGGACCGCGACGACCTGGCGGCGCAGATGGCGCGGGTCCGGCAGGCGCGCGCGGAGCAGGTCGCCGAACTGCGCCGCCTGAGCGAAGAACTCGCGCAGCGTGTCGCGGTCGTCGCCGCGATGCCCGAAGGGCACCCGACGGCGACGGCGGACGACTGACCATGAGCGGCGAACGCCCGACGCCCACCGAGCCCGGCCGGGCCGCGGATGGGGCCGGCCCGGCGCCCGCCGCCCCGCGCCCGGCGGTCCCGGCGGAGATCGAGCAGACGATCGCGGAGTTCGCGCAGCGGTTCACCACCGAGTTGCACACGCTGCGCGAGGACATCGTCCGGCAGGCGCCGGACGGGGCCGCGCCGCTCGAGCCGCCACCGCCCGAGCCCGCGGCGCCGGAACCCGCGGCGCCGGAGACCGCGGTGCTCGCCGCGGCGCCGCCGGCCGACGCAACCGGCCCGCGCGACGCGGTGGGGACGTCTACAGAGCCGTCGCCGCGTCCCCACCCCGCCGCGCCGCCCGCGGCGCCCACGCCGGCGCCGGACGCGCCCCGACGAGGGCGGGCCAGGTGGTTGCCGGCGACGCTGGTGCTCCTGGTGGTCCTCCTCGCCGCGCTCGCCCTGCTGGTCGGGCTCGCGCTGCGGGCGCGGCCGGGGGATCGGCCGGCGTCCTCGCAGGCGGCGCCGACCGAGGCGGCCGGCGGGACGAGCGTCGCGGCCGCGAGCGCGCCGACCGTGGCCGCGGCGCCCACGGCCGGCGTCGCGCCCACAACTGAACCCACGGCGACGGCCGCGCCGGGCGCGAGCGCCGGCCTGGCCGCCGCGCCGGTCGCCGCCGCGACCCCGACCGTCGCCGCGACCCCGGCCGCCCCGCTCGCAGCGGAGCGGCCGGCTTCGCCGCGGTCGGCCTCGCCCGCGTCGGCGACGCCCGGCGGCCAGGACGCGACGGCCGTGTGGCGGCGGGCGATCGCCGCCGAGGCGGGCCTGCGCTCGGGCCGGTTCACGGCGACGCTCACCTACCCCGACGGCACGCGGGCGACGGCGGAGGTGGCCTTCGACCTCGGCTCTGGCCCCCAGCCGCCCCGCCTGCACCTGACCTCGACCTACCAGAGCGCGGCCGGTACGCGCACGACCGAGTACATCATCATCGGCAACACCGGCTGGCAGCGCGGGCCGGACGACCGCTGGACCCCGGCGCCGGGCCACGAGGGTGTCTGGGGCCAGATCCAGACCTACCTCCCGCACGCGGACGCCGCGACGCGGCCGGCACTGGAGCGGAACGGGGACGCCGCGGTGCTGCGCTGGGCCGACGCCGGGAGCAACGCCGACGTGGCGCTCACCGTGGACCCGGCCAGCGGCGTCCCGCGCGAGTTGCGCCGGACGACGCGCGGCGCGGGGCTGGTGCTCGTCGTCGCGTACACCGGTTGGAATGTCCCCGTCGATATCACGGCGCCGGCCGGGACCTGACCCGTCCGGTGCAGGGAGGACGACGATGCGCCGGCTACTCCCCCTCACCATCGCCATCGCGCTCGGCCTGGCCCTGGCGGCGCCCGCCGCCGCGGCCGGCCCCGGCCTGACCGTGCTCGCGCCCACGCCCGGCGCCCAGATTCAGGGCGCGACCGTGACCGTGACCTTCCGGGTCAGCGACTTCCAGATCGTCCCGACGACCGTGCCGCTCTCCGAGGCGGGCAAGCACCCCGAGGCGAACCGCCCCGGCCAGGGGCACGTCCACTTCATGCTCGACCTGTCGCCACTCGTTGTGTGGACGCAGGCCGCGCCCTACACCTTCACCAACGTCCCGGCCGGCGACCACGTCCTGATGGTCGAGCTGGTCAACAACGACCACTCGTCGCTCTCGCCGCGGGTCATGCAGATGATCCACTTCAGCACCGCCCCGGCCATGCCGGGCACCGGCGCGGGCGGCGGCGGGACCGCCGTGCCGCCCTGGCTCCTGCTCTTCGCGCTGCTCTCGCTCGGCGTGAGCGCGGTCGGCAGCCGGCAGTCGGCAGGAGGAGTTGACAGTTGACAGTTGATAGAGGGCGACGGGGCAAGCCCGTGCCACTATCAACGTTGAACCCTCAACTCTCAACTCACGTCGGCTTCTTGATCGTGACCGGCTGGTCGTACTTGTCGAGGAGGAGCGTCCAGGTCGTTGGGCGCGACTTGTCCGGCGTCGGCGGCTCGGTCAGGACGAGTTTGACCAGGTTGAAGGAGTCCTGCGCGACCCAGAGGTCGGCCGTGACCGGGTCGCCCTCGATCGCGCCGCTGGTGAGGGGCTGGATCGTCGCGCGGTCGACCGTGCCCTTGAGGTGGTAGGTCGCCTGGCCGTTGACGGTCTCGTCGCCGAGGCGCTGCGGGTCGTGCAACTTGCGGACGACCGCGGCGAGGCCCTGCTGCTTGTCGAAGAGGATCGCCGGGCTGTAGTCGAAGCCGGGCTGCGCCGGCTCCCAGCGGCCGGTGATGAGGTCGGTCTGGTAGCGGTCGTTGCCGAGCGTCACCAGCGAGACGTCCACGTTGGCGGCGCCGGCCGCGATGGTGATCTTCGCCTGCATCTGGTCGGGCACGACGATGTCGCCGGTCGCCGAGCGCAACTGGATCGTGTGCGCGGTGTCGACGTAGGCCGTGCCGTCGATCGTGACGTTGAAGTGGACCGACTTGACGGCGTCGAGGCGCTGCGCGGTCCTGTCGAGGATCGCCGGGGTGGAGAGCGCCGCCGCCGGCGACGCCGTGTTCCCGCCGCAGCCGGCGAGGGCCAGGAGGAGCGCCAGGGCGCCGAGGAAGCCGCACCGGCCGGGTGCTCCCCCGCGCCCACCCGGGCATCCTCGCCATCGCCCCCGTCGCATCCGCCGCTCCTCCCCGCGCGCCGCCCCGGCCCGCTCCCTGGCACTATAGCACGGGGCGTGCCGGTGCTCCGGCCCCGAGAGATCCTGGCGATTGAAACCCCGGCTGCATGTCGTCCCTCGCCGCGAAGCCCGACGCCGCGGACTGACTGACAGAACCCGCGCAGGCGAGGTTCGTGGCGCGAGGCTATTGAGGCGCGGTTTCAACCGCCAGCGGGGGGCAGGGAGGCCGCCCGCCGGCTATACTGCCCGCGGCCCGGCGCGGGGCGGCCGGGGGCGGGGGGCGGGAGGCGCGTGGAGACGGCACCGGCGGCGCGGCGCATCACCTGGCTGGCCTACACCGCGGTGTTCCTCTCGGGCCTCAACGGCGGCTGGCTCGGCCCGCTCCTGCCGGAGATCAGCCGCGTGCAGGGCATCCCGCTCGATCGCCTGGGCCTCCTCGCCAGCGTCTCCTTCGTCGGCTTCATGCTCACCGTCACCGTCGCGGGCGCGCTCGTCGAGCGCTGGGGCGGGCGCGTGGCGCTGACGCTGTCGACGGGGCTCCTGGCCGTGGGTCTGCTCGGGCTCGCCGGGCTGCCCGGCCTGGCCGGACTGCTCGCCGGCGCGCTCGTCGCCGGCCTCGGCACCGGCATCAACGACGTCGCCAGCCACGTCGTCATCGTCGCGCTCAACGACGAGGAGCGCGTCACCGCCGAGTTGAACTACCTCAACGTCGCGTTCAGCGTCGGCGCGCTGCTGGGGCCACTGCTCGTCGGCGCGGCGCTCCACTTCGGCGTCCCGTATAGCGCCGTCTTCGGCGGTGGCGCGGTGCTGGCCGCGCTGACCGCGCTCCTCGTCGCCACGACCCACCTCTCCCACGACCGCCCCGCCCACGCCGAGGGGACGCCCGCGCGGGCGCTGCTGGCACGCCCGGCGCTCTGGGTGCTCGGCGGCTCGCTGGGGCTCTACGTCGGCGCGGAGGTCGCGCTCGGCACCTGGGTCCCCTCCTACCTGCACCGCGTCGACGGCCTGTCGGAGTCGCTGGCCGCGTGGGGCGTCTCGCTCTTCTGGATCGGGCTGGCGCTCGGGAGGCTGGCGAGCGGGCGGCTGGCCGCGCGCGTCGCCACCCGCCCGCTGACGCTCGGCGCGATGGCCCTCTCGCTCGTCGCGCTGGCCGCGCTGACGCCCGCGCCGGCCGGGGCGGCGCTGCACGCGGCGCTCGTCTTCGTCATCGGCCTCGGCTTCGGCCCGGTCTTCCCCAACGCCATCGCCACCGGCGCGGCGCTCTTCCCGCGCCAGGTCGGCGCGATGACCTCGCACGTCATCACGCTCGGCAGCCTCGGCGGCATCGTCCTCCCCTGGCTGATGGGCCGCCTGCTCGTCCGCGCCGGCCCCCAGCCGGCGATGCTCCTCGTCTGCGCCGCCGCCGCGGGGATGCTGGCCCTCTTCTGGGCGCTCCGGGCGACGAGCGGCGAGCGGGGGGCTGGCGGCTGAAGCCGCGGCTGGGGGCGCCAGGCCCGCAAGCGGGCACCCCCGCACGAAGCCCGCCGGCGCGGCCTGGGATGCGATCGAGCGCCGGTGGTCTATCGCGCCGCAGTCGGTAGGGGCGACGCGGCGCGTCGCCCGGTTGACGCGGGCACCCGCGATGCGGGCAGGGCGCCCCCACGCGGGGAACCCAGCGGGTCGCCCCTGCCCCCCGCAACCCGCATGGCCACCGGGGATGGTCGTAACCCAGGCCGTGCAGGCGGCCTTCGTGGCGGCGTAGCCGTCTCCAGGCGCGGCTTCAGCCGCCAGCCCCCGCTCGTCGCTCGGCGCTCGTCGCGCTCTTCACCCATGCCTGCCGAACTGCTGCGCCAGTTCGCCCAGGCCGACCTGCAGCATCGTCGGGCGGCCGTGGGCGCAGGTCCGCGGGAGGGTGGTGCGCTCGAGCTGGCCGATCAGCGCGCGCATCTCGTCCATCGAGAGCGCCTGATTGGCGCGGATGGCGCTGTGGCAGGCGGTCACGCTGGCGAGGCGTTCGAGCCAGCTCAGGCCCTGCCCGCCCTGCGCGGCCTCTTCGAGGAGCGCGCCGATCGTCTCGGCCAGGTTGCGAGTGCGGCCGGTCAGCGCGGCGGGGACGGCGCGGACGGCGTAGGCCCGCCCACCGAAGGGCTCGACGGCGAAGCCGAGTGCGGCGAGTTCGCCCGCGCACGACTCCAACGCCTCGGCCTGCGGCGGCGTCAGCTCCAGCACCAGCGGCTCCAGCAAGAGCTGGGCGTCGGGTGCCGCGCGCTCGGCGCCGGCGAGCAGCCGGTCGAGCAGGATCCGCTCGTGCGCGGCGTGCTGGTCGATCAGGAAGACGCCGTCCGGCCCCTCGGCGACGATGTAGGAGAGCCCGACCTGCCCGAGCACGCGCAGCGGCGGCAGGCGACCGGGCGGGGCGGCGTCGCCGGCCGGCGCGGCGGGGGGCGGCGCGGGCGCGCTCGCCGGCGCGCGGGCGGGCAGGGCATCGGGTGGCGGGAGGGGCACGCCCGCCGCGTCGTGGCCGCCGGTGTCGAGCGCGAGGCGCGGCTGGGCGGGAGTGAGGCCGGCGTCGTGATGGAAGAGCGGGCCGGCGCCGGCCCCGTTCGCGCCGCCGAGGCTGAAACCGGGGACGGCGGCACGGCCGTGGGCCAGGATCGCCGCGCGGGTGGCGCGGCTGACGGCGCGGCCGACCGCGCGCTCATCGAGGAAGCGGACCTCGCTCTTGGTCGGGTGGACGTTGACGTCGACCTGCTCGGGCGGCACCGCGAAGTCGACCACCGCGATCGGGTGCCGCCCGATCATCAAGAGGCTGTGGTACGCCTCCTCCAAGGTGAAGCCGAGCGCGCGGTTCTGCACCCAGCGCCCGTTCACGAAGAGGGTGATCCCCTGGCGATGCGCGCGATTCAGCGCCGGCGCGCTGACGAAGCCCTCGACCGTCACGCCCGGCACCTCCGGCGCGGCGGGGTCGAGCGGCAGCATCTGGGCGGCGACCTCGGCGCCGTAGACGCTGACGAGCG